>NZ_JACIBH010000006.1:0-420598 GCF_014195245.1 Rhizobium sp. BK619 | reverse complement strand
GACCTCAAGATTGCAGGCGTCACATCGGCGCAGAGAAGTACTGAGGTCACCAATATTTCCGGCCTCATCCAGGCCGGAAACGACATGTCCATCCTGACCGGCAACCTGGTCAACAAGCGGACCGCCACGCCGCAATGGACGACCGGGACACTGATTTCCTCCGGCGTCCTGACCGGCTTCACGCTGAACCCCGCCGCCGCCGGCCTGCCTTTCGGCTATCTCGAGACCGCAGATCAGAATATGTTCCAGCTCTATGCCGGCGTCGATCCGGGCTTGTGGCAGGATTATGAGCCGCTGCTCTGGTCGAAGGCGACGCTTGCCGACGGCACGACCTATCGCGCATGGACCTGGATCTCGGCCGACGGCCCCGAGAAGGTCACGCCGATCATCGACTGGATCAGGGCCCGCGTGCCGCGGGATGCGAACGGCAATCCGGTTGCCGATCCCAACAATCCGTCGCGCTATTTCATCGTCGACGAGGTGAATTTCAGCGGCTCGGACGAAAGCACCACCTATTCATGGGACTGGTCGTCTCATCTCAGCCAGTCGGTCTACGAGGATCGGCTGATCGGCACGCTGAGCCCGGAAGCGACGATCCGGGCGAGTGGTGATCTCACCATCGACGCCACCAATCTCACCAATGCCTACAGTTCGATCGAGGCCGGCGGCGACGCAACGCTGAAGGGCTCGACGCTGACCAACACCGGCGTCACCCTTTTCCGCACGACGACGACGACCTGCAGCGCCCAGGGCGCCTGCACCGCCTATGATGCCAACGGCAACGCCAATCCCTTGAAGAACATCGCCAACGGCACGACGATCGTCAGCTCCGTCCAGGCGATCGGCGGCGTATCGGCCAATATCAAGGCGCACGGGGCGCTCTCCGTCGATTTCGGCAGCGTCAACAATACGTCGGCAGCCGGCTCGATGGCCGGCGGCGCCAGCGTCGCGGCCGCAAGCAATCCCGGCGATCCGTTGTCGGCGCTCTCCGGCCTGACGGCCGGCGGCACCCTCTTCAACGTCAACTCGGGCCTCGGCACCACCCTTGTCGCCTCGACCAATCCGCGCTCGGGCGGTTTCGGCGACCCGATCCCGGGACAGACATTCCTGTTCGAAACCCGCGCCAAGTTTCTTGATGTCGGCACCTTCTACGGCTCCGCCTATTTCATGGGCAAGATCGGTTATCAGCCGGAGACGACGGTTCCGTTCCTGGGCGATGCCTATTTCGAGAACCAGCTGATCGACACGCAGTTGCGGCAGCTCGTCGGCGAAGGCCTCGGCAGAAGCACCTTCATTGCCGGCAACAGCGCCATCGAGCAGATGAAGACGCTGCTCGACAATGGCGCCGACTATGCCGCGAAGCACCACCTGGTCGTTGGCCAGGGTCTCACGCCTGAGCAGGCGGCGGCGCTGACCGAGTCGATCGTCCTCTACCAGTGGCAGACTGTCGACGGCGTCCAGGTGCTTGCGCCCGTCGTCTACGTCGCGGTCGCCGACCGGCAGAAGCTGACCGGCGCCGGCGCAGCCATGGCGGGCGGCTCGGTCGACATGACTGTCGGCAATCTCGATAATTCCGGCCTGATCGCATCCGCCGGCGGGCTTGTCACCGGCAAGACCATTCAGGGCAGCGGCACGTTCCTGTCGCGCGGCGACACGGTACTCAACGCCACCAATGGTATTACGCTGGCCGCCCAGACCATGACGATCGGCGGTCAGAACATGGTCAACACCAATGCCGGTGTGACGGCATCGGGCGACGTGCAGCTTGCCGGCGGCAGCGGCGATCTGGCGCTGAAGGGCGTCAAGGTGAACGCCGGCGGCTCCGCCCAGCTCACCGGTACCAATGTCACGCTCGCGGCGGCCAAGGTCGACAATGCAGGCCAGCAAAATGCCACCGGCAGCCAGATCGCCAGCGGCGGAGCCCTGACGATCAAGGCAACCGACAATGTCAATGTCATCGGCAGTTCCGCCAAGGCGGGAACGACGCTCGATGTGACGGCCGACAAGGGCTCTGTGGCCGTGGTCTCGGCCGATGTCGCCCGCAACAACCAGTCCGGTTACACCAGGACGCTTTCCACCGACCAGCAGCAATCGCAGCTTTCCGCCGGCACGAATGCGACGATCAAGGCCGGAGACGACATCCTGCTCTCCGGCTCCTCCGTCGAGGCCAAGGGCAATGTCGCGCTTGCCGCCGGCGACGATATCAATATCACCGCCGCCCAGGAGCAATCGGCATCCACCTTCGGCAAGAAGTCCGCCTCGTCGATCACCCATGTCGGCTCGGAGATATCGGCTGGCGGCGATCTCTCGGTGAAAGCGGGCAACGGCAGCGGCGATCACGATCTCAACATTGTCGGCAGCAAGCTTGCCGCCGACGGCAAGGTCGCTCTCAAGGCCGACGGCGACGTGACGATCGCCGAAGCCACCGACACCGCGACCCTCGACACCAAGCTCAGCAGCAAGGGCGGTTTCCTCGGCACGAGCGAGAAGACGACCACGCATCTGGAAACGACGACGGCCGTCGGCTCCGCCATCACTGGCGGTGGCGGCGTCGATATCGAATCCGGCAAGGATACGGTCATCTCGGCCTCAAACGTAACGGCTGGCGACGAGGACCATAATGCCGATCTCAACATCAAGGCCGGCGGCAACCTCATCGTCACCTCGGGTAAAGATACCGAGACCAAACACGACAGCGGCAAGCGCAGCGGGTTCCTGTCGAAGGGCAGCAGCAAGTACGATGCCTATAACGAAGAGATGGTCGGCTCGCAGCTGAGCGCCAGCGGCGACGTCAATCTCGACGCCGGCAAGGCGGCCGTCATCGCCGGTTCGACGGTCGATGCCGACGGCTCGATCAACGTCACAGCCGACAGCGTTTCAGTCATCGGCGCGCAGGAGGCGCATGAAGTCGAGCGCCAGAGCAAGAAATCCGGCATCGGCGTCGGCTCCGGCGGCGGTTTCCTGTCGATCTACGGCAGCCATGAGAAGAACGGCGCGCAATCCTCGACCTTCAATGTTGGTTCGGCGCTTTCGGCCGGCGAGGACGTCAACCTCACGGCACGTAAGACCGACCTCAATATCATGGGCTCCTCGGTCGACGCCGAGCGCGACATCAACCTGTCGGCGGCACGCGACGTCAACGTGACGCCGGGCGCGGAAAGTTTCTCGGAATCGAAAGAGGACAAGAAGTCCGGCTTCGGCCTGTCCTTCTCCGCCGGCAACGGTGGCTTCTCGGTCGGCATCGGCGCGCAGACGACTAAGGACGGCTCGGCGCAGCAGGCCGACACCAATGCAGCGTCGGCGCTGTCCGCCGGCCGCGACCTCAACATCTCCGCCGGCAACAACGTCAACCTGCAGGCCGCGCAGGCCTCGGCCGAGCGCGACGTCAGCGTGATCGCCGCCAACGATATCAATCTATTGTCGGCCAACGACGTCTCCAATTATCAGGAAGTGCACGAGAAAACCTTCGCCGGCGTGACGCTCAGCGTCTCCAGCCAGTTGGGGAGTGCAGCGCAGAGCATCATGAACGGGGCAGAACGCCTGTCGGACTCGGGCGGCGTCAACGGGCTGACCAACAGCGCAATTGCCGGCCTCAGTTTCTATCAAGGTATCAAAAACCTTCAGGGTGTCTATGACGGCCTGACCAGCACCGACCCGAAAATCGGAACGGGCCTTTCCTTTACCATCGGCATCAACGCCGGTATCAGCCACCAGGAAAGTAGTTCGTCATCGTCGTCCTCGACGCCTGTCGTCACCACCATTCGCGCCGGTCGGTCTGTCGCTTTGGAGGCCGAGAACGGCTCCATCACAAGCGACGGCGCGCAAATCATTGCCGGCTATGACAAGTTCGGTCTGCCCACAATCTCAGGCGACCCTCAGGCAGGCGATATTTTCCTGTCGGCAAAAAATGGCGACATCAATCTCAATGCCGCCGCCGGAACATCCGAAACGGCCGACACGAACAGCTCCTGGAACGCAGGCGTTGGTGTCAATCTCGGCTGCACCACGGAAACTGGCTGCAAAGCCAGCGTCGGCGCCAGCGGCTCGTACGGCAAGGGCGGTTCTGGCACCACCGAGCTCACCCACACCAACACTCATATCAATGGCACCGGTGACGTCGCCATTGTGACCAACGATTTGGCACTGAGGGGCGCGACGGTCACCGGTGACTCGGTCACCGTTGATGCGAAGTCGCTGACCATCGAAAGTCAGGTGGACACCGCCAAGGCGAAGGCGGATCAGCTCAATGTCTCGGGCCAGATCGGCTTCGGCTCCTCCGGTATCTCAGGTGTGACGCAGAAGGCCAAGGGCGATGCCGTCGTTGTCTCCGAGCAATCTGGCATCCATGCCGGAACAGGTGGTCTTGACGTTGATGTCAGCGGTCAGACCTCGCTCGTCGGCGGCCTGATCACCAGCGAGGCGCCAGCCGACCGTAACACGTTCAATACCGGCACGCTGACGGTAACCGACATCGACACACATTCGTCCTGGAAGGCTGAAACCTACGGCGGCTCCATCGGCACCAGCGGCCTCTCGTTGTCGCCGCCGGTGAAGGCTGGCGAAAAGGAAACCGGCAAGGCGTATTCGGCCATCGGACCGAACATCGGCATCACCATCACTGATCCGGAACACCAGACACAGGATCTCGGCACCATTCGGCGTGACACCGACAATACAAACACCTCACTGCCAGGCCTGCCGGATCTGCAGAACATCCTGCGTGACCAATACAAAACCCAGGCCGATCTGCAGGAGGCCCAAAAGACGATGGCGGGCCTCGTAGCAGATATCGCCAATAGGTTAGCGTTGCAGGCCGCAAGCGGCCCCCATCCTGAAGATGCAGCGATTTGGGCCGAGGGCGGCGTCGGACGCGCGGCCCTGCACGCGCTCGGTGGCGCGATCCTAGGCGGAGTTAACGATGTGCCTGGTGCGATTCGTGGAGCGTTCGGAGGGGCCGTATCGACGCTCATAGCGCCTTATATCGACCAGCTCGTTGCTGGCCTCATGAAGGATGCAGGACTGTCGGATAGCGCTGACAGCCAGAGACTTGCAGATTTGGTGGCGACAAGCCTTGTCGCAGGGCTCACTGCGTTCGCGGGCGGTGGTGAGGGAGCTGCCTACGCAGCCGCAAACTATCAGTACAACTATCTCAACGACAGAGACCTGAAAGCTGCAATCGAAAATAGAAAACTGCTCGTCGCGTGCCAGAATAATCTGTCCTGCACAAAAGAGCAGTTGAACACGCTCGCTGCCATCGACGACAGCTTCATGAAGAAGTCGCGCAGCAACACACTCACTTTGATCGATACCTGCTCAAAGGATCCGTTGTCCGCTCAATGCGGGGATATGATGAAGGACCTTCAGCAGTTCAGTGCGGCGATGGACGCTGCCAATACGCAGGACCTCGACAGCTCTGGCATCTATCAAAGCGCGCTTGGATTTTCCGCCAAGGAATCCGCCCTCGTCAACTACGACGCAATCCTGGCAAGGCATCTGGCCGGCAGCACTAACCCCGATCAGGCAATTTCTGATGCGCTTGTTGAGATTGGCCAGACGGAGGGGGGCATAAAGGCCTTCCTCGACACAGTCGGCGTTGTGGGCGGTGGCGCCGTCTGCATTGGAACGGGCGGCGTTGCTTGTGCCCTCGGCTTGATCGGCGCCGCAGCAAGCGCCAATGCCCTAGTTGCAAGCGCTCAACAGGCGGTCACCGGTAAACAGTCGAAGACAGCCCTTGTCTGGTCGCTTATTAAAGCGGGCTATTCAGAAGCTGATGCTGAACGTTACCAGCGCTATCTCGATGCAGGCGTGATTGTGGTGACCGTGGGCGTGGTCGGCACGGAGGCTGTTCTCCGCTTCGCGGCAACATCAAAGCTCGGTAGCTTGAGCGCCACGGAACGGGCCCTGGTGCAACAGGCCGTCGAGAAATCGCAGCCCATTCGCATGAGCAATGGGGTGCCGCTTGATCCTCGTTTGCCTGAGCCGATCGCGGGAATGGACTATGTTCCCAAACAACTGAATTCGACGAACCCTAACATCGCCAACTCCCAAATTAACGGTTACGTGGGCGAACTCGAGCTCGCCAACCAGGTCGCAAAATTGCCAGGCCAGCAGGTCCTGCGGTATGGTGATGCTGCGGGGACGCACGGCGCCGACATCATCTCTATTGATATGAACACAGGGGATATCTTCCTTTGGGACAACAAGTTTAGGAGTGGCTATACGACAGTTAAGTCCTCCCCGACTTTCGATGTGAATTCCGATGCGTTGAAAAATGCATTACGTCAGGCCCGAGATGCGGTAGACGATCTCCCTAACGCGCTAAAAGATAAAGCGTTGGAAAATTTGAAACAGGGAAATTTCACCACCAACACAGTCGGGTCGGGAAATGCCAAAAACTCCGTGGGAGTACGTTTCTGCGGCGGGAACCCGTGCTAGGATAAATGATGCTTTACGACCCTCTGCGTAAAAGAAATAACCTTCTGAAAGAAGAGCAGGCCGCGCTGAAATCACTTTTAAATAAAGAATACGACGACAAGAAGCCGATTGGCAATATTGCGCAGTATGACCTGGAAGATATTGTTAGTGCTTGGTTAGTAGGACTCCAGACAATCCTGGCGCCCGTGCTTCATCGCTCAAATCTTTGGCTTGATCGAGCTATCGCTGCCGACGAACGTTTTGGCGCCGACCGAAACTTTCACCACAGGGATCTTCATTGGGCTCGTGCCATCGGAACCTGGTTGGAGGATGCGTCGAATGACGAAGGCCATTGGGATCAGGCCCGGGTTTATGAAGAAGCCGCCTGGCGCTTCGAGGGTCGTCCCTGGTCGCGAAACGAGATCATCAAATCGGGATTAGACGATTATATGGCCTTCGCTTACCAGGGTGGTGAGCATGATGACGGTTTCGAGGCTGGCATCGACATGTACGAGCACTGGATCGGCGAGAAGCCTCTCTCTTTGAAGAAGACGCTGAAACCATGTGAGTTCGGCTACGCTCTCTGCCTACATCGCGCCCGCGGCCGGTTTGACCAGAATGATTTGTTCGAGGCGGGACGCCGTATGCTGCAAGCCAATCTTGAACGACCCTGGTTGGGCGGCGGCCAATATCTACGCGCAGCCACTTGGTTGAAGATTGTCTATTGGGACCGTGACCAGGCGCTCACTCCATTGGAGACCATCATAAAGGCCTACGACAACATGCCTAATGTACCACGCCCGGATTTCGTTTAGCGAGTGATAGATCAACAGGTTTTCTTTAAATGGCTATAAATCTGAGAAATCAGGCAGGAAAAACAATCAAGCTGACCACACGTCATTGGACCGTGATGCTAACGCTCGCCCAGACCTTTGGATGGTCGCCGGCGGGCACGATAGCCCCGGTCGGCTGGAATGGTCCCGGCGAATGGGACGGTGCATACGATACAAATGACGGTCAGGCCGTATCGGACGAAGACGCGAAAGCACTTGCTCGGCATCTTCATGGGGCGGCCGCGAGTCCACAGCTCCCGGTCGCGCTCACCGATGTCATCAATTATGTTGAGAAAGCTGCAGAGGCACGTGGGATTACGATCCTCGATGCCATGAGAATGGAACCCAACGAGTTCTCGAATATTTTCTCACCTTTGCTGATGTTCCTTTACGACGGCTCATTTTACATTGAATAGGATTTCGGAATGAATGCAAAATTCGTTGCCGCGGTCGGATTAGGCTTAATTGCAGGCCTCTTGGCGGGATGCGCCGGGACCCCGGATCCAGCCAAGATTGCTGCCCAGCAACATGAAGGGTCTTCACAAATTTTGGCAAACAAGAACAAAAAGGGCTCCCTCCTTCTTGTTCGAATGATGGACTCGCCGCTGTTGGGCGATGTGAATTGTGGTGGTTACATCACTCTGCGCAGGATCAATGCGGGAAAACCAGACGAGACAGAGTCACCTGTCTCTGTCGGTTCCGCGGCTGCGTATCGCTTGCAAAACCCAAACAAACTGGTCCTCGGCCAGTTGTTCTCTGCGACCGCGCAAAAGTACGCGAGATGGTTCGTGCCCGTCGCCCCTGGTCGCTACGTCATCACCTACGCGAACTGCAGCTATGGAAACATCACTATCGAAGCGGGAGGGGACGAGGACGGACTCTTCGGCAGAACATTCAGCTATGTCCACCCATTTGAGGGTGATGGTGCCATCACGATTGGCGAGGGGAAGATTGTTGACGCTGGGTACATCCGCCTCGCAGGAACGCGCAGCAACCCACGCGTAGTGGGATCGGAAGCTACACCTGCCGAACGCGACCTTATGAGGAGCGTCATGCCGGATGTCTATCCTTCGATTACCTTCACAAAATTCAGTCCGTGAATATCGGAAAGGCAGTATTGGTGGTTGTTGCGGGAGGGGGCGATATACTAGCGGGACCGACTGCCCCCGCTCGTTGTGCTCCGTTTTCATAAGGGCGGGCGGGGAGTTTCGAGGGGTGGGGCGCCAGGGGCCTCTTCGACCTGGCCCAGACCGCTCGATGCGGCTCGGGACAGGCTGCGGCGTTACCAGCCCGCTCTCGTCGTCCTGACGAGCACGGAAGTTGCGCCGCCTTGTGCCGGCGGCGCTTATGCTTCGCATAATCACCTTGCGGTTTTCAGCGCCGTCATCTTCTCGCCGATCAGCCAATGGGAAATTATTTTCAGCAAAAGACCGACGGACATTCTCCCTGTGATCAAACATGCTTTGTACAAATGACTGATATAACTTTTGACTCGGAAAACGTTTCCTTGGAGATGGGCTTTCTAGAGCTCGATCCAAACGATCAACGATCAACGCGTTGGAGCGTCCGGTTGGGTATAAAACATTCCACAGGATGTTTTTCCTACCTCGCGACAGATGTTTGGTTCGATACAGACATGTGGGATAAATTTAGGATCGATCTGTCATCGAAAGAGCCTAAAATCCTCAAGCTTTTGGACATGAGCGAATATTTCCGCTTTGTCATCGAACGAACTGCAACATGCTTTGAAATTACAATTCAATTGCATGAGCCGATCATTTCACAGGGAACGATACGCCTTGAAGCTCACTTGAAGAGCGATCTGGATGGGCCGTTTCTTCGCAATCTGGGGGATGCTTTCGGAGCTTGTCCGAAGTTTTGGTAAGTTGAGCTCTCAGCGATCGCCGTGGTTCGGATCCGGCAAAGTGGCATTGTTGAGCATGTAATTTTGTCGGCCGACACCTTCGCCTACGGCGACTTCATCGGCTTCCACTCCCTTGGCCGGCATCATCGGCGCTGGATATTGGAATTTCTCGGCTGGGGCGTACTAGTCTGGAAAAGCTCATCCGACTACGTCCTTGGCACCAGATAGTCTGCGTCAGGACGATGTCTCGCGAACCGCCGAGGGAGGCTAGGGCTATTTCCAAATTACCCTAGCCTCGTCACCGTCCGGGTCGCTGAGCCGAGAGCCGGAACCCTCAGGGCGAATAGATCACAAAGTCCAGAGCAGAGAAACTGCCAAATGGTAGCGCGGATCGAGGGACATTACCAAGATGGGACTATTCGATCGTCTCTATGATTTCGTGACGTTTCACAATCGCTCCGACCCCGGATACGCGTCTTATCAGCTTGCGAAGAACGGGGCTGCCAAGTTAAAGACAACCCTGAATGGAAAGTGAGGAAATATATGAGCGCAAGGAGCAGAATGGGCGGGCGGGGAGTTTCGAGGGGTGGGGCGCCAGGGGCCTCTTCGACCTGGCCCAGACCGCTCGATGCGGCTCGGGACAGGCTGCGGCGTTACCAGCCCGCTCTCGTCGTCCTGACGAACATGGAAGTTGCGCCGCCTTGTGCCGGCGGCGCTTATGCTTCGCACAATCACCTTGCAGCTTTCAGCGCCGCCATCTTCTTACCGATCAGCCAAAGTGCCTTGTTGAGCTTGATGTCCTGATTGATGCCGTTCACCGCTCGGGATTGCATGCGGCGCGGTCTGCCCAGATCGTCGCGGCCAATGCCGCGTAATCCGCCCTTGACGGCGTTTTCCTGCACCACGTTCCAGACCGTCCACAGATCATCGGCGCGGTCGTCATGACGGCGGGGAACAAGCAGTTGTTCAGCCTTGATCGGGGTCGTCGTTTCGCCTTCGCCGTCCCCAAATCGCAGCACGTGGGCGGCGTCTGCGAGAATATCCCTTTCATCGCGGTTTAACTTGAGAGTCGACCAGTCCTGCGGAGCGGCAGTTCTCCCCGTTCCTCGGGCGAGAGGAATTCCATTGTCTTGGAGGTCGCGTATTGTTGGTGGGACGCGACCTTGTTGAGATCGCGTTCGCGTTCCAATTGCTCGAAGAACCGCTGGAACGGCGAATTGTCGCCGACCGATGGCCTTTCGCCAAAAATGCGCCCCGACGTCTGCGGATCACCCAGACCCTTGCGTCCAAAGACCCCCAGCCCAAGCCTCTTGCGTCCAAACCCCAGGAAACTCACGATGTACCTTCTCCATCCCACGTCTGCGGGAACTAGCAATCTAAGTAGTTGATCTTGGTTTAGATCGCATAAATTTTCGGCACCAACGGACCTTGTTCAGGAATTCTTTTACCTTTCGCCGACGAGGCTGCAATGATCGTTGGCCATATGGACGCGCTCTACGCGCCAGGTTGGGCACAATCGCAAGCAGAGGATGCACTGGCTTTTCTTCCTTGTCGGCCACAAAGACCGTTGTCAGGCCGCACGAAAGCAATGAGGCCCCCGTTTCGGCGCGGAAAATTGGCCCTCTAATAATGTGGGCCGCTAGTTCGGGTTCCCATCAAGGCGGGCATCACTGACTTCTACCGATAGGCCTGAACGGCCATCGCCTCAAGTCTACTACAGCCTGTCGGGCGCTGGAATCTAATGGTGTTGCTTGCTGTCGCCGAGAAGCCCGCAGCGGGCATAATTCCAGGTGAATGCGGAGAGTGATGATCGTCTGAACGGTCGATCAGCAACCAAACCGTCAAACTGACCTGATGCTGCAATTCTCGAGGGGCCCGACCTCCGCTTAAAGGTAAGCCCGCGAAAAGAACACCGTGGTCGTCAAAACGGCGACCGCGAAGGTTAGCACCCGGACTAACGGTGATGGCAGCCTCCTTCCAATATGCGCTCCGATCCAACCGCCGATCACAGCTCCGGTTGTCATCGGAATGCACTCTTGCCAGACGATCGCTCCAGCCAGAACGAAGACAACCACGGCGACCGCATTTGCCGCAGTCGTCGGGTTCAGACTCTTGGTCTGCGTTCTCAGGCTCTCTTCACTATTTTGTATCTCGACGGATTGCCTCTGTAGTCGTGGCGCTCCCATGTAGAACCTGGCCCATAGTGCTTCCCTCCATGCCAAGTAAATATGCACCATCAAATGCCGGGACTAAATACGTGGACCCTGCTGGCGGGTTCTTATCTCAGGCATGCTTCATATCGCGCTTCTGTCGAACAAGTCTTCCAACCGACGGCTCCGCTGAATTTCTCTTATTCTAGGCACCGTCCTTCGAAGACGCAAAGATATGGCGCCGTCGCCGGCAGACTCTACCTGAACACCCAGAGAAGGTTTACCAGGAAATTGAAGGCGAAGGCTGTGCCGATGCCGAAAAACTTTGCCCATATGGGTGAGAGCCCGGCCTGTTGCACGAGGATGAGCGTCACGCAGACATTGATCGACAGGCCGAGCAGCGCGCCGATCATGAACAGCGAAGCGCGCTTGCGGCTTATTGCCTGATTGAAGACATAACGGCTAGTGACGCTGTAATTGACGACGGCCGCGATCAGCCAGCTCGATGTCGCCGAAAGGCCGAGGGGCACGGCAAGCGCCAGCAGGCCACGAAACACCGTGAGGTCGACGAACGCAGCCAGCCCTCCGGTGAACACATAGCGGATAGCCTTGGACAAGATCATCTGGACGTTCCCTCTACCCGCAGCGCTGCGAACACCGGGTCCGAATAGGTTGAAAAGGTCAGCCAGCCCTCCCGCGGCCGGTCGGAGCGAATGAGCGGCAGGACACCAGCGCGGCGCGCCGCAAGGCCATCCCGCTCGGGTCTGTCGCCTATCAGAACGGTTTGCGCCGGGCCGACGCCGGCGCGCTGCATCAGCATCTGCAGGCCGCGCGGATCAGGCTTCAGGATGCCGACGCCGGGATCGCTTGCGGCCAATATGTAGTCGGCCGACAATGTCATCCTCTGAAGCTTCTCGTCGGCAGGATAATCAGAATAGATCCCGATCGCCTTGTTCTGCCGTCTGAGCTCGGCAAACAACTCCACCAGCCCTTCATACCGGCAGGATGCGATATAGGCGAGCGGTCGGCGCTCGATCCACTCGCTGACAATTGCCTCTATCCTTTCGGCTGGCTGGCCGGTTCGCGCGACGGTTCGCGCCATCAGGCTCGCCTGAAAGTCGTCTATCTCCTCCTCGCCGATCGCCTCACGCAGGAAGCGGTATGCGCGCAGCACACACAGATTGGTCAAGCTGCCTCTCGCCACCGCATCGGCAATCAATTCGCCGGCCATTCGAAGGCGCAGCCGGCGCGGGTTGTATAGCGTTCCGTCGACGTCGAAGACGACGAAGCGGATACTGCGCCAGTCGACATTCCCCGTGATCATCGGATGGTGATGTAGTGCTGCTCGGTCAAAGTTACGAGAAGCGGAATGTCGACGAATGTCGTGAAGATGAAGGCTGCCACCAGGGCAGCGACGATCGCGATCAGGCTGGGCTCGCGGAACAGCTTTTCCGGTTTCTGCGCCGTAGAGCCCGGTTTCGTCGCCATCACGAAATAGGTCGTGAACAGGGCAACGACGAAGGGCAGGACGAGCATGTACTCGATGCGATACTTGACCAGGAAGATGGACAAAAAGGCAATCGAAAACAGTGAATAGGCAATGCAGGAGGCGGTCAGCGAGACCTGCGTATACTGGGCAAAACTCGCCCGGTAGCGCGACAGCAGCTCCTTGCCATGCGACGCGACGATCTCGTCATATTCCGACAAGCGCTTGGCCGCCATAAGGAACGCGCCGCCAAACCAGTAGGCCAGGATGATCGATCCCGGCGGTAGGCTCGTTGGGTCGATCACTGACCAGCCGATAACCAAGCGGATCGGATTGTTGATCGATTCTGAGATGACGTCGAGATAGGCCTTATCCTTGCTTCTGATCGGATCGAGATTGTAGAAGATGCCCTGAACCGCAAACAGGCAGGCGACAAAAAACAGAAGCTTGCTCGAGAGGATGGCGCAACCGAGGCCGACGATGAGCAGCACGGTCCATTCGAGCTGAACCAGCCTGCCGTTCATTGCGCTTTGCACGGCGGAACGCTGCGATTTCGTCGGATGATGCTGGTCAAACTCGCGGTCGAACCACTCGTTAATGCAGTAGTTCGCGGATGCGATGCAGAGCGCGGTCACAAGTCCAAGCAGGATCGAGGACGCCAGGTCGTCGTTTCTGATACCCCGCAGAAGATAGGCGAGTATGATGCCGGGAACGATGAAGACATGCTTTGTGCTGTGATCGAGCCGTGCAATGGCGATATAGTCGCGCAAGCTCGCTCGGCCTGCGGGCACCCTGCGGTCAGCCAAGCTTGTGTTCATATCGGACGCCTCCTTCAGCGTCAGACGGTCTATTTCCGATCACTGTCCAACAGATACACGTCATAGGTTTGGAAATAATTCGCAGGGCCGAATTCGGCGAGCAGCGTCGTCGTCGATAGGAAATCGTCGATCTGTTGGCGTGAGGCATGGAAGGTCCAGTTGTAGCCTTCTCGGTAAATCTGGTCCGGAACTATTCTCTTCAGCTTGTGCTGCATGAGAACTATCACGGGAGACCCGGTCTGGGCACGCAGGTCCTGGCCGGTTTTCAGCGTCTCTCCAAGATCCGCGTCGAGTTGACCCTTCTTAGTGAAGCGGACGTAGGTCCCGAATTTGTGCTCGCGGGTCAGATATATTGGATTGTCGATGTAATATGGCAGGGCTTCGGCGAGATATTCCGGTTCGGCAACGATGGTTGCCTTGGCGAGTTCAGGCCGGGAGCGGATGAGACGGGCAAGATCCGCACTGCGGCTCTCGACCCTACCGCCGCCAATTGCAAGAGCCGCCTTGTTGAGCCCGAACGATACCTGTAGGCACGCCATGATTACTAGCAGCCCGCAGCCGAAGCGAACCATCGCATTCGATCGCAGCGCTTGTTTTCCTGAAAAGCAATCCGCGATCCGATCCCAACTGATCCAATAGAGCGATAGGCAGAAGCAATACCAAACAAGCGCATGCCTTTCATCGCCGGCCGATGCCAGGTTGGAAAAGAGCGAGAAGACGAGAAGCGAGACAAGGGCCGCGACGAAAGCGGCGGGTCTCGCCAGAAGTCCGAGCGTGGCGCCGAAGAGGATGAGGGATCCGATTGGACTCGGCACGGCCAGGAACAGGGCGCCGGGCGTCGTGTTTGCCGGGTTGAACAGCGTACTCAGGGCCAGTTCGACTGGCGAAGTCTTCGAGAGATCGGCAACCGCGGCATCATTGAACGTCGGTAGGATGGTGATGCCGCAGACCGCCAGCCCGACCGTCGCGATCACCGCGTTGGCGAAGAAGTTGGTCAATGACGGCACCGAGCGCATGGCGCGCTCTTCGAGCAGGTCCAGGAACCAGAAGAGCAGGAAGGCGCCGGTCATGATGGCGGCAATGACATTGGTATTGGCCAGAAGAAAGAGCAGCCCGCCGATCAGATATCCCCGCGTCCGCCAGGCTTGGTAATTTGTGGCGATGACGAAGAGCAGCAGCGCGGATATCCCGTAGTTCCTGGCCATGACAGAATATTCATAGACGAAGGCATCGCTTGCGATGATGAGCACGACCAGGATCAGGGGGAATGGTGAGCGGAAGAGGAGCAGGGCCACTGCGGCAGTGGCGACCAGCAAAGCAAGGCCGGGCAGAACCGCCGCGCTTCCGAATACCAGATGGGCAACACGCAGAAGCAGATACCAGACCGCCGGATGACCCTCGCCATGGATCGTCCGCAACATGGCCCATATGCTGTCACCGGAAAGAGCCAGTGTTAGGGCGCGGACCTCATCGCGAAACATCGCATGATGGAAGATCTGAAGGCCGACAACGACGAGCCAGACAGCCATAACGACGCACTCGCAGATCCGGCGAGACCCGGTTCGCGGCCGGAAAAGGCCCTTCAGAAGGCCGACCGAGTGTGCTGTTTCAGTAGACATTAATCCTTGAACTGCCATCCAGACCAACAGGCGGCCTACCTCAAAATCTGATGCTGCCGGCCCGAGCCCGGCAGCATTCTTCGGAATGCCTCGCAAGACCTCCCAAAGCACCATGACCTTTTATAGCGGCTGAACTCTAAGATAAGCTTTAGGCGCTGTGTGTGAGGCCGTTCGGATTGCGGGGCGATGAAAGGGCTGTGCCATTTCGGAAATGCTCCAGCCGATGCTACTCTATTCTGCTCTCCAGAATTTGACGGCCGCAATGTGGGAGGCGGGGAGCGCGGATAAAGAGGAGGATACGATCGGCAGCCGATTTCTGGTCGGCGAGGCAGGAGGCGGAAAGAGGAAGAGGCGGGAAGGGGAGCTGTGACGGAATGAGGGTTTGGAGAGAGGCTCCGGCCGGTCCGTCATGGAGAAAACGACATGGCACAGGCCATCCAGAACATCACCCTCAGTACAGCCCGCGACATCCCTTTCAACAAACTAGTGCTCAGCCAACAGAACGTCCGCAAGATCAAGGCGGGCGTGTCGATCGAGGAGCTCGCGGAAGACATTGCTCACCGTGGTCTTTTGACCAGTCTCAATGTCCGTCCCGAACTCGATCCTGAGGGCAAAGAAAACGGTATCTATCGCATCCCGGCCGGCGGGCGTCGCTATCGTGCGCTTGAGCGGCTTGTGTCGCAGAAGCGGCTCTCCAAAACCGCCGGCGTTCCGTGCATCGTCAGCCATAGCGATACACTTGAGGTCGAAGATTCGCTCGCCGAAAACGTCCAGCGCGTCAGCCTGCATCCGCTTGATCAGTTCCGCGCCTTCCAGACGCTGCGGGAACAGGGACTCGATGAGGAAGAGATCGCCGCGCGGTTCTTCGTCTCGGTCGCCACGGTGAGGCAGCGCCTGCGGCTTGCGTCCGTCTCGCCCCGGCTTCTCGATCTCTATGCCGAGGACGAAATGAAGCTCGAGCAGATCATGGCGTTCTCGATCACCAACGATCATGTCCGCCAGGAGCAGGTCTGGGATACGATCTCGCGGTTGCACAGCCGCGAGCCATATTATATTCGCCGCCTGCTGACCGAAACCGCGATCCGCGCCAGCGACCGCCGCGCCGTCTATGTCGGCGTCAATGTGTATGAAGCTGCCGGCGGCGTGGTGATGCGCGATCTGTTCGAGCAGGATCAGGGCGGATGGCTGCAGGATCCGGCGCTGCTTGAGCAGCTCGCGCTCGAAAAACTCAAGGCCGACGCCGATGCGATCCAGGAGGCCGAAGGCTGGAAATGGATCGAGGCCGCTTTCGATTTCCCCTATGGCCATACATCCGGCCTTCGTCGCTTCTACGGCGCGCAAGCCGAGATGACCGAGGAGGAACTCGCCCGTTACGATGCCACACGGGCCGAGTACGACAAGCTCGATGCGGACTATGCCAAGGCGAGCGAATATTCCGGAGCAGCGGAACAGAAGCTCGAGGAACTCGGCACCGAGATCGACCGGCTCAATGATCGACCCTATGTCTTTGACGCCGAGGACGTTGCTCGCGGCGGCGTCTTTGTTTCGCTGGGCGCCGGCGGCGAGCCCAAGATCGAACGAGGATTCGTACGGCCCGAAGATGAGCAACAAGCGGAAGTCGGCACCTCCGATGTTGACGGCGATGGTAGCGTCGATCCCGATGGCGGTTCATCGGTCACCGACGAAACGGTTGCTGGCGGCCATCAATCGGAGGACGAGGATGAGGCGGTCAAGCCGCTCCCCGATCGCCTGGTTCTTGATCTGACGGCCGCGCGGACTGTTGCGCTCCGCAATGCGCTCGCCAACGATCCGGTCATGGCCTTCATTGCCGTGCTGCATGCCTTCGTGCTGAAGACCTTCTATTTCCACGGTTCGGACTCATGCCTGGAGATAACGTTGCAGAACGCGAAGTTCAGCCAAACGGACGGGCTGGGCGACACGGTATGGGCAAAGGAAATCGACCAGCGGCAAGAGGCCTGGGGTCAGGATCTTCCCAAAGATCCGAATGATCTCTGGGCGTTTCTGATCGTTCTCGACGATGTGAGCCGCCAAGCGTTGTTCGCCCATTGCGCCTCGCTGTCGGTCAATGCGGTGATCGAGCCCTGGAACAAGCGGACCCGGGCGATCGCGCACGCCGATCAACTGGCCCTATCAATTGGCTTTGGGATGGTCGACGCCAACGGCCGAGAATTACCTCGGCCGCGTCACCAAGGCCCGCATCCTGCAGGCGGTCCGGGAGGCAAAGGGCGACCAGTCGGCGGAGCTGATCGGCCATCTCAAGAAGGCCGACATGGCCCGCGAGGCCGAACGGCTGATGAGCGGCATTGGCTGGCTGCCGGAACCGCTTCGGCTTGTCACGGACAGCGCCTCGTTCAAGCAGGCGACCGTCGAAACCGGTGAGATCGCTGATGGCGGGACGGTCGAGGCACCGGCGCCCGATCTCCCGGCTTTCCTGACCGACGATGCGGATGATGCCTCCGCGCAGACTGACCAGATCGACGAACACCAGCGTCTCGACGCGGCTGAATAATCCCGTTTCACGAAAGTCAACCGAAGGCCCGGCTCCGAAAGGAGACCGGGCCGCATCCGTTTTCAGGAGAGTTCAATGCCCAATTTTACGATCGAAACCACCTATCACTTGCCGGTTTTCCGGCACCGCACCTATGCCGCGGAGACGCTGGAGGCGGCCTGCCGCGCAGCAATCGAAGACGACAACTGGGAGATGGCCGAGAATGACCACGATTCCTCCCGCGGGGTCCACGTCACCGGCGCCTGGGAAGGAGCGCACACTGCTTATATCGGCCCATCGATCCCGGTACCGTCGCAGTTCGAAGACACGCTCCAGCGTCGGACTCGCCATTTCGAGATCCTGCTCGGCCTGCTGAAGATCTTTTTCGACGATGCCCATGCCAACCGGGAGCCGTCACTCGACTGGCTTAATCGTTCAGCTTGGGAAATTGCGCGAGGAGAAGCCATTCTCGCCGGAAATCCGGATCCTGATGAGCGTGCCGACCCGCCAAGGCCTGTCCACGTTCTCGCCCGGCTGCAGGAAGACCGGGTTCGCGAGGCCATCACCGCCATTTTCGAGGTCGATCACAGTTTCGGCGGGCTTTCGACCGAGACGGTGAGCGACGACGAGATCCACGAGGCGTGCGTCTCGATAGCGACGACGACGGACTTTTCTGATGTCGTCAGCAACGCGGAATTCCAGACGGCTCTGACGGCGATCTGGGCAGCGCACCATCGTCTCCATCGAGAATGATCCTTTCCAATCCTTCATATCCTTCAACCAGCCCGGCCAATGCGCCGGGCTCTTGTTTTCAGGAGATAGTCCAATGAACACTCTCAGCACCAACGCCAGGCCCACGGCTTCCGGCTTCAAAGTCGATATTTCCCGCGGCGAACGGATCGGCCGCGTTTCATCGGAATGGTTTTCGCGCCCCGACGACGAACGGTTCCTGTCGCTGATCGATCTCTATGAGACCGTCCGATCCCGAGCCGACTGCGCTCACGCGCGGACGATCGAGAGCGCAGCGATCCGCGTCGAGGCCACCCGCGATAATGCCGAGCGGCTTGAGCTCCTCGTTCCCGGCCAACGCCAGCCGATCGCGCCGACCCATTGGAGCTACGGCCAGCTCTGTAGCCTGGTCGGTGCTCCCGCCACCTATATGCGCCAGCTGCCGGCGCCGCTCGCTGCCATCAATCTCCAGCATGGCCTGCTCAATCACCGTGCCGAGCTCTTGAAAACGCTTGAGATGGACGATGGTCGGCTCGAGCTCCGGGCCGTTACCGGACCGGAATACGGTCGCATCTGGGACCATGAACTGGTCTCGTCGGTAATGAAGATCGCCGGCAATGGCACAGGCGATACGATGTGGAAGGTGCCTGGCGTCCTCGATTGGGCGACGATGACGCACAACCCGTTCGTCGATATCACCAAGGACACGACGACGCTCTATGCCAGCGACCGCGACGTCTTCCTGTTCCTGGTCGATGATACCCATCCGATCGAAGCCGGACGGCTGCCCAATGGCGAGCCGGACCTCTATTTCCGCGGCTTCTATGCCTGGAACTCGGAGGTCGGATCGAAGACGCTCGGCATCGCCTCCTTTTACCTGCGCGCCGTCTGCGCCAATCGCAATCTTTGGGGCACGGAAAACTTCCAGGAGATCACCATTCGACACTCGAAGTTCGCCGCTCAGCGTTTTGCGCACGAGGCAACGCCTGCGCTGACGAGCTTTGCCAATTCCTCGCCGGCGCCGTTCGTGGCCGGCATCAGGGCGGCGCGCGAGCGGATTGTCGCCCGCAAGGACGAGGATCGCGAGTCCTTCCTGCGCCGGCGCGGCTTCTCAAAGGGCGAAACCGGCAAGGTGATCGAGATGGTCTTGTCGGAAGAAGGCCGGCCGCCGGAATCGATCTTTGACTTCGTGCAGGGGATCACGGCGCTGGCACGCACAAAGACCAATCAGGACACCCGTCTCGAGCTGGAGGGGAAGGCCAAGAAACTGCTTGAAAGTGCTGCCTGATCAAGCCTGAACCCGTCTGATCACGATGTCGTCGGCCCGTCCGAACCGGCCGGCGGCACCGTCATTTCCAAAAACCGCCAAAAGGAACGCACGGGCGGGGGCAGTCGGTTCCGCCTCCCTGGCGGCCGCTATGCTGAGGCTCCTGCGGCTGCCCTTATTCCGCCCTTAGCGTGGCGAGAATTGCCGAAATCCGCCTCACGGCGCCGCTATGCTGATTTCTCCGATACTCTTCATTGTTCGATTGGAACCCGCCCTGCAGGCGGGTTGCCCTTTAGCCCCTGGCAACTGCCGGCAGCCGCATGATCGGGACCGGCAAATGATTCGCCACCCCGCTTCTTTTAAAGCCGAAAATCAGTCAGTTTATCCCTGCACCCTCGCTGGCGCGGAACGAACTTAGCTTGTTCAGCAGCTCCTGGGAGATCTCGAACTGCCGTGCTGTTCCTCGGCCCATGGAGTTCTTCCCCATCGTCTCCCGCAGCATTCCCCGCTTTACCAAAAGATCGACCGTCTCCTTCACGCCAGTTCGCGTCAGCTCGGTAATCTCAATTATATTAGAGAGGGTTAGCTTCTTATGGGCCTGGGTCATCGTGTAGAGGATCGTCATCATGCCGATCTGCTTCAGCCGCGCCTGCGGGGTCTCGTCCTCCAGCGGATGATCAAGGATCTCATGGAGAATAAGTCCGGAAAACGCAAGGTTGTGCCATTGAGTTTTAATCGCGCTTGTCATGTAATTTTACTGTGTTATATAAGGCAGTATAAGCGGGCAGGCAAAGTTGGCCTTCCCGAATGCAAAAGGGCGTCGTCGTCTCGAAGGGTCCTGTCCATGAAAAGCCTTCTGCTGAATTCACTGCTTGCCATCTGCTGCATAACGCCACCCTATCTCATTTCCGGCGATAAAGCGCGGGCCGAAGATTGGGGATGTCAGGTTATCCTATGCCTTTCCAATCCCGGCGGGCCGACCCAATATGCCGAATGCCGGCCGCCGATCCAGAAACTATGGCGGGAGCTTGCCGAGGGGCATTCGTTCCCGGCGTGCAGCGGTGTCGGTTTCCAGAGTTCGCGGCCGGGTTATGAGCCCTACTATTGCGATGCTGGATATCGACTGACGAGCGATTATGGTCCGCGCGGTCAGGAAACGACCTGTGTGTCGGCATCGCTGCAGCCGGTGACCAATTCCCTCTGCGCGAATGGCGCCGACGACTTCAGCGTCCGCAGGAACTCGGTTCTGTCGCCGCATTGGCAACGCCAAGACGGGCGCCGCCAATGCATGGGTTATCCGATCACCCGCCCGAATACGCGATCGCAACCGCATTATGTCGACGTCACCATCGACGGCGCAGGTAAACAGCGCGTCTGGTACTGACCGATGGGTGCTGCTTTCGTCGATATCGCGCAAATCTGCGCGCCGATGGTGGAGGTGGAGACGCTGGCTAGCATTGTCAGCCTCGAGAGCCGGTTCCAGCCTTTTGCCATTCGCATCAATAGCGGCCCGCCACTTGCCGCCCAACCCGCATCGAAGGCGGAGGCGATCGAGGTTGCCACATCCCTGATCGCCGATCACCAGGATATCCAGATCGGGCTCGGTGGTGTCGGGATCGAGCAACTCCAGAAGCTGAAGCTATCCGTCGCGGACGCCTTCGATCCCTGCCTGAACCTCAAGGCCACAGCCACGCTTCTCGACGGATATTATCGCGTCGCTGAGCGCGCGGGAGACGATCCGACCCTGGCTGAGACAGTGATGCTTCAGTCCTACTACGGTCGCGATGATCCATCCCTCGGCGCCATGGTCAAATACGACGAGCAGGTGCGCCGGGAAACAAAGCGGCTATCGCCGATGCTTGCCTCGCTCAACATCGGCGAGCCCGAAAGCCGAGCCGGGCCTCGCGAGCAGTCGCAAGATGAGGCGCCGCCGGCGCTTGCGAAACAATCCTCCCAAACCGCAGAGGCCGCATCCTGGGACGTGTTCAGCTCCCGGCGGCGATCCTCGGTTCTCGTTTTCCAGAATGATCGATCGGAGCAAAGTGAATGATCTCCAAAACCAGTCTTCGTCCCCTTGCCGCATCCACGCTCATGGCGGCCGCCATCATCGTCTGCATGGTCGAACCAGCCTTCGCCCAGGCCGCCGGTATCGAAACCGTGCTGCAGAACATCGTCGACATGCTGACCGGCAATATAGCCCGTCTGCTGGCGGTCATCGCCGTCATCATCATCTGCATCGCCTGGATGTTCGGATACATGGATTTGAGGAGGGCCGGCTTCTGGATCATCGGTATCGGCGGGATTTTCGGCGCCACCGAGCTCGTCAACACCATCGTCGGGAACTGAGCGCCATGGCGATCATTCCGAGCCTTGAAGACGACACCTTGTTTCTCGCTTGCACCCGCCCGGCGATGATTGCCGGCGTGACCATGGAGGCGATGGGCGTCAACATCATGCTGACGACCATCCTCTACATCACCGCGGGATCGATCGCCTATGCGCTGGTCGGGGTCGTTTTCCATGTCCTGTTTCGCGCCCTCGTCAGGCACGACCACAACATGTTCCGCATCTTGATCGCCTGGATTGAGACCCGCGGCCGCTCGCGCAATGCCGCTTACTGGGGCGGCGCCACGCTCTCTCCCCTGACACTCACCCGGCGCTACGACGAAAAGGATTTGAGCCTTGGCTAATATCGCGACGCTCCGGTCTCGCGAACTCGGGCCGGAGACCTTCATCCCCTATGTCAGGCATGTTGACGAAACGACTATCGCGCTCGAGTCCAGAGCGTTGATGACGATGATCGCGCTCGACGGTGTTTCCTTCGAAACATCAGACGTCAGAGACCTCAACGGCCTGCACCGCAGTCTGAACACGCTTTACCGCAATATCGCCGATGAGCGGCTGGCGCTCTGGACGCATGTCGTACGCCGCCGTGACAATGCCTATCCCGAGGGACGCTTCGCCAATCCGTTCTCCGACGGCCTGAATGCTAGATATCGCGAGCGGATGGTGCGCGAAGACCTGTTTCGCAACGATCTCTACCTCACCCTCGTCTGGCATCCCGGCCGGGATCCTGCGGAAAAGGCGGCCCAACTTCTCTCCCGGCTGCGCAAGGCGCGCCGATCCGGTATCGAACTCGATGAACATGCCCGGAAGCATCTGCGCGACCGCGTGGCGGACGTTATCGCCGGCTTGCAGCGTTTCGAGCCGCGGCTGCTGACCCTTCATGAACAGGAGGGCATCCTGTTCTCCGAGCCGAGCGAAGTTCTCCACCAGATCGTCGGCGGCCGGCGGGAACCGATCCCGCTGACGGAGGGACGGATTTCCTCGGCGATCTATTCCGACCGGGTCATCTTCGGGCGCGAGACCGTCGAGATCCGTCACGAGGCGGACAGCCGCTATGCCGGCATGTTCGGCTTCAAGGAATACCCGGCGACCACGCGAAGCGGCATGCTCGATGGCATTCTGACGGCACCCTTCGAACTCATCCTGACGCAATCCTTCGCCTTCGCCTCAAAAGCCGATGCCCGCACGATCATGGGGCGCAAGCAGAACCAGATGGTCAGCGCTGGCGACAAGGCGGCATCGCAGATCGACGAACTCGGCGAGGCGATGGACGATCTCGAATCCAATCGCTTCGTTCTCGGGGAACATCATCTTGCTCTTGCCGTCTTCGCCCCGTCGGTCAAGGACTTGGCCGACCACATGGCGAAGGCCCGGGCCTACCTCACCAGCGGCGGTGCGGTCGTCGCCCGCGAGGATCTTGGGCTCGAGGCTGCCTGGTGGGCGCAATTGCCGGGCAATTTCCGCTATCGGGCGCGCTCAGGGGCAATCACCTCGCGCAACTTCGCAGCCCTTGCCCCCCATCATTCCTACCCCACCGGCCAGAAGGACGGCAACGAATGGGGACCGGCGGTCGCCATGCTCAAGACTGCGTCCGGCTCGCCCTTTTATTTCAATTTCCATCACGGCGATCTCGGCAACACCTTCGTCTGCGGCCCGTCGGGCGCCGGCAAGACGGTGCTGTTGAACTTCATGCTGTCCCAGCTCGAAAAGCATGATCCGCATATGGTTTTCTTCGACAAGGACCGCGGCGCCGATCTCTTCGTGCGGGCGGCCGGCGGCACCTATCTGCCGCTGAAGAATGGTGTTGGCACCGGCTGCGCGCCGTTGAAAGCACTGGAACTCACTGCGGAAAATAAAGTATTCCTCACCGACTGGATCGCCAGGCTGGTCGGATCCGCATCTGACGAACTATCGATCACCGAGTTGCGCGACATTGCCTCGGCGGTCGACGGGGTGGCGGACCTGCCGGTGGAGCGTCGCTCCATCGGCGCCCTGCGCACCTTCCTCAACAATACCGATCCCGAGGGTATCGCCGCACGTCTCAGACGCTGGGAGAGGGGCGGGCCGCTCGGCTGGGTCTTCGACAACGATGCCGACGATATCGGGATCGGCGCAAAATTCATCGGATACGACATGACCGATTTCCTCGACAACGAGGAGATCCGGACGCCGTTGATGGCCTACCTGTTCTATCGCATCGAGCAGCTGATCGACGGGCGCCGGATCATTATCGTCATCGACGAGTTCTGGAAGGCGCTGCAGGACGAAGGATTTCGCGATCTCGCCCAGAATAAGCTCAAGACGATCCGCAAGCAGAACGGGCTGATGCTGTTTGCGACCCAGAGCCCGCGCGACGCCATCGTCTCGCCGATTGCCCACACGATCATCGAACAGTGCCCGACGCAGATCTTCCTGCCGAACCCGCGCGGCGACCGCACCGACTATGTCGACGGCTTCAAGCTGACCGAGCGCGAATTCGAGCTCGTTTCGCGCGAACTCACAGTCGAGAGCCGCCGGTTCATCGTCAAACAGGGGCACAACAGCGTCGTCGCCGAGCTGAACCTCAACGGCTTCGACGACGAGCTCGCCATCCTCTCTGGCCGAACAGCCAATGTGGAACTAGCCGATGCCATCCGATCGGAGCTCGGCGACAAGTGGGAGGATTGGCTTCCCGTATTTCACCAGAGAAGGAAGAGAGCATGATCCGCGCAGGAACGATATGGCCTTTGTTTGCATCGGCGGCTTTTTTGGTGTCGGCGGCGCTGGCGCCTGCCCAGGGCATCCCGGTCATCGATACATCAGCGATCGCCAAGCAGATCGAGAGCATTGCCCAGCTGAAGTCGCAACTCGATACACTCAATCAACAGCTTCAGCAGGCGCAGCAGCTTTACGGATCGCTGAACAAGATCACCAATATGGCTGACGTTGCCAGCCTTTTGAACGATCCGTCGATCCGCAACGCTCTGCCACAGAATTTCAATGCGATCGAGGGGCTGTTCAAAGGATCCGGCAGCGGCGTCTTCGGCAACGCTGCCTCAAAATACCTCCAGGACAATTCCATCTATCGCACCGATGCCGATGATTTCTATGCGCAGGAACTGTCCCGGGTTCAGAATGAGAATGCGGGGCAGATGAGCCTCGGCCAGCAGATCTACGATGCCGCCACCAAACGCATCGATGGTATCGACGAGCTTCGCCAGAAGATCTCAGGCGCTGCCGACGCCAAGGATATCGCCGACCTGCAGGCACGGCTCCAGGCCGAAACCGCATTCCTGCAAACCGATGTTCTTCGCATGCAGGGTCTGCAGATGGTCCAGCAGGCGCAGATGCAGGTCGATGAACAGCGCAAAGCCGAAGACTGGCGCAAGCGCATGGATACGATGGGAGCGGCACTCAAATGAAGCGATTTCTTCCTGTCCTTGCAGTGCTTTTTTTGTTGGCCTGCTCAGCGCAAACGGAAAAGGTTTATACCGTTGATGAACTTGCAGCCGACGATGCTCTGCTTACCAGGATTATCGGCGAATGCCGCAACAATCCCGGCGAGCTCGGCAATAGTCCCAATTGCCGAAATGCCGAGGCAGCCGATGGCAAGCTGCGGCTCGAGCGGATGCGCAAGTCCCTCGGAGGCTGAGCGATGTATCAGATTTTCAGCTTCGTCGACGGGCAGTTCAAGACGCCACTGGAAAACTTCATTTCCTCGGGCACCTCGAATGTCGCCAGCTGGGTGAGCGGCCCGCTGACGGCGGCGCTCACGCTCTATGTGGTGCTCTACGGCTACCTGGTTCTGCGTGGATCCGTCCAGGAGCCGATCCTCGAATTCGCCTTCCGGGCGATGAAGCTTGCCATCATCGTCATGCTGGTCAGGAACGCCGGCGACTATCAGACCTACGTCACCAATATCTTCTTCGACACACTGCCGCGCGAGATTTCACAGGCGCTGAACTCCGGCACCGCGCCAAGCGCTTCGACCTTCGACAGCCTGCTCGATAAGGGCCAGAAATGTGCCCACGAAATCTGGTCTCGCGGCTCCTGGCCGGTCGACATCGTCACCGGCATGGGCGGCATGATGGTCATCGGTGCGAGCTTCGTCGTGGCGGCGATCGGTTACATCGTCTCGCTTTACGCCCGGCTGGCGCTTGCCATCGTGCTGGCGATCGGTCCGATCTTCATCGCGCTCGCCATGTTCCAGTCGACACGCCGGTTTACCGAATCCTGGATCGGCCAGCTTGTCAATTTCGTGATCCTGCAGGTGCTGGTCGTTGCCATCGGCTCGCTGCTGATCACCTGCATCGACACGACATTTACGGCGATCGAAAGTTATAGCGATGTCTTGATGCGCCCAACCGCGCTCTGCGCCATCTGCCTTGCTGCCCTCTACGTCTTCTACCAGCTGCCCGGCATCGCTTCAGCACTTGCGGCGGGTGGAGCGTCGCTGACCTACGGCTATGGCGCTGCCCGTGATGCACACGAAAGCACGCTCGCCTGGGCGACATCTCATACTGCCAGGGCGGTCGGCCGCGGAGCACGTTCCGTCGGCCGCCGCCTGACGCCGGGCCGGGGCGAGTGACGGCCACAACGCTCAAGACAATTTGGACAGGTTATTTTGAATGATCCGTATCGTTTTATCGCTTTTGCTGACCGCTGGCCTCTCAGGTTGCGGCTCGATTTCCCACCCTCTGCCCAAATGTGATGGCTATTCCCGCCGGCAGCTCAACCGCGCCATGTGGCAGTGGCAGGACAATGGAGGCGGGCAGCCGACGACCGGGGCCGGTCCCGCGGAGCCGGCGAGCCATGCCGCCTCCTATGTGCCGGAGCCATCCTCCGCCACGCCTGCCGCCTTCGCACATTTCGATGTCGCGGGTTCATATCGTCCATGCGAGGACAGGTGACATGGTAACCACGGATAGTTTGAAGAGCTATTTCGAAAAGGCCCGCCGGTACGATCAGGACCGGATGATCCAGGTCGAACGTTCCGCCCGTATTGCCTGGTTCGTCGCCGTTTGCGCCGGCACCCTTGCTGCCGTCTCTGTATTTGCCGTCGCTGGCCTCACGCCCCTGAAAACCGTCGAGCCCTTCGTCGTGCGGGTCGATAATTCCACCGGAATCGTCGATGTCGTCTCGGCGCTGACATCCACCGCCGGCACCTACGACGAGGCGGTCACCAAGTATTTTGCGGCCAAATATGTCCGCGCTCGCGAAGGCTATGTCTGGAGCGAAGGCGAGGAGAATTTTCGCACCGTCGCTTTGCTGTCGACGCAGCCGGAACAGACGCGGTTTGCGGCACTCTACCGCGGCAGCAATCCGGATTCCCCGCAGATCATCTATGGTCGCAACGCTACCTCGCGGATCAACATCGTTTCCATCTCGCTGATCAACGCCAATGTGGCATCGGTCCGCTATATGAGAACCGTCACCCGCGGTGACGACATGCGCACCACGCATTGGGTTGCGACCCTGACCTTCTCGTATGCCAACGCCCCGATGTCCTCGACCGATCGGCTGATCAATCCGCTCGGCTTCGTCGTCAGCGAATATCGCGCCGATCCGGAGGCCATCAATTGAGACCGCACTTTCCTCTTCTGCTTATCCTGGCCGGCAGCCTTTCTTCGCCGGCGTTCGCCCTCGAAACGCCCCGCAGCGCGGCGCAGGATAGCCGCATCCGTTTCGTCGATTATCAGCCCTATAACATTACCAAGGTCGTCGGCACGCTCCGCTCTTCCGTGCAGATCGAGTTCGCCGCAGATGAAGAAATCGCCCACGTCGCGCTCGGCAACAGCGTTGCGTGGGAAGTGGCGCCGGCTGGCAACATCCTGTTCCTAAAACCCCGGGAAAATCAGCCGGTGACGAACATTTCGGTGGTGACGATGCGGCGGGACGGATCGACCCGCAGCTATCAGATGGAACTCACCGTTCGCGACGGCAGCGTCGAAGCCGGGCAGAGCACCTATTTCTATCTGAAATATCGCTATCCCACAGATGAAGCCGAGCGACGCCGGCAGGAAGCGGCCGCGCGGGCGCAAGCGGCGCAGGCCGGCGAGGCCGATCGCGTGCTTGCCCTTCACGAAGCCTATGGACCGCGCAACTGGCGCTACTCCGCGCAAGGGGCGCAGGCGCTCGAGCCGCAAGCGGTCTATGACAACGGCAAGGTCACGACCTTCGCCTTTGTCGGAAACCAGGAAATGCCGGCGATCTATATCGAAAACTCCGACGGCACCGAGAGCCTGGTCCCGAAGTCCGTCGACGGCAATCTTGTGCTCGTCCATGCAGTCAGCCGGAAGTTCATCCTGCGCCGGGGCGGTGATGTGCTGTGCATCTTCAATGAAGCCTACGACCGCGTCGGCATCAATCCCGAAACCAACACGACGTCACCGTCGGTCGAGCGCGTCGTCAAGGCGCAGCCCGATGCGCAATAGGAGGAGGCATGGCCGAGGAAGAGATGACCCAGATTCCCGGTGAGCGCGCCGAGACGTCGACCGGCCGCCGGCTCGACAACAATCCCATCCTCAAACGCGGCGCGGTCGCCCTCGCGATTGTTGCCTTCGTCGCATTTGCTCTCTGGTCGATGCGCGGGCAGGATAAGTCGTCAGACGGCGCGCAGCCGGAGCGGGTCGTCATCCGCCAGACATCGGATTTCGAACCGGCGAAGGAGCCGGTCCAGCCGGTCGCGACTCCGCCGCAGGTCCAACTCCCGACGCCTATTGCCATCGAACAGGCGCCGACGGACGATGACAAACTGCTCGATGCTGCCCGCCGTGCGCCGGTCATCGCTTATGGCGGTGAGGAGGCGCCGTCGACGCGGCGGCAGGATCAGGACAGGACCTCGGATCAAGCCTCGGACTACGTGCCGCTCGGCGCCAATGCCGGCGGCTTCGCCTCGCAGGGCGAAAATGAGGATCAGCGCTTCAACCGCTTGCTGACGCCGACGCAGTTGCAGGGATCTCGCGCCGGCACGCTGGGCAACCGCGATTTCATCGTCGCAATGGGGACCTCGATCCCATGCGTTCTGGAAACAGCGCTTTCCTCCGATCAGCCGGGGTTCACGAGTTGCGTCATCAACCGTGACGTCCTGTCCGACAATGGCCGCGTCGTGCTGATGGAAAAGGGCACCCAGGTTGTTGGCGAATATCGTGGCGGCCTTCGCCGCGGGCAGAAGCGCTTGTTCGTCCTCTGGAACCGGGCGAAGACCCCGAAGGGCGTGATCATCGCCCTCGCATCACCGGCAACCGATGCTCTTGGCCGGGCTGGCGTCGACGGCTATGTCGACACCCATTGGTGGGAACGCTTCGGTAGCGCCATCCTGCTGTCGATCGTCGGCGATGCCAGTTCCTATGCAAACAGCCGGCTGCAGGACAGCGATGTCGAAGCGCAAAACACCACCAGCGCCGGTCAGCAGGCCGCGGCGATCGCCGTCGAGCAATCGATCAACATTCCGCCGACCCTCATGAAACATCAGGGCGAGCTGGTTTCGATCTTCGTCGCGCGTGATCTCGATTTCTCGGGCGTCTACCGGCTTCGCGTGTCGGAGCCCCGCAACCGCATCTATGACCGCGCCGTGCTTGGAGATTTCGCGCCGGCGTCGAAGCTCGTGACAAAATAGGTTCGGCGATGACTGAAGCTGCGGACTCAGCTGTCGTGCGGGAATTGCTTTCGCCTTTTTCACGCTTCCTGCGCGACAAGACGCTCTATGAGGTCATCGTCAACCGGCCAGGGGAAGTTGTCACGGAGGGGAGGGAGGGGTGGCAGACCCATGACATGCCGGAACTCTCCTATGACAGGCTGATGCGTCTCGCCCGGGCGGTCGCGAGTTTCTCCCACCAATCGATCGACGAGACCCGGCCGATCCTGTCGGCGACATTGCCGGATGACGAGCGAATCCAGATCGTCATCCCGCCTGCAACGACGAAGGGAACCGTCAGCATCACCATCCGCAAGCCATCCTCCGTGTCGCTGACCCTCGAGGATCTCGATCATGGAGGATTGTTCGCAGATGTCGCGCCCGCCTCAGGCGACGGGAGACGATCGGACCAAAGGCTGTTGGAATATTATCGCGTCGGCGCCTATAAGGCGTTTCTCCGGGAGGCGGTATTCGCCAAAAAGAACATCATCATTTCTGGCGCAACCGGGTCAGGAAAAACGACCCTATCGAAAGCGCTGATCCGCTACATTCCGCAAAACGAGCGGATCATTTCCATCGAGGATACGCCGGAGTTGGTGGTCCCCCAGCCGAACCATGTTCGGCTCTTCTATTCCAAGGGCGGCCAGGGGCTGTCCAGGGTCGGCGCGAAGGACTTGCTTGAATCGTGTCTCCGCATGCGGCCCGACCGCATCCTGCTGCAGGAGTTGCGGGACGGAACCGCCTTCTACTACATCCGCAATGTCAATTCCGGCCATCCAGGCTCGATCACCACGGTCCACGCCGATTCCGCCCGCCTTGCCTTCGAGCAGCTGACATTGCTGGTCAAGGAATCTGACGGTGGCGGGGACCTGGAACGGCACGACATCCGCGAGATGCTGACGATCGCGGTCGACATCGTCGTTCAATGCAAACGGATCGACGGCCGGTTTCGGGTGAGCGAAATTTATTACCGAGATGCCGCTAGAGCGGGATGATTTTAGGTGGAATCGCAATTGGGATTCCCTTTTGGACGCAAATCAGATTCATCCTTCAGGCCGGTAAGGAGGCCGGTCTGGATGGCGAGACCTTTTTCGAATGATCTGCGAGAGCGTATTGTCGGGGCGGTGACGCAGGAGGGGCTGTCGTGCCGGGCTGCGGCCAAACGCTTCGGTATTGGCATCAGCACCGCGATCGATTGGGTACGGCGGTTCCACGCAACGGGCAGTGCAGCACCCGGCCAGATGGGCGGCCACAAGCCGCGGGCGATCTGCGGTGGCCACCGGGAATGGCTTGTCGAACGCTGCCGCGCGAGTGCGTTCACGCTGCGCGGACTGGTCGCGGAATTGGCGGAGCGGGGTCTGGACGTGGATTACCGGTCCGTCTGGGCCTTCGTCCGGGATGAAGGGCTGAGTTATAAAAAAAGACGCTGGTCGCCAGCGAACGGGAGCGACCCGACGTCGCCGCCAGGCGGGCGCGCTGGCTGAAGCATCGCCATCGCATCGATCCGGCCCGTCTTCTCTTCATCGACGAAACCTGGACGAAGACGAACATGGCGCCGCTCAGAGGCTGGGCGCCGCGTGGCGAACGGCTCTTGGGCAAAGCTCCCTTCGGCCATTGGAATACGATGACGTTCATCGCCGCGCTTCGAACCGACCGCGTCAGCGCACCATGGATCATCGATGGCCCCATCAACGCCGAGCGCTTCCTCATCTATGTCGAAAAGGTGCTGGTGCCAGAGCTCAAACCTGGCGACATCGTCGTGATGGACAATCTCGGCTCGCATAAAGCCAAGGCGATCCGGGTCGCCATCCGCAGGGCCGGCGCCCGACTATTCTTTCTGCCGCAATACTCCCCAGATCTCAATCCGATCGAGAAGCTCTTCGCCAAGCTCAAACACGGGCTGCGACAGGCACAGGCCAGAACCCGCAACGCCATCGACGACGCACTTGCAGCCATCCTCCAAACCGTCTCGCCAAAAGAGTGCCTAAACTACTTCAAGGAAGCCGGATATGAACGGACGTAAAATCATCCCGCTCTAAGGCCGGCGACAATGGCGGCGTGTCGGCTTCTTGAATAAGCGCGGCGCGGCAGAGGAAAGCGTGTTGTAGTCCGGCCAAGTTCGAACCTCCCCTTGATAGCAAATCGCAAGCACTAACGGGGACGCTTCCTGCGGCAGTTCAGAGTTTCAGCCTCTGTAGATCATTGGTTCGATTGTCATCAAGGCGTTATTCTCCCTCGCCAACCTGCACCGCGCTTGCTGGATCTCCTACTGGAGCAGATCCTGTTCAATCCGGGTCATACCCTGTAGCCCTAAAGTAGTTTGCACATTCTGCGGGTGTGAAGCGGGGGGCAGGGCGCCCACCGCATCCCATAGAGCATCAATTTTTCGCTCTGCCCGAGCCCGCAACATGGCTTTCAATTTGGCGAATGCGTTCTCAATGGGATTGAAGTCTGGACTGTAGGGCGGCAGGAACATGAGCTTGGCACTGGCGCGCTCGATGGCGTCACGCACGCCCGCGGTTTTATGGGCGGGCAGATTATCCATGACGACAACGTCACCGATCTGAAGTGTCGGCAGCAACACCTATTCAACATGTGCCATGAAGACAAAATTCATGAACTTGCTGAATTCTTGAATGGCTTTCAGCTCCTCTTGGGCCGGTATTATGTCAAACTCGTACAACAGTGTGCATAGATTTTCCAGCGCCACAGCACATTCATTGTGCGCGGCGAGGGATGTGTACTCTTGAAAATATTCATTGGGTAACCGCCCATTGAAGCCACTGATGAGTTCTAGTACTCGTTTCTCGACGTCTAAGCGCGCACCTCAATATTGTGGGAAACCTATGACGATGCCGAGCGCTTTGTCTGCCTCAAACAAAATCTGGCCGAGGTACGTTCGGCATGTTGTCATAAGCTTTAAGGATCACTTCCAGCGGTGTCAGGCTCTCATCATGATGCTGGTAAACAATTTTCAGCCATGTCGCCGCCCTCAAGAATTGACCGCCGCCCAACCAGATTTCCTCAAGGTTGGCCTGCAACATCCGACGGCCGGCCTCGAAGAGTTCATATTTATCGAACTGACCACGAGCGCTGTGCCATTGACGTGCTCAATGAGCTCGACATCGACCACGATACGCATGAGTACCGCATCAATGGCGGTCGCTGGAGCAACGCTTTGGCGGCCGACGATACCGGCATCTATGTCGACGCTCGTCCCTCTGGGTGATGAGAGACTCGGCTCGCTGGCGTCGATTATCCTTGCCATCACGCGGAAACCGGCCTTTCAATCCGGGCCGGTCATGTCGACTACGGGACGGGTGAGGTTCTTCGGCCGAACCATGCCCCGCGGCTCTGACCGTGCGAAGATTTAGCTGGAGGCGGCGCAAGCCGCCTCCAGCTATTGCTTCTGGGTAAGAGGCGAGGGCGGATAATGGATTGCGATGCATTCTAATGAATGATGCACACGCGGGTTAATCACTGAATCAACCACCGCTTGCGGTCGTGCGGAAAATTTGCACTGATGTCGTATGCCGACCCACCGCTCATTCTCGCCGAAACATACAGCCGGGAAACAAGCTCGCCCACGGTTCAGGATGGAAGCGCTCTATTTGGCGATCGTCGCAGGTGGAGTGGTCGGATACCTCGGCGCCGAGGTTTGGCCGGAGTTTGCTCCAATTGCCGGCCTTGCCGCTGGCTGCAATATCAAGGGCAATATCAGCATCGGCAGCGGCGAACGCATCTATCACCTGGCGGGTCAGGAGTATTACAACGAGACCCGGATCTCCCCGCAGTATGGGGAGAGATGGTTTTGCTCGGAAGCGGAAGCCCGCGCTGCCGGCTGGCGTCGTGCCGGAAGATAGATGCCGGTCGAGGCCTTCATACAGACTGGCGAGCGAACAGCGCTGGCATATTAACGAAGCCTCTCATGGATCAGGTCGCGTGAGCCTTCAAGGAAGAATAGAAAAGATGCAGCGCCTTGATCACCGACCGGGGGAAGAAAGGCTCCTGGCCACCGCCGACGCGCTGGGCGATTCGGCATTCCCTGGGGCTTCGTATACCGCTCCGACCGACGCCCAGAGCCTTGGTCGCGGCGCAGGCCAAACGAAGGACCGCTTCATCTTTCTGGATGAGCTTCGAGGGATAGCTGCGCTGTCGGTAGTTCTCCTGCATGCCAGCCAGCTTTTTGGCTTTCGTCTCACTTCCCAAGCCTCGCTGGCCGTGGATTTCTTCTTTTGCCTCAGCGGATTCGTACTCGCAAATGGGTACGACCAAAAGCTAAGGTCGGGTCTCCTGCCGAACCGTGTATTTTTCTTAAAGCGCTTAGTACGGCTTTATCCTCTGATCGTGATTGGTGTCGCCTTGGGCGCGCTTGCGGCACTTGAACACCGGTTGTTCCTCTCACGGACATCCTGGTGCTTACAGTAGGCGCATTGCTCCTATTGCCTTTAGGCCTCCTCGTTGGGCAAGACGCGTTTGCGATTAACAATCCGCTTTGGTCCCTTTGTTTTGAAATGGTCGCAAGCGTGGCTTACGGATCAGCCGCTCGCCGAAGAATTCATTTTTGGTTTGAGATAGCGCTTCTCGCGGCAATGGCGATAGCGCTTTTCCACGTCGTCACAATCGAGGGCGGCATCGGGCCGGTTGGATTCGCGAGCTGGCGAGCGTTCTTAGGAGGATTTGTCAGGGTTGGGTTTTCGTTCCTCGCGGGCGTCTTGATCTTTCGCTGGAATATCAATCATCGCATCCGGGCGGTTCCACCTCAGATTCCGCTTTTCATCCTGGTCGGTGTTTTATACTTCCCCTTTTCGGTCTACGGAAGCATGTACGATTTCGTCTGCATCGCTGTCATACTTCCCATATTGGTTGCGTTGGCCGCCACAGTTACGTCAAATGAAAAGCGACCATTCGCGGCATACCTGGGGCAACTGTCCTATCCCGTCTACGTTATCCATCAGCCGATTATTCGGTTCGGCGCTCAATTCCAGTCTCTTACCGACGGCTACATTCCCTGGCCAATCACAGTGACCTGCACCCTCTTTGCCGCTGTCGGCGTGGCGCATATCTTGCACATTTGCTATGATGCGCCCGTCCGCGCTTACCTGGGCCGTAAGTTTTCCCTGAATTAGACCTACCGTGCCGCGATACCGAACGCATCCAACACTTGGGTGGTTATCGTTCCCGTGACCTTAAGATTGTTATCTCGCTGCATCTGGCTTGGAGTAGCACGCGTGGCCGAAGGGAATCGCGGAGCAGAAAAATAGGGCCGCTGGGAAACCAGCGCCCTTTAGTCAATAACCTTCAGAGGGGAACAGCTGACGCGATGGCACTGGGAGGAAAACCATCAACTGCATCAGCTGGAGGCAATATGCTCATATTTTGACCGGTTGGTAAAACATTTATTGCAGTGCAGTTATGCAGAAAAGCCGGGGATCTCACCTGGCCAATTTGTGGGCAAAGTTCTTACTGTCGAGATAATCCGCGTGTTGGACGATAGGTACAGCTACAAAGCCGCTCTTTCAAAGCCGCCGGTCTGTGCTCTTGCGGACGGTTTTACTTTTACGATCATCAGACATAACGAGGTGTAGCCGATGCGGATCATGGCAAGCGTGGCATTTCGCCCTCGGCAACTCGCCAAATCCATGGTTTCATCTCGGCTCTTGCGGCAATCATTTCATTCAAGGCAATCTCGTATTCTTCGTCGGCATTCGGCGGAACGATGAACATCGCGACGGGTGCCGGCCTTGCCTCCGGCAAGGTCACGGCGGCAATCGGCTGATCGCGTGAAAGATCAAACCGCAGCCCTTTCACGCTCCTGCGCTTCAGGCGGGAGAGCCGCTCCAAGAGGCGCTGTTCATGGATGTTTTCGAACGGGGTCCAATTCTCGTTTACCACCATCATCGCCACTTCCTCGATAGTTGCGATCCCCGCGCCCGAAATACCAAACGTGGCGATCACGATGAGATGGAACTCCTCGTTCGATCGCCACAGTTCCAACTCTGTCTCATATCGGGCGTTGAGCCGCTTCCACGCGCGTTCATCGATCATGAAAGGAAAGGGGAGGTGGCGCACCAGTATTTTCTGGCCGTCGCGTGCCGACGAAAACTCCTTCACCTCAGCGACCATCATCATCAGTTTGCGCGGCCCGGAGCCATTTGCCTGGGCTCCAGCCAACATCGCGGCGCGCCGGGCGGAAATTCCATCCTTGTCTTCCTGGTGAAACACTTCCGGAACGAACAGGATGTCGTTGAGCGGGCCGCCGCGGACGATCATCTGTCTTGCGGCATTCAACAGGCTGCCGCGGACGCGGCCCCAGCCGCGTCTCCCGGCCCAGAGCGACGTCCATTCCGTAAGCTCCCCGGTATCCCAGAGATAATGGAGCATTGCCCTCAGCGAGAGCTTCTTGGGATCGCGCCGTATGGTTTCCGACGGCTCAGAAGGCATTGTTGAAACCGATCGGTTCCCTCGTTTCGATAGGGAGAAGTCGAGTTTTAGCATCGCTTCGCCGGTCGTTGCGTCGATCTGGATAGCATTGCCGATCAACGGGCCGAGCCCGGATAGCTCGTATGGCGGTTCGTAGGATGGGCATTCGGGGTCATGATCTCGGCCTGAAAGCGGCATGCGCTTGATGAGGAATTGTTCATCCGTCCTGGCAATGTACATCGCGATGGCCGGCTCGCGGCATGGGCAGAGCGGCCTGAGCTTCTGTTCGTAAGCGCGCTCGAGCTGGGACTGAAACTCGGGAGAACTCTCATCGAACGTCTGGCTGCCGATCAAAAACTGTCGCACATCGTCCCTCGCTTTCCTGACGAAAGGCTGATCAAGCCTGATAGGAGCGTAGCACGAGGCTCGTGAGTTATACTAGTGTAAATTAGTTAGTATAGCGGGTATCGGGGATTTGAGTACGCGCCAATTAGATGAAGTCACCCACCGGAGAGGCTCGTTGCTTAACAGCGCAACCGCCAGCGCAGGGGCATTCCTCCGGCGGGACGCAGTGAAAACCGCGCCGTCGGCGCCGGCATTCGATCGCAGGGTTTCGGTTCCATCCACTGCAGTATTGCGGCAAGGGCCAAGGCCGTCTCCATCAAACCGAAGTTCTGGCCGATACAGACGCGAGGGCCGGCGCCGAACGACAGGTAGGCATAAGGTGGCCAATCCGGTTCGCCGATGAAGCGCTGCGGGTCGAACCTCGCAGGATCCTTGAAGAACCGGCCATCGCGCTGGGTGATAAATGGAACGATCTGCACGAGATCGCCGCGACGTATTGTGTGGCCGTTGATGTCCACATCTCTGAGCGCTTCGCGCAAGAACAGCGTATAGGCCGGCGGATAAAGCCGCAGTGTTTCGTTGAGGATTGCCGCGATTGTAGGCAGCGGTGTAAGATCGGAGGCTTTCGGGGGCGCGCCGCCGAGGACGCTGTCGACCTCACGCAGAGCCGTCTCAAGCCACTCGGGGCGAGCTGCGAGCGCGGCGATTGCCCACGCGAGCAGGGCGCCGGAGGTTTCGTGGCCGGCGATCAACAGGCTCATGGCATCGTCGCGTATGGCTGTCGCGCAACGCTCGTGATGCTCGATCAGGCTGGAAACGAGATAGGCGCCGCCATCTCCGGGGCGTTCGAGCGCCTCCTTGACCAATCCCATGACGAATTCATCCATATTTTGCATGGCGCGGCGCTTTCGACGCGCGAGTGGCAGAGGCAGCCAGCCCGGAATGATCAGCGACGTGCTTTCAGCAAAGGCGACGATGGAGAGGTCCTGCACCGCTGTTTCGATCTCATGAATATCGGCGGCCGGACGCGCACCGAACAGCGTTCGAACTGCGATGTTGAGAGCAAGCCTCGCCATGGCCTGGTCTGCATCGAATTGCAGTTCGCCGTGACTATCGGCTCGAGTGCCTAATATCCCGATCAGATAGAAAAGGGCGGCGCAGGGCAGGATTACGGCCAGCGGAAATGCGAGAAAATCATCCGGTTTGTTATCAACAAGTTTCAGAAAGGCCAAGCCGTCCGAGCGCCAATGCCGATGCGCATATGACGATGCCGGTTAGCAGCAAAGGCCTTAGGTGAAAATGCTGATCCGCAATGCACGTCCGGAACGGTCTTCAACCAGCATGAGCTACAGCATCCTGGTTTCAAATCCTTGAATGGGCGTCCAGGTAAGTTCAACATCGACGCGTGCGTGCAGGTCTCCGCTCCGAATCCTGGAATTTCGGCACTTTCGATCATGAGAATTGGGAGTCAACAGCATGACAATTAGGAGTCATCAGATCGAAATCTGATGGCTGCGACAGCGTGGAGCCGTGTTCCAACTGCCTGCTACCGGCCTTTCAGACCGTGAGCCGTTGGCATGGGGAAAGAGGGAGAGAGGGGCCGGAAAGGCCTGGCCTAGCGGGTTTGAGAGCGCCGGCATGGGCCGGCCCTTTCTTCGCTCTCGACAGGTTTCTTATGAACGTGATCTTTTCTCAGCCTGCGACGAGCAAGGAGGGTCCGGCGATCCTTGCGCGCCTGATGCAGCGCCATCCGCTGACCGATATCGCCAGCCGTTCGTGACGGAGGCGATCTCATGCTATCCGCCTCGGAACTGGCGGGCAGTCTTGCGCGAGATGCAGAAGCGGTCTGCCGCCATTATCTCTCCGCCGGCCGGCGCGCCGGCAATTACTGGATCGTCGGCGATGTCGAAAACAACAAGGGCCGATCGCTCTATGTCCATCTGACCGGCCCGCGCGCCGGCCGATGGACGGACGCGGCGACCGGCCAATACGGTGATCTGCTCGATCTCGTGCGGGAGACCTGCGGACTCGTGGATTTCCGCGACATTGCCGAGGAGGCAAGGCATTTCCTCAGTGTTCCCCAACCCGAACCGGCCTCGTCCCGAAGGAGCGGCGACGGCGGCTATGCAGTCGACCGGCCGGCGGCCGAACGGGCGCGGCGTCTATTTCGCATGACGCAGCCGCTGGCAGGCACGCTTGCCGACAGCTACCTGCGTAAACGCGGAATTTTGCGGACATCCGAGTTTACCGCGCTTCGCTTCCATCCCTCCTGCTACTACCGGGATCTGATGACTGGCCGAGCGACCAGCTACCCCGCGGTGGTTGCGGCCGTGACCGATGCCGCGGGCGCGATCACCGGCGTGCATCGCACCTGGCTCGATCCTGATGGCAACGGCAAGGCCAAGGTCGAGAATCCGCGTCGTGCGCTTGGCGGGCTTCTCGGCAATGCCGTGCGTTTTCGTTTCCCGGCCTCGGCTCCCATACCGGTCATGGCGGCCGGCGAAGGTCTCGAAACCATGCTGTCGCTTGCCGCTGTCATGCCGGGCATGCCGATAGTGGCGGCACTGACAGCCAACCATCTCGCCGCCTTCCAGCTCCCGCCCGGATGTCGGCGCCTCTATATCGCCGGCGACGCCGACGCAGCCGGCCGGCGCGGGATTGCGGGCTTGAGCCGACGGGCGCAGGCGCTGGGGATATTGCCGCTGGTCCTTGCTCCCGCGCTCGGCGACTTTAACGAGGATCTGCGCTGGCTCGGCCCCGACCGGCTGACAGCGCAGCTGCGGGAACAGCTGGTGCGTGAGGACGTGGTTGCGTTTCTGCCGGCATGATGCTTCCCGAGAAAGATTGGTGGGGAGGGACCGATCGCTGGTGGGGAGAGCTGGTCTGCGATGTCCTCCCTTCTGAAGGGCGCGCCCGCGGGCCTGCCGAGAGGCGACCCTTACCACGCAGGCGTCGGGCCTTCAGCGGGTCAGTCAGGTTTCTTCCCCGCGCCGGCTGGCCGGCGCTCCTCGCGGGCCAAGAAACCTTCCTTCCGCCGCCCGGCGCTGGCGCTGGGCCGCGGCGCTGCGCTTGCGGTTCCGGCCCGTCTCCCGCGTGAACGGGATCGCCGTCAGGCCGCGAGAGGCGCGGCCATATCGTATGGAGATCATCATGGACATTTCCTCATTTCGCGAAGACGGCTTCGAACCCCACCATGCTTCTTCCCCGACAGACCGCTTCATCTATGAGATGCAGCTCCATGGCCACCGTCCCTTCCAGGACGAGCCCGATCCGCGGCCGCTGCCCGAGGAGCCGGTCGTCCAGTCCGCGCTCACTGCGATCTTCGACGCCCTTTTTGAAATGCTCGGCGATACGCGGCTCGAACCCGATCTCGAGGACCTGCTCTGGTCGATCCCCAATCTCTTCCACCGGGCCGGCGAGCGCGTCCAACGCGAGCTCGACCGCAACGAGGAGGCGCAACGAACCGGCCAGCGCGAGCAGGATGGTTCGGAGGTGAAGAGCGTCGAACTCGAGCGCCACGTCGCCGAGGGCATTACACTATTGGAGCGACGCAACGCCTTCGAGTTCATGCGCGATTATTCGTCCGACATATTCGAAGCCCAGACTGGCTCCTCCTGGCGCCCGCGCACCGGTTCCAAAGTCAGCCACGCCAACATGACGGCTGCGATGATCGACTCGAGAGATTTCCTCTCTGCCCGCCGGCGTGCCGAAACCGAAGTCCTGATCCCGGTCGGCACCAAGATCGCCTTCTCCGGCGGGGTGGATTACAACGACCATGAACGGATCTGGGCAAAACTCGATCAGGCCCATGCCAAGCATCCCGATATGGTCCTCCTGCACGGTGCATCTCCGAAAGGCGCCGAGCGCATTGCCGCCTGCTGGGCCGAGGCCCGCAAGGTCACTCAGATCTCCTTCAAACCGAATTGGACGAAGCACGCCAAGGCTGCCCCGTTCCGCCGTAACGACGAAATGCTGTCGGTGATGCCGGCCGGCGTCATCATCTTCCCCGGTTCCGGGATCACCGGCAATCTGGCCGACAAGGCGCGCCGGCTCGGCATCCCCGTCTGGCAAGCTACGGGGGATGGCGCCTAAGCGCCATATTCATCCTATCCCGTCTTGCATTTCGAGGAATTTGTGTAAACAATTCCATCGAACCACGGAGCCTTTCAATATCTGAGCATGACCGAACGCATCATCTCCCCGCCGTGTGGGCGTGCGGGAGTTTCGCGGTAATTTGACATCCTTCCTGAAGCAGATTCAGGAAGGGCAGAGGTTCGTTCTGATATCCCATCATAAGGTCGTTGCCGAAATCGGCCCTCCGTCAGCCGATGTGGCCATACGCAAGCCCGGCGCTTTGCGCGGCAAGATTGGAATTTCCGATGATTTCGACAGCCTGCCCGCAGACGTCTTGAAGGCGATGGAAGACGGGACGTGAGGTTTCTGCTCGATACGCATGCATTGTTATGGTGGCTGAATGACGATGATAGGCTGGGCGGCCGTATGCGCAGGCTCATTGCCGATCCTGAAAACGATGTGCTTGTGAGCGTTGTTTCCCTTTGGGAAATCACAGTGAAGCTGCGGATCGGCAAGCTCGATGCAGACATAGAAGATATCCTTGCGGTCAGGGGTCTGGCCAGCTCGATATTGCCGATAAACATCTGATCGAACTCGGAAAGCTTCCCTTCCATCATCGTGACCCCTTCGACTATCTCCTCATGGCGCAGGCGGTCGCGGAAGGAGCGTATTTTGTTTCGGAGGATCAGAATGTGCCGCTTTACGGCATCGCGTTCCTGACTTGTTCGGATACCAACTTCGCCGGTCCCATCTGAACGATAGATGTGGGGTAATCGTCTCAAGCGAGAGCAGGATGTGAGCGCATCCGGCAAGCCGGACCAGGTTCTATTCCGCCGGTGTCGCCGGCTCCACGAAGCCTGCAGTCTTCGCGCCTTGCGGCGTAACGATCCCTTGCGCGGTGGCTGCTGCACTCTCTTGCCGATAGCCGCGGAGCAGTTTGCGGCCGGCTGCATGTTCACGGGCTGCAGCAGCTTGCCTGGGCGTATCGAACAGTTCCACCTTCAGCCGACCATCGGTTCCGATCCGGCCCCAATTGCGCACGAGAGAACTGCCTCCGAACAATGTCGGCTGGATCGACAGACGATAGAAGCGCGCCAAATTCCGAGACGGATCGATCTGGTAGAGCAGGGTAAAGTCGGCTTGTGCATCCATGATCGGATCTTGCGAGTTCAGCAGTTCGCCGTCCAACGCGTTTCCTGAATCGGTCATGGCGGATCGATTCACATCGGTGATGCATCTTGCCGCTCGGCTGTCTCTTCGACCATGTCCGCCGCCAGCGGCGATCGGCGTCAGAGGAGGTGGCACTAGGGACAACTGGCGATCCTGCGCACGGCAGGTCGGCGGAGACAGGCGAAGGCGTATCAGCGGGCTTGCACCAGACATCAGGAGCAGCGGATTCCTGGCATTGGATCCGATCGGATAGCCACGGATAGCTGTTTCCCAACGGTCGCGGTTCAGGACCATTCCCGTTCTCTTATGTCGCCTTTCTAATGGCCCGGCCGCCATCAACGTCAACCCGCAAGGGGTTCCCCTGCGCTGGCGCTTCGGTGACGCCTGCGGCTCGGCCCCTTCTTCGGGCGCCATCGGGAATGGTCCCGAGCAACCGAAGGAGACATACCATGGCCACCACGATCGCAACCCTTACCGCCAAGACCGACGGCAGCCTCGAAGGCATCTTTGCGACCATCCGGGTGAACGCGCCGATCGCTATCGTCCCGAACGCCAGCAAGACGAGCGAGGAAGCACCCGACTACCGCATCATCCACCGCAAGACCGGCTTCGAAATCGGGGCGGCTTGGAACCGGATCGCTCGCCAGACCGGCGAAGAATACCTTTCGGTGAAACTGGAAGCGCCCGAGATCGGCGTGATCTTCGGCAACGTCGCCCAGGCCCCTGGCGGTGACCCCGGCAAGAAAGTCATTCTCTGGAACAGCCCGGCCTGAGGCGACCGGCCGGCCCCGCACGGGGGCTGGCCCTTCCCCGGAAATTAAGCCGGCAACGGGCATCGAGCCCGCTGCCGGCTTTTCTGGTGCCATACGGAGAGGGAAGGTCTGCTCAGTCCGCCCGAGGGTGCCATGGCGGCATGAAGGCCTCAAGGACGAGCGGTTCCCCCAATTTTGCCTCCGCTCTGGTTCCCTCCGCTCCGACAAAATCGGCTCCCCCACCCGCCGGCTCCCCCGGTTGCTTCGCAATCCTTGACCCCTCCATCCCGCCATGGACGCGGGCGTCGTCTTTCACAACGTCAAGGAGACGACAATGACCACTTGCATCGACGAAATCATCGAGTTGCTGGGCGCCGAGCTGCGGAATGCCGATCCGGCCGAGCGCCGGCAGATCGAGAACGAACTCGAACTTGCGCTGGCCGAACGCGAGGTGATCTGGGCCGAGCAGGATGGCCGCATCGACGCAGAGCCTCCGTTCTGACGGAGGCTTCTTGCCACATTCTCCAGCCTGGCCGACCGGATCGACCGGCCGCCCAGGCTATCAGGGATTTCATCCCTCGACACTGCTGCCGGCTAACGCCGGAAACGGTCGCGGCCCCTCCAGGCCCGCGGGTCTCTTCCCTTTCTTCCGTCCTATTTTACTCCAGCAAATCCGGCGTCAAGGACGGCGCGGTCTCCCCCAATTTTTCCGCCGCTGCGTTGCACTGCGCTACCCGAAAAAATCGGTTCCCCCGCTTGCGAGCCGCGTCCCGCGGTCCTTGACCCCTCTTTGCAACAGAGTGGCCGATCTCTGTCATCAACGAAGGAGATCACATCATGACAACCGATCAGAACCTCATGCTCTACACCAAGCTTGCCGGCTTCCGGCTCGTCGTTGTCGCAAACCGGTTCGGCTGCGACAGCGATTTTTCGCGGGAGCTTCACGACCGCCTGATTGAAGGACTCGAAGCGGCAATCGCGCGGATCCTCGTCATCATGGAATTGGAGCGAAGCGTTCTCGCCGGCGAGGACGAATTCTCCGCATATCGGTTGGAAGGGGAGATGGAGATTTTCGGGGGCTTTGCCATCAATCTGCTGGACGAGCTCGAAATCGATTGCGACACGCATGAATACCGCATCAATGGCGGCAGCTGGATCAATGCCTTGACGGCGGATTGCGGTGGGGTCGATATCGCATATCCGAAATTGGTTGGTTTGACCGAGGCGGAACTTGGCCCGCTGGCGCCGATCGTAAGGGAAATCACCATGGAAACCGGAATTCCGGTTCGTGCAGCTCTTATCGTTCAATCCTGGCAATAGAGCGCCACAGATGCCGAGAGGCGGCCCCTCCGCCGCCTCAGGCTTCCCATTTGGTAGGCGTAACAACGTTGAGGATTCCGGCAATACTGCTAGCTCTCGAGGCGAGAAAATTGCAGCATTGTTGTGAATGCTGTATATAACAACAAATACAGCAACACGGAGAGCGCTATGCCCAAATCCAGCGGTTCCTATTCAACCAGCGATCTGTCGCGCAAATCTGGCGATATCATCGCCGAGGCCCTGCGTCATCCTGTCACGATAACCCAGCGGAATAAACCGCGTCTCGTCCTTCTCAATATTGAAGACTACGAGCGGCTGATGAAGCAGTCGGACCGGCGCACCGTCGACACTATCGAAACGATGTCCGATGAACTGTTTGCCGAGTTTGAAAATGCTGTCGAGGCCTATGCCGACGAGGACGAGGCGGGTCACTCATGACCTACGAGCTGATCGTGACTGCCAGCGTCATTCGCTATCCCTATCTGTGGGCACGTGAGGCTGGGCGTGGAGAGACGGAAGGGCGAAAAGATCGGCCGGTCGCCGTGGGCGTGAGGATGCCGCGGCCGGACGGTGATCTGGTTCTTTTCTTCCCCATCACCACCAAGCAGCCGGAGGCATCGCGATTTGCGGCGGAGGTGCCGACGATCGAAAAGCGCCGCGCCGGCCTCGATGCCGGTCGCAGGCTTTGGATCATTATCGACGAGTTCAATACCGACATCATCGGAAATTCATTCTACCTCGAGCCCGAGCCACCACTTGGGCGGTTCAGCAAGGCCTTCTTCCTGCCGCTGCTGCGGGAATTCATCAGTCGCCGCAAGTCGGCTACGGAGGTCAGCCGATTCCGCTGACCTGCTATTCGTAATAGCTCACCGCCGATCGTCCCTTCCAGCTATCCCGGCATCGGCCATCATTGTATCGGTTTGACGAAGCGGTTCGCCTTGGCGACCCTATCCATCTCCTTGCGCCGGAAGTAGATCGCCCGTCCGCAACGGATCGGACGATGGCCCTGCACGATGATGATCTGCTCGTCCTTGCGCATCGACTGGGTGATTTCATGCGGCATGATCAACGGCCTCCGCTGAAAACTGAGGCTCTCCGATTTCCGCGTGCCGCCGTTCCGGCTGTCCCAGCCGAGATTGCGTGAACTGCCCTTTACCTCGACGGTCATCTCGCCACATTGGGCCGAGACGGTGCGCGCGGTGTCGAGCGCTTTGATCGCCGCGTAGCTTGCAAAGGCGCAGCCCTCGATCCAGGACGTCGCCCCATCTTTTCCGAAGTGCCGTTCCAATTGGCCGACAGATTGGTACATCAGCATTATGCTGATTCCATACTTGCGGCCGCGGTCGCGCGCTTCCTCCAGCACGCGCATGTAGCCAAGAAGGTCGACCTCATCCAGCATGAACAGCGCCCGCCGCCGGAAGATGCCGTCGGCCTGCACCATCACCTCGCGCCCGAGCGCATGGGTGCGATGCTCGACGACCATAGGCGCCACCTCGGTGGAGGGGTCAAGGCAGATCAGAGGGCCGGTATAGCGCAGCGCCGTCGGCACGACGTTGCTGGTGGTCTTGTATCCGCCCGATCCTGCGAAAAACAGCGTATGGGTAGAATCGAAGTCCTGCTTGTAGGTGAGCAGCGGCGCCTTGCCACCCTGTCCCCACGTGCTGCGATCGTTTGCATCGAAGGGGAGCTCATGGACGATTTCCTTGTCGACCCGATAGCGCTCGCCGACGACGATCTCTCCATCGGGCGGAAACAGTTTTGCTGCCGCCGCCATGGGCAGCCAGTCGGCGTCCCCGAACGTTCCGCGCCGGGCGCGTTTGATCTCATCCGGCACGACGACGGAGATGCGGGCTGCCACCGCCACTGCCAGGAATCCCGCGACGGCGCCGATGACTGCGACCATATCAAGATAGGATAGCGCTCGATCCCATGTGATGACCCCGGTTTGCACCGAAGGTCCAAGCCGGGCGAATTCGCGCATGGCATAGAAGGCGGAGACGCCCAGATAACACAGAAGGCTTGTCATCGCGACCGGCCTTCGCCGATGCAGCGGCAAGGTCCAGACGGTCAGTAGCCCGGCGAGCGGCCCGAACAGCAGCGTCGGCACAGGTGCGGCTCGCAGGAACCAGTATTCCATCCTTCCCGGCATGCCGGCGGCGAGCCCAGGCCAACGCCAGCCTGCAATGTAGACTGCAATCGCCGTGACCACGACAGGCGCGAAAACGAACAGCAGGCTCGGATGCGGCTTTCCTCTCGCTATCATTCGGCCACCTCCTCGATACGCGACGGAATGCCGTTCAACGAAGTGGCTTTAAAAGCGTCTTCTCCGATATCGCATAGCCGCTTGTGCTCGGCGGAGCCGTGGGTGAGCTTTGCCAATTCTATGAAGCCGCCAAGCAGGAACGCCCGATCCGCCTTCGACAGTCCGGCTCGGATGACGATGCCGCCCAGCAGGATTTTCTCGCGCGTGTCGCGCTTGCGTTCAGCCGTCATTTGAAACCTGGCCCTTCGCTCCAGGGCCATTATCTGCTGGTCGACGCGTTTGAGGAGCAGGGACAACGACCCCCTTCCTTTCCCCCTTGCGAAACCGCGCGGCGATCTCCTTGACGATCCGATCGACCTCCTCATCGGCGATCTCCATCTCGGCCAGGCCGGATTTGGTGACAGCGCGGGCAAACCGTTCCGCCGATTTGACGATCAATAGACGTTTGCGTTCGCGCAGTCTCTCGATCTGGGCGTCGAGATCGGCGATCGATGATTTGGTCGACATTCGCGGTTCCTTTCCGAGTTCAGATAATCGAAACGAAGCGATTATACTAACTATAATAAAATAGTAAAGCGAGCTAAGTTGCAACCGGAAAAGCGGCATCGGCCCTTCGGTCCGATCGGTTCGAGGGCGCAATATACGTCGCTGTCGCGACGTGCCTGGATCAGTCTGGAGACACCAGTGGCGATCATGTTCGTCAGAGCGCAGGTGATCAGCAGGGGAGCCGGACGCAGCATCGTCTCGGCCGCCGCCTATCGTCATCGCGCCCGGATGATCGACGATCAGGTGGGAACGTCGTTCAGCTATCGCGGCGGCGCCTCCGAGCTGATGCATGAGGAACTGGCGCTGCCGGGTGAGATCCCGGCCTGGCTGCGATCGGCGATATCAGGTCGGTCCGTCGCCCGGGCCAGCGAAGTGCTGTGGAATGCCGTCGACGCCTTTGAGAAGCGGGCGGATGCACAGCTCGCCCGCGAACTGATCATCGCCCTGCCGGAGGAGCTGACGCGGGCGGAGAACATTGCGCTGGTCCGCGACTTCGTCCGCGACAATCTCACCTCGAAAGGAATGATCGCCGACTGGGTCTATCACGACAAGGAGGGTAACCCGCACATCCACCTGATGATGACGCTGCGGCCGATGACCGAGGAGGGTTTTGGACCGAAGAAAGTTCCGGTCCTCAGTGAGGAGGGCAAGCCGCTGCGTGTCGTCACGCCGGATCGACCGAATGGGAAGATCGTCTACAGAGTTTGGGCCGGTGACAAGGAAACGATGAAGGCGTGGAAGATCGCCTGGGCGGAGACGGCCAACCGGCATCTGGCGCTTGCCGGCCACGAGATCCGCCTCGACGGTCGTTCCTATGCCGAGCAGGGCCTTGACGGCATCGCGCAAAAACATCTCGGGCCGGAGAAGGCGGCACTCGCAGGCAAGGGCAGGGAGCTCTACTTCGCACCGGCCGATCTCGCCCGCCGCCAGGAGATGGCTGACCGGTTGCTGGCCGAGCCGGAGCTTCTGTTGAAGCAGCTCGGCAACGAACGCTCGACCTTCGACGAGAAGGATATCGCCAAAGCGCTGCACCGCTACGTCGACGATCCCACCGATTTTGCCAACATCCGCGCCCGGCTGATGGCGTCGGACCAGTTGGTCATCTTGAAGCCGCAGGCGATCGATGCAGAGACAGGGAAGGCGGCCGCTCCTGCCGTGTTCACCACTCGCGACATCCTGCGGATCGAGTACGACATGGCGCAGTCGGCGCGGGTGTTGTCGAAGCGCGGCGGCTTCGGTGTTTCCAGGCGGCAGGTTGAAGCGGCGATTGATCGCGTCGAGAGCGGCGATCCCAAAACGCCGTTCCGGCTCGATGCGGAGCAGGTCGATGCCATCCGTCATGTCACCGGCGATAGCGGTATTGCTGCCGTCGTCGGCCTGGCCGGCGCCGGCAAATCGACGTTGCTTGCCGCGGCCCGTCTTGCCTGGGAAGGCGAGGGGCACCGGGTGATCGGCGCCGCACTTGCGGGCAAGGCGGCGGAAGGGTTGGAAGACAGTTCCGGCATCAAATCGCGCACGATCGCCTCCTGGGAACTCGCCTGGGCCAATGGGCGCGACACGCTCCATCGCGGTGATGTGCTGGTTATCGACGAGGCCGGCATGGTGTCGTCGCAGCAGATGGCCCGTGTGCTGAAGATTGCCGAGGAGGCTGAGGTAAAGGTCGTTCTCGTCGGCGACGCGATGCAGCTGCAGCCGATCCAGGCGGGTGCTGCTTTCCGAGCGATCACCGAACGGATCGGCTTTGCCGAGCTTGCCGGCGTGCGCCGCCAGCGGGAGGCGTGGGCGCGTGACGCTTCGCGGCTCTTTGCTCGTGGTGACGTCGAGAAAGGTCTCGACGCCTATGCTCAACAGGGCCATCTGGTCGAGGCGGGCACGCGCGAGGAAACGATCAACAGGATTGTGGTCGATTGGGCAAAGGCACGAAAGCAGGCGATTGATCGCACGGTTTCGGAAGGTCGAGATGGCCGTCTTCGCGGCGACGAGCTGCTCGTGCTCGCCCACACCAACGACGATGTCCGCAAGCTGAACAAGGCGCTGCGTGAAGTCATGGCTGGGGAGGGGGCGTTGAGCGACAGCCGCGCTTTCCGGACCGAGCGCGGGACGCGAGACTTCGCCGTCGGCGACCGCATCATCTTCCTGGAAAACGCTCGCTTCCTTGAGCCGCGAGCCGGGCACTCCGGGCCGCAATACGTCAAGAACGGCATGCTCGGCACGGTCGTCGCGACCGGTGACAAACGCGGCGATCCGCTGCTGTCGGTTCTGCTCGACAATGGCCGCAAGGTCGTCTTCAGCGAGAGCAGCTATCGCAATGTCGATCACGGCTATGCCGCAACGATCCACAAATCGCAAGGCGCCACCGTCGACCGCACCTTTGTGCTCGCCAGCGGCATGATGGACCGGCATCTAACCTATGTATCGATGACCCGGCATCGTGACCGCGTCGATCTCTACGCTGCGAAAGAAGATTTTGAGCCGAGACCGGAATGGGGACGCAAACCGCGCGTCGACCATGCTGCGGGCGTCACCGGCGAGCTTGTCGAAACCGGCGAAGCCAAATTCCGGCCCGAGGACAAGGATGCCGACGACAGCCCCTATGCCGATGTCAGGACGGATGACGGAACCGTCCACCGGCTGTGGGGCGTGAGCATGCCGAAAGCACTGGAGGACGCCGGCATCTTACAAGGCGACACCATTACGCTGCGCAAGGATGGTGTCGAGCGGGTCAAGGTTCAGGTTGCTATCGTCGACGAGGCGACGGGTCAGAAGCGTTACGAGGAGAGGGAAGTCGACCGCAACGTCTGGACGGCCAGCCGGATCGAAACCGCCTATGTCCGCCGGGAGCGCATCGCGCAGGAAAGTCATCGGCCGGAGGTGTTCGAGCAGCTCGTCGAGCGATTGTCGCGTTCCGGCGCCAAGACGACGACGCTCGATTTTGAAAGCGAGGCCGGTTATCGCGCCCAGGCGCAAGACTTCGCTCGGCGCCGCGGGCTCGATCATCTTTCGCTCGCCGCAGCCGAGATGGAGGAAAGCCTTTCCCGGCGCTGGACGTGGATTGCCGCAAAGAGGGAGCAGGTGGAAAAGCTCTGGGAAAGGGCAAGCGTGGCGCTCGGCTTTGCCATCGAGCGAGAACGGCGGGTCGCCTACAACGAGGCGCGAACTGAATCCCACACCGTCTCGGGCGCAAGCGCTGGCGAAGCGCAGTATCTGATCCCGCCGACCACGTCCTTCGTCAGGAGCCTCGAGGCGGATGCGCGGCTGGCGCAGCATTCGTCGCCGGCCTGGGCGGAGCGGGAAACGATCCTGCGCCCGCTGCTTAATAAGATCTACCGGGATCCGGATGCAGCACTTGTTGCCCTGAATGCGCTCGCATCGGACGCCGGCACTCAACCCCGCAGGCTCGCCGACGAGCTTGCCGCAGCACCCGATCGGCTCGGCCGGCTGCGTGGTTCCGAGCTGATCGTCGACGGACGCGCGGCGCGTGACGAGCGCAGTGTCGCCATGGCGGCCCTGGAGGAATTGCTTCCCCTGGCTCGGGCCCATGCGACCGGGTTCCGCAGAAACGCCGAACGGTTCGAACTCAATGAGCAGACGCGTCGCTCCTATATGTCATTGTCGATCCCGGCGCTTTCCGAGCGCGCGATGGCGCGCCTTATGGAGATCGAGGCGGTGCGCAGCCGGGGCGGGGACGACGCCTATAAGACCGCCTTTGCGCTTGCCGCCGAGGACCGCACGGTCGTGCAGGAAATCAAGGCGGTCAGTGAAGCGTTGTCCGCGCGGTTCGGCTGGAGGGCATTCACCTCGAAGGCGGATGAGGTTGCCGAACGCAATGTGGCCGAGCGCATGCCGGAAAATCTGACGGCCGCCCGGCGCGAGAAACTGACTGGGCTGTTCGAAGCCGTGAAGCGTTTTGCCGGCGAGCAGTATCTCGCCGAGCGGCAGGATCGCTCGAAGATCGTCATGGCTGACAGTGCCGGTCCGGCCAAGGAGCCAGGGAAAGAGAATGTGCCCGTGCTGCCGATGCTCGCCGCCGTCACCGAATTCAAGATACAGGTCGACGACGAGGCGCGATCTCGAGCGCTCTCCGCTCCCTTGTACCGTCAGGAGCGGGCGGCGCTGGCCAACGCTGCGAGAACGATCTGGCGCGATCCCGTGACCGTCGTCGACAAGATCGAGGACCTGCTGAGGAAAGGTTTTGCCGCTGATCGCATCGCAGCCGCGGTGGCAAACGATCCGGCCACCTACGGTCCGCTACGTGGCTCCGATCGCCTCATGGATCGGATGCTGGCTTCCGGCCAGGAGCGGAAAGAGGCGCTCCAGGCCGTGCCCGAAGCGGCCGCGCGGTTGCAGTCGCTCGGTTCGGTCTATACCGGCACCCTCGATGCCGAGCGTCGGGCCATCATCGAAGAGCGCCGGCGGATGGCGGTTGCCATTCCCGGCTTGTCGAAAGCTGCGGAAGAGGCGATCCAGCGGCTGACAGCGGGAGCGAAGAAGAATGGTCGGAAGCTGAGCGGTTCTGTTGGTTCTCTCGATCCGAGCATTCGCCGGGAGTTCGCGGACGTCAGCAAGGCGCTCGATGAGCGCTTCGGCCACGATGCCATTATTCGAAACGAGAAGGATCTCATCGATCGCGTGCCGCCGGCGCAGCGCCCGGCCTTCACGGCGATGCAGGACAGGCTGAGGGTCCTGCAGCAGACCGTACGCCAGGAAAGCAGTGAACAGATTATCGCGGAACGGCGCCAGCGCACTTCGCAACGCAGCCGCGGCATCGATCTCTGAAAATCACTGAACACGTGAAGCGGTTGGGTTCCCGACGGCGTTGTCGACCGGCGCGGTTAGGCACTTCGCGAATAGGCGGCGATCAAAAACTGTTGGCTGTCAGCTCTCACGCGCGAGCCACGGCGGCCTCCTCTGCATTCAGATGTTTGAAAACCCTCACCCAAAAGCTGAAGTCTCCGGAGCGGCCGTCGGAACGCGCGCCTAATGCGCACCATGCCGCTGCCGTTTTCGCATTTAGTCCGTAAAGCGATCGAGCGATATCACTTGTATCCCCAACATCTCCATCACTCCAAATATCAGGCGTGGCCGCGGCGGCGCAGCTGAATGAGCACTCTTCGTATATTTCGCGCATTGAGAAACCCCGTTACCGTCCGGAAACAGGTCATCAAGATATGCCGGACGTTGATCCCATCAAATGGGCCACGATCACGTGCCGTCCCTGGCAACTATGCGCTTCGGCGCGAAATTCCTTCCGCTTTCAACATTATGTTGTAACAAAATAAAAAGGCAAGCTATAAAAATACCCGGAATGAGAGCGCTTTCGTGACTCGTTCAAGCCAAGTGCGAAGCTAATGCGTGAGGTTTCCATCAAAGTGACACGTCCTGGCGAATATTTTGTGGTATCAAAATCCATCTTGATAAGGGTGTCAGATTGCGGGGCCAGCCGATGAGCGAACTTCTGGCGATCGTATCCCGAGACGCTGACTATTATTTGATGCTCGAGCATATTTTGACGGAAGGCGGATACAGGACAATGCTCATCGATGTTCCGAGCGAAGCCGTCCCGACAGTCGAGGAGTTCGACGCCGCTGCGATCATCGTCGACTGCCAGCCGGGTTCGCAAATTTTGTCTGATATCGCCGCCAGCCTCAAGGAGAAAGGGCTTGCCAGCGAGGTCACCCTCATCGCGCTGGTCGCCGAAAAAACCGCCTATCTCGACATTTTGAAAGCCAATGTCGATGAGAGCTTTACAAGGCCCATGCGGCCGGAACGCCTCTTGTCTTACCTTCACGGTGCAATAGGGAATTCCGCCGCCGACGTGCCTCGCCCCCTCCTTCCAATATTCAACGATATGAAATTGGACACCAAGGGTCGGCGTGTTCTGGTACGGGGCACGCCGATCAACCTTAGTCCGATCGAGTTTCGCCTGTTGAGCGCCCTGATGGGGGACGCGGGACGAGTTCTCAGCCGGGTCGAGCTGATAGGTATCGCTTGGCCGCAGGGAGCGTTCGTCGAGCCGCGGACGGTGGATGTTCATATCGGCCGCCTCCGGCGGGCGTTGAAGCGAGCCCTTGGCCGCGATGTGATCCGGACGGTGCCAAAGGTCGGATATGCGATGGACATCGACTGAAACTTATGAACCTCGTCACGTTCACATCTTCACCGAAATTTCTCCGAAACTTGCCGACGCCTTCGTTGCATAAAGGAAAGGCTCGCGGTTAGCGTGTAGTCCGTCCATTGTTCGGGAGCACAACATGCAAGAGGCCGCTTCGGGCGCCGAGTCGCCCACGATATCGCATAGAAACACTGCCAGTTTGATCAGGCATGCAGGTCCTCACTTTGCCGCAGCCCATCTCGATGGCTTGATGGCACTCTATGTCCAGCCATCCGACGGTCGAGCCGTGGCGCTGCCAATATCTGAGAGCCGATCGCAACGTGTCATCGACTTCGTTCGCTGCTCCTATCTCGGACTCGACAATCATCCCGCGATCATCGAGGGCGCTATTGAGACCGTTCGGCGCTACGGAACGCTACACTGGTCCTGCGCCCGCACGCGGCTCAATTTTGCGGTCCTGGGGGATCTCGAGGATGCGCTCTCGGATCTCTTCGGGGCAAGGGTGATCACCTACACAACGGTGCTTGCCGCCAACCTTAGCGCGCTTCCGCTGATCGCGTCCGGAATTCTGACCGGCGGCAAGAAACCCGTGATGGTGTTCGATCGCCTCGCTCATGCGACGCTCGCATTTAACAAGCCCGTCGTCGCCGAAGAATGCGAGGTTCGCACCATAGGCCACAACGATCTTCAGGCGCTGGAAGACATTTGCCGTCAGAATGAGACGGTCGCCTATGTTTGTGACGGTGTCTATTCCATGGGCGGTTGTGCGCCGATCAAGGAATTGCGCGAGCTTCAGGAGCGATACGGCCTTTTCCTCTATATTGATGATGCTCATGGCATATCGCTCTTCGGAGAAAGGGGGGAGGGTTTTGCCCGTTCGCAAATGCCCGAGGGTCTCGAAGAGCGGACCATAATCGCGGCCTCACTCGGCAAGGGCTTCGGCGCCTCAGGCGGCATGTTGATGCTTGGAACGTCATTTCAGGAAGAAATTTTTCGCCGCTTTGCTCTCGCCCATGCCTTTTCGGCCTCGATCAATGTTGCGGCTATTGGTGCTGCCCTCGCTTCCGAGGCAATCCATCGCACACCGGAACTCGGCGTGCGGCAAAGGGCATTGGCCGAATACATTTCTCTGTTCGACGAACTGGTGCCGACCGCACAGGCGGGATCCCGACTTCCTATCCGCACCGTTGTCGTCGGTGACGAGCTGGCGGCAATCGGTGCCGCCAGAGTCGTGCTCGATGCCGGTTACTATGCATCGGCCATATTCTTCCCGACGGTGGCCAAGGGGAGGGCAGGGCTGCGCATATGTCCGACTGCCAGCCACACGGCCGCGGAAGTGCGCGAGGTCGCCGCTGCCATCAATCGTGCCCTCAAGGGCTAACGATCGGTCTTCACCCCGGGCGCTCCTTCTAGCCCGGGGATGGTCGTTATCGGATCCAGGCATTCCAGCGCTCGAGCATCGTCGCGGAATTTTCATTGATCCATTTGGCGTCCGGAATGACGATGTAATCCCTGATATCATCGTCGCTTGGCAACGCTGCACGTGCTGCCGGCGACATCAACGCGATCGCCTTGCGACTGGGCGGCGTGCAAAGGAGTTCCTCGCAGACTTTCGCCTGCGCCTCGGGGTGATCAAGCCAGTAGCCGACCAGCTGTAACGCATTCGTCCGGTTCGGCGCGCCCTTGATGATGGTCAAGCGATCGCCAACTAAGAAAGAAGCCTGCTTGGACCAGGCGATCTGGCGGCCTTCAGCCTTCAGAGTATTTGCCCGCGTCAGCCAGATCTGGCCGATGCTGTAGTCGCCGTTGCGAAACCCTTGAACGCTCTGATCACCGGTCTTCCACCAGAGCGATATTGCCGGGCGGATCTCGTCAAGCTTTTTGAGTGCGCGGTCGACGTCGAGCGGAAAGAGCTTGTCGCGCGGGACACCATCGGCCAGCAGTGCAGCGGCCATGACCCGCCACGGATCGTCGAAATTCGGAAAAGACCGACCACCGGGAAATTTCGCCTGGTCCCACATGTCAGCCCAGCTCGACGGGCTTCCTTCCTTGAAGCCGGTAGGGTCGTAAGCCATGAGCGTTGCGGTCGAAAAAAGCCTGGCCCCGGCAGTCACACAGGCATCGTCGACCAAGTCTGGTCGGCCTTGAAAGGGTTTGCAAAATTCGGTGAGGTCTTCAGACGTCAGCCGATGCGTTTCAGCGCTCGCCTGGATCTCGCCATCCGGATAGAGGTCCCAGGTCACATTGCCTGTCTTGACCATCGCCGATGCTTTCGCTCGCATCTCCGCATTTGTTGCCGCGACCGAGACGACTTTGATGCCGGTCTCTTCGGTAAACGGCTCGAACCAGAATTTTCGCAGCGCCGTATCGTAGGCGCCGCCAGTGGTCGCAATGACCACCTGCTCCTCAGCATGCGATGCCCCCGCACCAGCTAGCGTGAGGCAAGCCGCAAGCAGCAAAGGCCTGATCTCGATTCGTTTTGTCATCACGTGTTCCTCCGTCCGGATGAATATGGCCACGTTAGTCCTCCCCGCGGCCTGTAAGGAGATAGATGGAGCCCATGAGGACGAGCGATATCGCGACGAGCAGCGTCGAAACCGATGCGATGACCGGGGTGAGATTGAAATCGATATCCTCGAACATTTTGCGGCTGATCGTTTTGCCGCCGGTATCGGAGATGAAGAAAGCGACCGTTGCCTCGTCAAATGACGCGAGAAACGCGAAAACCGAAGCAGCTGCGACCGCCGGTGAAATGTTTGGAAGCACGATGCTGAAGAAGGCGCGGCTGCGGCTTGCCCCGCAATTCAGTGCGGCAAGTTCAAGTGACGGGTCGAAGCGCTCGAGTGCCGCAGATACGGTGATGATGACGTAGGGGACCGAGAGCACGGTGTGCGCGACCAGGAAACCAGCAAAATTGCCTGTCAGGCCAAGCGGCGAGAAAATCAGATAGAGCGCAACGCCGAAGACGACATGGGGGACAATCATCGGCCCGAGCGACAGCGCCTGCAGAAGGGCCTTGCCCGGCAAATTGCCGCGAACGAGTCCGATGGCGGCCATTGTTCCGATTGCCGTCGAAGCCATGGTTGTCGATAGCGCAATCTTCAGGCTGAAAATCGTCGCCGCGCGCCAGTCCGGATCGGAGAGAAATTCGCTATACCAGCGAAGCGTCAGGCCCTTCGGCGGGAATTGGATATAGCTGCTGTCATTCAGCGAAATCGGAATAACGAGCAACGTCGGCAGCACCAGGAAGAACAGGATTGCGCCAATCAGGAATCCCCCGAAGAGCCGCAAGACTGCCTTGCTATAAGGTCGATGGCTGCTGTTGACGCAAGAGGCGGCGCATGCCGTGGCGGTTGCTGACTCAGTTGACACTGTTCATTCCTTTGCTGACGGAAAGGGCCTTGCGGAACACAAGGACAAAGATGAGCGTCGTGGTAAGAAGGACCGTGGCGAGCGCTGCGGCGAATGGCCAGTCAAGCAGGACGATAGTTTGCTGGCCGATCAGCGTTGCCATCATCAATGCTCCCGGTCCGCCAACAAGGGCTGGCGTGATATAAAAACCGATCGCCAGGATGAAGCACATGACGCACCCGGCAAAGATTCCAGGCAGGCTGAGGGGCAAGGTCACGCGCAGGAAGGCGCCCATCGGGCCGGCGCCGAGATTGCGGGCGGCCTGGCTATATTCGGCAGGAATTGTGCGAAGAGCATTGCAGATGGGCAGGATCATGAAGGGCATGAGAACATGTGTCATCGCGAGGATGACGGCGCCCTCGGTATAAAGGAGCTTCAAAGGACTGGTGACGACGCCGGTTTCAATGAACAAGCCATTGACAACCCCGTTTCGCTGCAGCAGCACGATCCAGGCGTATGATCGCACCAGCACTGAGGTCCACAGCGGCACGAATACTGCCGCCGCGACGATCATTGCAGCCTTGCCTCTGGCGCGCGCCATGAGAAAGGCAACCGGATATCCGAGCAGCAGGCTCGCCACAGTGACAATTGCACCCGTCTGCAGCGTGCGAAGTAGGACGTCGATGTAAAGTGGCTCGGTGACAATCCGCCGGTAATATTCGAGCGTGAATTCCGGCGCCATAACGCTCAAAGAGATGAGCCGGCCAATCGGATAAAGGAAGCCTGCGGCCAGTAGGAGCATCAACGGGGCAACAAGCACAAGCGTCAGCGCGTGCGAATAACGCCGTGCCGAGTATGAGAATAGCCAGCTTGCTGAAACGGTCGGTGTCGGTGCGAGATTGTCGACGGTCACGGTCATCTCATGCCTCCGCATCGGCAAAGAGCCGCAGGCCGTCGCGCTCGGCAATGACATCCACGAAGGTACCCGTCGCAAAGCGCGCTCTCATCCCATCGGTGGAGATCTGCACCTGAATGATTTCTCCGTTCCCGAAATCGGTGCGAACGAGATGAAGATCGAAGGAGCCTGCAAAGACCGAGGTCTCGATCCGGCCGGGCAGGGCGTTCTTTCCCCCTGCGCCGCGCGCTGCAAGACCAAGGCGCTCAGGTCTGAGCGCAAGACGAACGCGATCCCCGATCTTTGCCGAACCCTCGAAACCCGGAAAAGCGCCCGGCGTATCAATGACCACATCATCACCCAGTCTGATCGTCTGGCTGCCGGCGATGTCGCCCAGGTATTCTCCAGTCAGGAAGTTCATCTTGCCGATGAAGTCCGCAACAAAGGCACTCTGCGGATTGCAGTAAATCTCCGCCGGGGTTCCGAGTTGTGCGAGTTGCCCCTTTGCCATAACGGCGATCCGGTCGGACATGGTCAACGCCTCCTCTTGATCGTGCGTCACGTAGATGACCGTAGCGCCGAGCCGCTGCTGCAACTGCTTGATCTCGAGCTGCATGGATTCGCGCAGCTTCTTGTCGAGTGCCCCGAGCGGCTCGTCCATCAGGAGAACAGGCGGTTCGAAGACAATTGCTCGCGCGACCGCCACACGCTGTTGCTGGCCGCCGGATAATTCGTGGGGATAGCGCCTGGCGTAGTCGGGGAGTTGGACGAGGTCGAGCGCCCGGCCGACGCGTTCGGCTCTTAGGTTCTTGCGAATGCCGCGCATCTTCAGTGGAAAGGCTATGTTTTCAGCGACGGTCAGATGGGGGAACAAGGCATAACGCTGAAAGACCATCCCGATATTGCGGCGATCGGGCGACATGGTGGTGACATCGCGCCCGCCGATAATGATGCGCCCGGCAGAAGGGCTTTCGAAGCCCGCGATCATTGTCAGGAGCGTCGTTTTCCCCGACCCGGATGGACCAAGGATCGACAGGAATTCGCCGGCGGGAATTTCCAAGGTCACTGCGCCAACGGCAGTCTGGCTGCCATAAGCCTTGCCAATGCGATCGATGAAAACAGGCGCACCAATCAAAATGATATCTCCCTTTCGCGTGCGTTGAACGTGTTGGAACCCCCCAGGCCGCTCGTGCGGTGCGGGGTTGCTGTGGGCATCATGCCGGGGGTCGGCAGGTCGTGTGGATACGGCCTTGCGCGGCAAGGCGTTGCTACTATTCACGATCCCGTTATGCTGTCACATTAAAGGATCGTTTCGGTCTCATTTATTTTTGTTGCAACAAAAATGTGAAGAAGTCAACGCTCGGGGGATAAGAATTGAGCAAAAATACAACCGCAAAGAAATTTCAGCAGGCTGAGCCCAAGGTCGGGCGCCTCAGCGACTTTGCCTACGCCTCTATTAAGGAGCTTCTATCGCGCGGAACTTACAGGCCTGGTCACAAGCTGCCGATCCGCTCGATGGCCGAATTGCTGAACGTCGGCTCTACGCCGGCGCGAGAGGCGATCAATCGGTTGGTCTTCGAGGGCGCGCTCACCATGGTAGGCCCTAAAACCGTGATCGTCCCGCACCTAGATCTCGCCGCGCTTTACGAGGTCACGCAGATGCGGCTGGCGCTTGAGGGGCTGGCGACCGAGAAAGGTGCGCTGCTGGCGACGGAAGAGACGATTGATAACCTATTATTTCTGCAGGGGAAAATAACGAAGTCGCTTGATGAAAAGCGCTATGCTGACGCCCTTCACGACAACAAAGAATTTCACTTTACGATCTATCGGCTTTGCCAGATGCCGCATCTCCTTGCAACGATCGAGGCGCTGTGGCTAAGGGTCGGAGCTTCGTTTCATAACCTCTATCCTGACTTTGCTGAGGCAAAACATGGAGTGCGCAATCACATGGCGGCGATAGAGGGGCTCATCGACAAAGATCCATCTGCTGTCCGTGCCGCGATGGAAAACGATATTCGTGACGGCTACCGGCGCCTGAAGAAATCTGCGCAGAAGCGTCTCAGCCGGCAATAGCCCTACCGTCCGATTTTTTTGTTGCAACTTCTTCTGCTTCATGATTTTTGTTACAACAAAATTATGAAGGGTCGCGTCGCGGCCCGCGTTGGCCGGAGAAGATCGCATGTTTCACCCAGATTTATCGCGAACCGGCCGGGGATATTCCCGGTCGAGGTCCGAACATTTCTTCAAAAGGGGGCGCCGGGTATTCCCGACGGGGATCACGCGGGTCACCGTGGATCACGAGCCCATCCCGCTCTACATTTCCCGCGGGGAGGGAGCCTACCTTATCGATGTCGATGGCAATCGCCTCCTCGACCTCAACAACAATTTTACGACGCTGATCCACGGTCACGGTTTCCTTCCCGTCGCCGACGCGGTTGCGGATCTTCTGCATCGCGGCACGTGTTTCTCCAACCCTACCGAGCACGAGATCACGCTTGCCGAGCTGTTGATCGAACGCATTCCGGCCGTCGAACATATTCGCTTCGTCAACAGCGGGACCGAGGCTGTGATGTTTGCAATCAAGGCCGCCCGCGCATTCACCTGCCGGCCGGGTGTTGCACGCATCGAAGGCGCCTATCACGGCGCCTATGACTGGGCGGAGACGGGGCAGGCGGTGTCGCCGGCTATTTGGAACGACCCGCAGCGATCGTCGGCTGTACCCGCCTATCGTGGGATGCCGCTCTCGGTTGGTGAGGAGGTGACCGTTATCCGCTTCAACGACGTCTCGGATCTCGAGCGTCGTATTGCTTCGGCAGCCCCTTCATTGGCCTGTATCCTGATCGATCCAATGCCGAGTCGCGCCGGATTGGTCGCACCTGAACCGAGTTTCCTTGCGGCCGTCGGGGCGATCGCCAAGCAATACGGAATCCTCGTCGTCGCCGATGAAGTTCTCAATCTGCGGCAGTCATATGCAGGCGCTTCGGCCCGCTACGGTCTGCAACCCGACCTGATCGCGGCCGGAAAGATCATCGGCGGAGGTTTTCCGGTCGGGGCAATTGGTGGACGCGAAGAGGTCATGCGGGTCTTCGCAAGCGACAGCGGCAAGCCGCTGCTTCCACAAGGCGGCACGTTTTCGGCAAATCCCGTCTCGATGGTCGCAGGCCGGGTTGCAATGGAGGCGATGACGGAGGCGGCATTCGACGCGCTGGAGAGCCTTGGCGACGACATTCGGGAGGGTCTTCGAAAGGAAATCGAGCGCCGCGGTGCAGCTTTCAGCGTGACGGGGGCCGCATCATTGTTTCGCATCCATCCGAAAATCCAGGAGCCAACAGACTTCCGCGCGGCCTATCTCGATCGGGACGAGGCCGAATTGATGGCTCGTCTCTCCAAGCATTTCCTCGATTGCGGCATCCTGCTTCCGAATGGTGCGGCGGCGTCCCTTTCGACGGCAATGACCAAGGCCGACGGTGATGCGGTCATTTCGGCCTTCGCAGACTTCCTTTCACGCCTTGAAGCAAACCCAACAGAAGCGGGCACATGACCATGGCAACCGATGTTTTCACCGTCGCTGAACGTATTGCTCATTCTCTCAAGCGGCACGACGTCAACCATATCTTCGCCCAGAGCCTGCCTTCGGCGGTTATCCTGGCGGCCGAAGCAATCGGCATCCGCCAGGTCGCCTACCGCCAGGAAAACATGGGAGGGACCATGGCGGATGGCTATGCGCGTCTGTCCGGGAAGATCGGTGTGGTCGCAGCGCAAAACGGCCCAGCGGCAACGCTTCTCGTTCCACCGCTGGCCGAGGCGCTGAAGGCCAGCGTACCGATTGTCGCCCTCGTCCAGGATGTTGAACGAGATCAGGCTGATCGCAATGCATTCCAGGAGCTCGACCATCTCGCATTATTCCAATCCTGCACGAAGTGGGTGCGCAAGGTGATTGTTGCCGAACGGATCGACGATTATATCGATGCGGCCTTCACAGCCGCCGCCTCGGGTCGGCCAGGGCCGGTCGCACTCTTGCTTCCCGCCGACCTGTTGCGAGAGCAGATAGCGCCTTCGCCCTTTCGGCGCGAAGCTGTCCTCGGGCACTGGCCGCTCGATCGGCTGCGTCCGCGCAACAGCGACATTGAGCGCGCGGCTTCAATGATCGCGGCGGCTCACGCTCCCGTCATAATCGCCGGAGGCGGCGTTCATGCAAGCCGTGCCGCCGGCGAACTTTCGGCGCTACAGAATGAGGCCTCGCTTCCGGTGGTCACCACGAATATGGGCAAAGGTGCGGTCGACGAATATCATCCCCTGTCGGCAGGCGTTCTCGGTGCTCTCGTTGGGCCGAGGTCACTCGGACGACATACGGTTGCGCTCGTCGAAGAGGCAGATCTCGTTGTTTTGGTCGGGACGCGCACCAATCAGAATGGCACGGACAGTTGGCGTCAAATTCCCCGCTCCGCGTCGGTCATCCACGTCGATGTCGATCCCGCGGAAATCGGTCGCACATACGAGGCCGTCAGGTTGGTGGGCGATGCTGCAGAGACAATCCGGGCGCTTCGACGGGAGCTGTCTGGCCACGAGCTCTCTTACCGGGCATCGAAACGCGATCAGCTGATTGACCGGATCGCGGGATTCTGGCGCGCGTTCGACGCAGAACGTCAATCCGTTGCCCGATCTGATGCCAGCCCGATCCGCCCCGAACGGATCATGTTCGAGCTGCAACAGTTGATGACGGCGGATACGACCGTCGTTGCCGATGCGAGCTATTCCTCGATGTGGGTTGCCGGCCAGCTGCGGGCGCTTTCGCCTGGCATGCGCTTTCTCCTGCCGCGCGGCCTTGCTGGCCTTGGCTGGGGCCTGCCGCTTGCGCTCGGGGCGAAGGCGGCCGAGCCGGACAAGCCGGTCGTTACGATCGTCGGGGACGGCGGCTTCGCGCATAGCTGGGCGGAGCTGGAGACAATGGTGCGTAGCAGGCTCCCCATCCTCATTATCGTGTTGAACAACGGTATTTTGGGCTTTCAGCGTGACGCGGAGACTGCCAAGTTCGGCAGGTTCACGACTGCCTGCAGTTTTGCGGATGTCGATCACCAGAAAATTGCGGAAGCCTGCGGCTGCCCGGCAATCCGAATTTCCGATCCCGCCGATCTTCCTAGTTACCTCGAGCGCGGTCTTTCTGGAGAAGGGCCCTTGCTGATCGAAGTCATGACAGACGCTGGCGCCCATCCACCGTTATCGCTGTTTGCTGCAATGGATCAGGCGGCATGAGCGCCGACTGCAGCCCGCATGTTGCGGTTATCAGCGGCGGCACGACCGGGATCGGTCTTGCCACCGCGTTTCGGCTGCTCGAAGCCGGCCACCGGGTGGCCGTCTTCAGTCATGGCCGGGAAAGCGTTATGGCCGCCGGCGCAGCACTTGCTGAGGCTTTCGGACCAGAGAGCTCGATTGCGAGACAGGTCGATCTCCGTGAGCCGGCGGCCGTCACGCAGTTTTTCGGGGAAGTGGCCCGTATCTTAGGTCCACCCGAGATCCTCGTCTGCAATGCGGGGATTTCGCCAAAAGGTCCCGACGGTCCCGTAAACGTCTCCGATCTTGCTCTTGAAGAATGGAACGACGTGCTCACGGTCAACCTGACGGGGACAATGTTGTGTTGCCGAGCCGTTCTGCCCGCCATGAAAGAAAAGGGTTATGGACGCATCATATTGGTCGGATCTCTCGCTGGCCGGACGAGGCCGCGGATCGCCGGCCCGAGCTACGTGGTGTCAAAAGCTGCCCTTTCAGGGTTATCTCGCGTGCTGGTCTCTCAATATGGCCCCTATGGCATAACATCGAACGTCGTAGCGCCGGGTCGCATCCTGACGCCACTGACCGGATCGCCGGAAAGCAAGACAAATATCGAAGCGCTCGCCCGCATTCCGGCCGGTCGCCTCGGTGCCGCGGATGATGTCGCTGCCGTGATCGCGTTCCTGGCGTCGGAAGACGCCAAGTTCGTCAATGGAGCCATCATCGATGTCAACGGCGGCGAGTTCGCGCCGAGTTGAGGCTTGCGGTTCTTGAAACGACGAAGAGGCGGTCGACATGACACCTGTCATTCTGGTTTGCTCGCAGGACGCCGAGCTTTATTTGCTGCTTGCGCACATTCTGCGTAGCGAAGGCTTCGAGGCCCGTCTCGGAGCAAATGAAGGCGATGTTGTGGAGGCCTGCACCTCCGCAGAAATTTCCGCGGTTCTCCTAGATTGTGCGGGCTGGCCGAGTGATGTTGCGTCCCTATGTGCGCTACTGAAGGACGCCGGGCTTTCCGTGGGTGCGTTCATCGGAGGAGATATGCGGGCGCAGCACCTGCAGTTGATCAAGTCGGGCCTCGACGAATGCATCACGCGTCCTTTGTCGCCGTCGAAGCTTCTCGCCTTTCTCCGCGGAATAAGGCCGCGGTCGGACGCTGTCACCCGGCCAAGTTTTGCTGTCCCCAACGAGTTTATATTCGAGCAGCGCGCTGTCGTTATCGGGGGGAAGAGAATAACGCTTGCGCCTATGGAGTTGAAAATCCTTAGGTTCCTGCTGGAAAGGCAAGATCAGATCAGCAGCCGCGATCAACTCATTGAAGCCGTTTGGCCATATCCCCACTCAGTGGAGAATCGGACGGTCGATGTGCATATCGGCCGACTGCGGAGAGCGTTTGCAGGACTCCGTAATTTGAGGATTCGTACTATCTATGGTGCGGGTTATGCTCTTGAATACCTTGTTGGTTGATGTTCACATGTCTTGGCGATGGATTGCCTCTGTTGCAACTTGTCCCCCTCCAGGACGATCTACACGAAGGATACACCAGGAGTGCGCACGGACGCTCCGATGTTCGCCGTCACAAGAAGGACCCCGGGTAATAGGTAAGGGCGGCAATGAACAGGGCATTCGGGCCGATAGACTTGCCGAAGGCCTCTAGGTTCCGCCCCTGAAGCCGTCAGCGGTCATCTTAAAAATGGCTGAGATTACGCTTTAAATTGGACGCGATATCACTTAAATATGGTCTTGCCATGAGTAAAGAATCGTCGTCTCCATATTACGTTCGAAAAGTCCGCGCTAAGATTGCCGAAGCTCTCTCGGATACTCGCGTCGTGCTGATTTCCGGTCCGAGGCAGGCTGGGAAAACGACGCTCGCTCGCGAGTTTGTGGAAAGCAATCGTCCATACTTTACGCTCGACGACACCGGGACTTTGGAGGCTGCTCGAAATGATCCGATTGGGTTTGTTCGGGGACTCGACAAAGCCATTATCGACGAGGTGCAGAGAGCACCAGAATTGATGCTGGCCCTTAAGGAAAGCGTTGATACTGATAGCAGGCCAGGTCGCTTCCTCCTCACCGGTTCGGCGAACGTCATGACGATGCCCGCGATTGCAGATTCCCTTGCAGGTCGCATGGCCGTCGTTTCACTTCTCCCATTATCCCAGGCGGAGATCTACGGCCGGCCTGGCAGATTCCTGAATATGCTCTTTTCAGGGGAGAGGATCGACGCGGAAGGACCTCACAAGACCGGGCGAGATCTTATCGACGTCGTTCTGAAAGGCGGCTATCCGGAAGCGCTACGGCGGGTCAATCAAAGCCGGCGCCGAGCATGGCTCGATGACTACATATCTTTGATCCTCGATCGTGACGTCCGCGATATTGCTAATATCGACCAGTTGGACCGGCTTCCTCGCTTGCTGAGGATCCTGGCTGAGCATGCCAGCCAACTTACCAACAATTCCAGCTTCGGCTCGGCACTGTCGCTATCGAGTGTTACCGCCCAGAAATACGTGGGCATTCTGGAACGCCTGTACCTTTTGAGGCTGGTTGCACCCTGGTCGACCAACAGTCTTAGTCGTCTGATCAAAACACCGAAGATGCACTTTCTGGATAGTGGTCTTCTTGCAGCGGTACGGGACGATGATGAAGAACGCTTGCTTCGGGATCGCGGCCGTTTCGGTCCATTGCTGGAAACATTCGTCGTTTCCGAGATCATGAAAATTGCCGCTTGGACGGATCTTCGCCTGAGCTTCTCCCATTATCGCACCAAGGACCAGGATGAGGTCGACCTTGTCATCGAAGACAGAAGAGGCCGAGTGGTTGGAATCGAGGTCAAGGCATCGGCAACGGTCCGACCATCCGATATTAAAGGACTACGGCAGTTGAAAGCGGCCACTGGAGATCGTTTCCTGCAGGGGCTTGTTATCCACGATCATGATCGGGTCACTCCATTTGACGAAAACATCTCCGCCATCCCGATATCAAGCTTATGGATGTTATAACATCACATAAGCTGAATTATGGAACGAACGAATGCCGCTTCGTATACGATCGGAGCATGCTCACTTCGGCATATTTGACGCAGTCGTCGTGCCTGATACCGCCTTTCAACGAAAATGGTGCAATACGGTACGCAAAACCGGCGAGCGCCTTCAGCAGCATTCGACGACGGCGTGATCACAAACTAACTTGCTCAGGCTGGTAGCGAATATCTTTCGAGATTCCGCCTCAGCAGATCAAGCAGCGCGTCTCGCTCCGGATCACGGATGGCTTTCATCCAGGCGACAGCCAGCGGCAGTTTCGGCACCGTCTGTCCTGCCTCCTGCACCGGCAGAAAGCGAACGCCGGCAGAAGCCAGAGAGGACGTCCATCGCGGGACGATGGCGAGGCCGAGGCCGGCGGCGACCATGCTGACGATGGTTTGTTTTTCATCGGCCACCTGGGTGATATCAGGGTGCAGGCCGGCTGCGGCAAACAGGTTCATCGTCAAATCATAGCTGTGGGGCCGGGATCGTCTGTCCGGTACGATCAACGGCGCATTCGCAAGATCGAAGACAGAGACGCTCTTGTGGTCAGCGAGTTTATGAGAGGCCGGGACTGCGACGACGGTCGTTTCGGAAAACAGATCTTCGACCGCAAGGTGACGGCTCATCCCCGGACGCGGCCTGATAAAAGCCAGATCCAACCCGCCGGCCAGCACTTTGGGCACGAGTCGAATGGATTTGCCCTCGATCAGCCGGGTTTTGACATCGGGGGCGATGGCTCGAAAGTCGTGGATCAGTATTGGAAGGAGGCCGGCGGCGGCGCTGTCGATCGCGCCGATCCGAAGAATGCGGCTGCGCCGGTGCTGCCTGGCGCGAAATTTCTGACCGAGCTCATCGAGCCGGGCGAGAAGCGGCCTGATCTCTTCCAGCAGCGCTACTCCATCCTCGGTCAACGAGACGCTCCGGGTCGTGCGGCTCAGCAGCTGACTTCCGACCGACTCTTCCAGCAGGCGCACATGGCGCCCGAGCGATGCCGGAAGCAAGCCGATCCTTTGCGCCGCCCTTCCGAAGTGGAGCTCTTCGGCAACCGCAACGAAGCATCTCAACTGCTCCAGTTCCATAGGCAACTCCCTATTATATCCGCAATTTATATAATTCTTTCGCCGTTGAGTAAACTGAGGGCTCGGCACTAGGCTTCAGGGAGAACGCGTAGGCCTCATCGGGCAGGACTGGCGTGCAAGAGGTTATCGGAGCAAATCAATGCGTGAATATTCTATTGCGGCTATCCCAGCGGACGGGATCGGACCCGAGGTCATTGCCGCCGGGCGAACGGTGCTCGCGAGTCTGGAAAAACGTCTGGGCGATGTGAGATTTGCCATCGAACACTTCGACTGGGGTTCCGACTACTACAAAAGCCACGGCGTGATGATGCCATCCGATGGGCTTGAGCAGTTAAAGAAATTCGACGCGATTTATTTCGGCGCCGTCGGCGCCCCGGATGTTCCCGATCATATCACCCTTTGGGGGCTCAGGCTGCCGATCTGCCAGGGCTTCGATCAGTATGCCAATGTCCGGCCGACCAAGATCCTTCCAGGCATCACCCCTCCGCTGCGCAACTGCGGCGTCGGCGATCTCGACTGGGTGATCGTCCGCGAGAATTCCGAAGGAGAATATTCCGGCCATGGCGGCCGCGCCCATCGCGGCCTGCCGGAGGAAGTCGGAACCGAGGTTGCCATCTTCACCCGCGTCGGCGTCACCCGCATCATGCGCTACGCCTTCAAACTGGCGCAGGCGCGGCCGCGCAAATTGCTGACGGTCGTGACGAAGTCGAATGCCCAACGGCACGGCATGGTCATGTGGGACGAGATCGCCGCCGAGGTGGCCGTGGAATTCCCGGATGTCACCTGGGACAAGATGCTGGTCGACGCCATGACGGTGCGGATGACGTTGAAACCGCAGAGCCTCGACACGATCGTCGCGACCAACCTGCATGCCGACATCCTCTCCGACCTTGCCGGCGCGCTCGCCGGCAGCATCGGGGTCGCGCCCACCGCGAATATCGACCCGCAGCGCCGGTTTCCCTCGATGTTCGAACCGATCCATGGCTCGGCCTTCGACATTGCCGGCAAGGGCATCGCCAACCCGATCGCGACCTTCTGGACCGCCGCGCAGATGCTCGACCATCTCGGCGAGCAGGAGGCCTCTGCCCGTCTCATGCGCGCCGTCGAAGCGGTCACAGGCGCGGGCATCCTCACCCCCGACGTCGGCGGCACCGCCACGACCAAAGAGGTCACGGAAGCGGTCTGCGACGCGATCCATTCCTCCAATGGCTAGAGCGCCTGGCCGAGTGGCGTCACACATCCTGGTCGCCGGTCGGGGCAGCATAAAATGCTGCTGTCGGCCAAGACACATCTCGTTTGTCCCTCGGGAAGCCCATGAAACGCGATCGACTCAAGCCTTCAATATGGTAGTGTTGGGAGGATAGCGGCACAATATGCTGCGGCGCTGGCAGGTTCGACAAGGCGGAGTGGAACGATGAAACTCGACCGGATCGATATCAAAATTCTGCATGAATTGCAGAAGAATGGCCGCGTTACCAATGTCGAGCTTGCCGAGCTCGTCAACCTGTCGCCGAGCCCCTGCCTGATGCGGGTGAAGAAGCTGCAGTCGGAAGGTTATATCGAGGGTTATTCCGCACAGATCAACGTCGCCAAACTCGGCCAGACGCTGACCGTTTTCACGGAGATCACCCTGAAAAACCACCGTCAGATCGATTTCGCCCGGTTTTTGACGACGGTCGAGAAGATCGACCAGGTGATCGAATGCCATCTTGTCTCCGGCGGCTACGACTATCTCTTGAAATTCGTGACAGCCGGGATCGGCGAATACCAGACGATCATGGAACGACTGTCCGACATGGAGATCGGCATCGACAAGTATTTCAGCTTCGTCGTCCTGAAGTCGCCCATCGTCAAATCGCACATGCCATTGACGAGCCTGTTTCCGCTTTAGTTCGTTCGTCGGCTCGACCGCGGGAGCAACATGCACCGGCGCGATCGATTGAGCCCTTCTAGGGCCGCACCAACTCCAGAAGGTGGTGCGGCACCACTTTGTTATAGCATTTTCCGCAGCCGACCACGGTCAGCCTTTCAGGGCCGCGCGTACATCGGGGTCGGCCAGGGTGTCATCAAGCGTTTTGCGCGTGCGCTCGATGATGGCGTCGATGTCGGCGTCGGTGCAGCAGAGCGGTGGCGCATAGCCGAGGACACCGTTGGCGAAGGCACGGATGACCAGGCCGTTTTCCCAGGCGCGGTCGAAGACCCGGCGCGCCGGGTCGGCGGCTGCCGGCAACGGCGTTTTCTTTTCCTTGTCGACCACGAGTTCGACGGCGGCCAGCATGCCGCGGCCGCGCACGTCGCCGACGAGCGGATGGTCCTTGAGGCTTTCAAGCCCCTGCATTAGCCGTGCACCGGCTTTCCGGCCGTTCTCCAGGAGGCCGGTTTCGTAGAGGTTCAGCACCTCGAGACCGACGGCGGCGCTGACGGGATGGGCCGAATAGGTATAACCGTGTCCGATGGCTGCGCCACCGGCGCCATCCGCGATGGCCTGGTAGACATGGTCGGCCATGAAGACCGCGCCCATCGGCACATAGCCGGAGGTCAGACCCTTTGCGGTGGTGATGAAATCAGGAACGATCTCGTCGTCCTCGCAGGCAAAGAGCGGCCCGGTGCGGCCGAAAGCGGTGATCACTTCGTCGGCGACAAAGAGGATTCCGAGCTCGCTGCAGAGCGCCCGCATCGCCTTCATCCAGCCCTTCGGCGGCACCAGCACACCGCCCGAACCCTGGATGGGTTCGGCATAAAAGGCGGCGACGCGCTCGGGGCCGATCTCTTCGACCTTGCGCCGCAGTGCTGCGAGGGAGGCATTGATGATGGCCTGCGGATCCTCACCCACCGGGTTGCGGTAGGCGTAGTGCGAAGGGATCTTGTGCTGCCAGTCGAAGGGAATGCCGAAGCCGGCGTGGAACAACGGAAGTGCCGTCAGTCCGGCCCCGACAGTCGATGAACCGTGATAGCCTTGCTCGATGGAGATGAACTGGTCGCGCTGCGGCTGGCCGCGGGCGATCCAGCAATAGCGGATGAACCGGATCGTGCTGTCGACGGCATCGGATCCGCCCAGAGTGAAGTAAACGTGGTTGAGGTCGCCCGGAGCCCGTTCGGCCAATGCCGCGGCAAGCCGGATCGCCGGTTCCGAGCCGAGACCGAAATAGGTTGTCGCATAGGGCAGTTCGCGCATCTGCCGCGCTGCCGCCTCGACGATCGATTCATGACCGTAACCGGCATTGACGCACCACAGGCCGGCGAAGCCATCGACCAACTGTTTGCCTGAAGCATCGGTTACCGTCGCCCCTTTGGCCGAAGCGAGCACACGGACACCGAGCTTTTCGTGATTGCGGTAGGAGGCGACGGGATGCACGAGATGGGCGCGGTCGAGTTCGACAAGGGAATTGCTGTACATGATGCTCTCCGGATCAGCCGAGCGCCTGGTTGGCGAGGGCGAAGATGGTGGCGACGGAATCGGCGGCTGGGATCGATGGCTTCATCATGGCGATGCCGCCGCCGACATGGGCGAAGCCCTGTTCGGCCAGCCAGCCGGACAGGCCGGCGGCAGCCGTGGTATCGACCCTGAGGAACACGCCGGGGCGCCGTGCGATGAAATGCGTGACGAGCGCCTTGGCGTCCTCGACGTTGCCGGCAATGACGGGGCCGATGACCTCGCCCCGGCCGAAGCTGCGAAGAACCGCAAAACCGGTGACGCGTCCGTCGCAGCGGACCACGGCGAGTTCACCGACCCTGGCGAGATATGCGATCAGATCGGCGCGATCGGCGCCGAAGGCCTGTCGATCGAGTTCGGTGATCGCGGAGAAATCGGTCGTGGCGGCGGCTGACGTCGCCGTCGGCGCGGCGCATTCTGCTGCGATGCCTTGATGCTGCAGAATGCGGCCGGTCTGGCTGAAGCCGAGCTTCTCGTAGAGCGGAAGGCCATCGGCGGTCGCCACAAGCCGGAGCGGGCGATCGCCGGCAAGCTCTATTGCGGCCTGCATGAGCTTGCGGCCAAGACCGCGGCCGCGCATGGCTTCATCGACGATGACCATGTTGATCGTGGCGCAGTCTTGCTTGTAGGGGGTGACAAGCACGGTGCCCACCACCCGGTCGCCCTCGATGGCGACGACGCCCTCGCTCAAGGCATGCGCCATCTCCCAGTCTTCAGGCCGATGGGGCCAGCCCGCCTGCCGCGACAGCTTCAGGGCGGCACCCAGGTGTTCGCTGCCGAACGCGGCAAAGTCGATCTGGCTTGTCTGCATGACACTTCCTTCGTTTCCTATCCGGGAGTGTGAAGGACTGCGGCTTGGCTAATCGTCTGAAGGCCACGCCCTGTGCAGTATCTTATCGTTTTCCCTTTGTCGCCCGCCGCATCTTATGCTGGCATGTGGGCGTCACCGGGCGGATCGCGAGCAACATTCGCTGAACTCGGGCAAGCCGGGTGAACGAGTGCGGCGAACCGATCAAATCGAGAGGCATAATGGAGGGCGACACAGCCATCCTGCCCGTCGTTCAGCCGCCGCCAGCGGGTGGGGCATCCACAAGCATCTGCCAAAGCCGCCTTTCGATACGAAATAATCTGCTTCGATCGCTCACGCATTCAGGCGAGCCGGAGGGCGGGCCGCGTCTATCATGACGTCAAATGCCCGATCCACCCTCCAAAGGATATGTCCATGACCCTCTCGCGCCCAAAATACATCACCTTCGACTGCTACGGCACGCTGACAAATTTCCAGATGGCGGAGGCGGCCCGCGATCTTTACGGCAACCAGCTCGACGAGCCGCGCATGGCCGAGTTCGTCCGCAACTTTGCCGCCTATCGCCTCGATGAGGTTCTGGGCGACTGGAAGCCCTATGCCGAGGTCGTTCACAATTCGATCGAGCGCAGCTGCAAACGTAACGGCATCAAGTTCAGGGATGAAGACGCCCGCATGGTTTACGAGCGGGTGCCGACCTGGGGGCCGCATGCGGATGTGCCGGCTGGCCTTGCGAAGGTCGCCAAGGAGATCCCGCTGGTGATCCTGTCGAATGCGATGAATTCGCAGATCATGTCGAATGTCGAAAAGCTCGGCGCGCCCTTCCATGCGATCTATACCGCCGAACAGGCACAGGCCTACAAACCGCGCCTGCAGGCCTTTGAATATATGTTCGACATGCTCGGCTGCGCGCCTGAGGATGTCGTGCACTGCTCCTCGTCGTTCCGCTACGACCATATGTCGGCCAACGATATCGGCATCAAGAACAAGGTGTGGGTGAACCGCCGCCATGAACCCGCCAACCCGTTCTATGGCTATGTCGAAATCCCCGACATCTCCGGCCTCCCCGGTGTATTCGGTCTCTGAATTGAATGAAGAAAAGTGCGGGCGGCTTTTCCGCTCGCACTTTTTTGAAGAGGTCCGCCGTGCTCGCGGACCAGCAGGCAATTCCAGCCGCAGCGAGCCGCAATGGATTGCCCCCGCCGCCTTAAGCCTGCTTAACGGCTTCTCCGAGCAAGCGAACATTCCAGAGACTCAGAGCTTGAGGGTGCCTGCCGCCGGATCGAGCGAAGCGGAAGGATTGCCAACGCCCGTGTATCGCCATGGCTGTGAAAGAAATGGCGCACGCGCGTGCGCCACATTGCTGGTTCTCATCTCGTAATCGCTTCAGGCTCAGCTCAGCCCGCCGATGTGGAAGCTCTTCATCTCGAGATATTCCTCGATGCCGACCTGCGCCCCCTCACGGCCGAGGCCGGACTGCTTGACGCCGCCGAAGGGGGCGACTTCGGTGGAGATTGCGCCGGTATTGAGCCCGATCATGCCGAACTCGAGGGCTTCGCCGACACGCCAGGAGCGCTTCAGGTTTTCGGTGTAGAAATAGGCAGCCAGGCCGAAGGGCGTGCCGTTGGCGATTGCGATCGCCTCGTCTTCCGTTTCGAAGCGAAAGAGCGGAGCAACCGGACCGAAGGTCTCTTCGCTGGCAAGCAGCATATCTGTCGTCGCTCCGGTCAACACCATCGGCGCGGCGTATTGCGAGCCCTCCGCCACGGAGCCGCCTCGTGCTGCGATCTTGGCGCCTTTGGCCACGGCGTCGTCGACATGGCGGGTGATCTTCTCGATCGCCGCCGTGTTGATCATCGGGCCGATGACATTGCCGGGTTCCGTTCCCGGACCGACCTTCATGGCGTTGACGCGGGCGCCGAGCTTCTCGGCGAAGGCATCATAGACTCCGGCCTGCACCAGGATGCGGTTGGCGCAGACACAGGTCTGACCGCCGTTGCGGAACTTGGACAGGATTGCGCCTTCGACCGCGAGATCGAGATCGGCGTCGTCGAAGACGATGAACGGCGCATTGCCGCCGAGTTCGAGCGAGAGCCGCTTGACGCTGTCGGCGGCGCCGCGCATCAGCAGCGAGCCGATCCGGGTCGAGCCGGTGAAGGAGATCTTGCGCACCGTCGCGTTTTCCATGAACTCGCTGCCGATCTCCGTCGGCATGCCGGTGACGATATTGATCACACCCGCCGGAATGCCGGCACGCTCGGCAAGAATACCCATGGCGAGCGCCGAATAGGGGGTGAACTCCGAAGGCTTGACGACAACCGTACAGCCGGCCGCCAGGGCGGGCGCCACCTTTCGGGTGATCATCGCGATCGGGAAATTCCAGGGTGTCACAATGGCGCAGACACCGACCGCTTCCTTGAGCACGACGATGCGGCGATCCGCCGTCGGCGAGGGAATGGTGTGGCCGCCGATGCGGCGAGCCTCTTCGGCAAACCACTTGACGAAGGAGGCACCGTATCGGACCTCGGCGCGCGATTCATCGAGAGGCTTGCCCTGTTCAATCGTGATGAGCAGTGCGAGATCTTCGAGATTTTCGATCATCAGCGCATGCCAGCGCTCAAGCAGAAGAGCACGCTCGGCATGCGTCCGCTTCTTCCATAGGGTGAAAGCGGCCTCGGCTGCATCGATCGCCGCGCGGGTCTCGGCAGTTCCCATATCCGGAACCGTGCCGAGGTTTACCTGAGTGGCGGGATTGACGACGTTCACCGTCTTGCCCGAGGCTGCACGCGACCAGATCCCGTCGATCAGGCCGGCCTGCTGGAAAAGGTCTTTGTCTTTCAACTCAAGCATATCGTTTCCTCTCTGACTATCAGTCTGAGTCAAGCCTACCGAAACAGGACAAGCAGCATGCATTGACAGTGGCTGCGGGCGCGGTGGAAAATAACGTTTTGGGAGATGCGACAGTCATCTTCGGCTGTTACCCGGAGATCGGCGAAGCGCTGTGCCGAGCCATGAATCCGGCATCCGTCGGCAAGAGGGTGCCGGATAGGGTCAGCAGCCTGCACGACAGAGGGCGATGTGATGCTCTAGAAGTATCCGAGGATGGATTTGACCTCGAGGTATTCCAGCATGCCCTCAATGCCGAATTCGCGTCCGTTTCCAGATTGCTTGAAGCCGCCAAAAGGCGCGTGTGGATCCCAGGCCGGATAGTTGAGATGCACTTGACCGCAGCGGATCCGCGACGCGACGTCCTTGACGACGTCCATATTCTTGCCCTGCACATGCGCGCCCAGGCCGTAGACGGTATGGTTGGCGATGACGATGGCTTCCTCCACCGTGTCGTAGGGAATGAGGCAGAGAACCGGGCCGAAGATTTCCTCCTGGGCGATGTGCATATCCGTGCGCACCTTCGAGAAAATCGTCGGTTTGACGTAGAACCCGGCATTCAGCCCGGCTGGGCGACCCTCGCCGCCGGTGACGAGTGTCGCGCCTTCCGCAATCCCGACGCCGATCATGGTCTGGATCCGGTCGAACTGGGCGCGGTTGGCGATCGCACCATGCGTGCTGGCCTTTGAGAGGGGATCACCGACCGTAATCTCATCTGCGGCTCTCGCGGCGATGGCCTCGATCTCGGAGAGCATCGCGCGCGGCACGATCATACGCGTCGGCGCACTGCATGATTGGCCGAGATTGCGGAAGGCAGCCGCTATGCCCATGGAAACGGCGCGATCGAGGTCGGCGTCCGGCAGGATCACGTTCGGCGACTTGCCGCCAAGCTCCTGTGCGACGCGCTTGACGGTCGGCGCGGCTGCCTGGGCCACCGCGACACCGGCACGGGTAGAGCCGGTAATGGAAATCATGTCGACATCCGGATGGGACGCGAGAGCCGAACCGACACACGGGCCGTCGCCATTGACGAGGTTGAAGACGCCGTTGGGGAAGCCGGCTTCCTCGATCGTCTCGGCAAACAGCAGCGCGTCGAGAGGCGAAAGCTCGCTGGGCTTGAGCACGACCGTGCAGCCTGCGGCGAGCGCCGGTGAGACTTTGGCGGTGATCTGGTAGAGCGGCCAGTTCCACGGGGTGATCAGTGCACAGACGCCGATCGGTTCGTGGGCGACGGCAGTGTGCCCGCGCTGCTTGACGAAGGGGAAGGCCTCCAGGACATTGCGGGCGACCGTGACATGGGCGATCGCCAGCGGCACCTGCGCGCTGCGCGCATATCCGATCGCCGCGCCCATTTCGAGGCTCAGGCACTGCGCGAACAGTTCGCCGCGCGCTTCGAGCAGCGTCTGCAGGCGCTCGAGCAGAGCCGCACGGTATTCCGGCGTGGTCCGGCTCCAGGTGGCGAAGGCCCGCCGGGCGGCGGAAACCGCAGCGTCGACATCCTCGCCGTTTCCGAGCGCAAAATGGGCCACCGCCTCTTCCGTGGCAGGATTGACCACGACGCCCTTGGCGCTGCCCCTGGGTTCAAGCCATTGACCGTCGATGAAGAGTTTGTCCAGACGACCGTTGCGGGACAGGTGTTCGAGAGGTGTGATCATTGCAAAGTCCTTATGCGGCAAAAGGCACGGAGGATCGGCAGGAAAACAGGGGCGGCGGTCCTGCGCGAGGCTGTCGAAGCCGCGAGGGGCGCGGCGCCGGGATCGGTCAGGGCAGCAGGTCCTTCATGCGGTAATAGGTGCCGACGATGGGCAGGAACCACGGGTTTCCGGTATGCATGGGAACGGCGGGCCACGCGAAGCCGTCGAGCGGATTGGCGTCCTTGCGCCCCATCGCCATATTGGCCAGCGCACTGCCCATGAAGGTCGAAAGCTGGGCTCCGTGGCCGGAATAGCCCATGCTGTAAATCACGCCCTCGGCGCTGCCCGCACGGGGATAACGGTCTTGCGTGCAACCGACGAGGCCGCCCCAGCAATAGTCGATCCCGACGTCTGCAAGCTGCGGAAACATGCCGACCATCTGCTGGCGCAGAAGCTGGCCGGAGCTGACGTCGGTTTTCTGGTTGGATACCGCCGAAAATCTCGCCCTCCCCCCGAACAGCATGCGGTTGTCGGGCGTCAGGCGGAAATAATTGGCGATGTTGAGAGAGTTGGTGAAATTGCGGTTGCCCGGAACCGTCGCAGCGACTTCCTGCGGGGTGAGCGGGCGTGTCACAATGATGAAGGAAGCGATCGGCATCAGCCTTCGGCGGAAATAGTTAAAGACGCTTGGCGTATAGGCATCGGTCGCCAGGATGACCTGACGGGCGGAGAGCGAGCCGGTCGGCGTGGTCAGCCGCCACCCATTCGGCACGGGCTCGCGGGCGGTGACCGGGTTGCGCTCCCAGATCGCCGCGCCGTGGCGGCAGGCCGCCTGCGCCACGCCATTGGCGTAGCGTCCCATGTGCATCATGGCGGATTTCGGATAGAGGATTCCGCCATGGAAGGCATCCGAAACCACCTCCTCGCGGAGATCCTCGCGCGTCAGCCATTCGGCTGAAGGGTCGACCTCGCGGCGGATTTCTTCGGACATCGCCTGAAGCTTGCCGACATGAGAGGGCTTCGAGGCAAGCTTGAGCTTGCCGCCCCTGCGGAAGTCGCAGGCGATCTTTTCTTCCTCGATAATGCGTTCGATCATGTCGATCGAGTCGTCATAGGCCCGCCACAAGCGGCGCGCCCGGTCTTCCCCGAGATGCTGCCTGGCGGCGCCGAAGCTTGCGAAATGACCGCTGTTGAGGTGCCCGCCATTGCGGCCGGACGCACCATACCCAACGTGCTCGGCTTCCAGCAGAGCGACCTTCACACCGGATTGCGCGAGCGTACGTGCGGCGTTGAGCCCGGTGAAGCCGGCGCCGATCACCGCAACCTCGAAATCTCCCGAGACGGGGTCGGCGATGCCTCCGGCGAAGGGGATCGAGGTATCATGCCAGTAGGAAGCAAATTTCATTGGCGCATGCCCTTATGCTCGTCTGATCCGATGCATGAAGTATATGCCTGCTGGCGCTGGAGAGGTGCGGCGCAGGCGGCTTTGTTTCGCAACAATTGCCTGTGTTGGGGGCAGCAAACCAAAGGATATTCTGTTTATGCGCCAACTCCGCAGCGCGCCCCTTGAGGCCACGGATTAGGATCTCTGCAGAATTCGATCCCGCGGCTCTTCCAGGATTAGGCCCATGCCCAAATTGGCCCGCGGCCCATCAGCATTAAGCTCAAACCTATGAATACCTGACCAAAATGGGAGTGACGCGATGACCGGTAAAACCATTCTCCTCTTCGAGGCGAAAAGCGGAGGTGCCCCGGAAGGCAAACGAAACGCCTTGGGGGCAGACGACATATTCGGGGCCGGCCGCGATATCGTCTGGAGCGCCGCGGGCGGGGTTTTCGCCGGATCAGTCCACTGGAGCGGAAAGGCCTCGAGCGCCAGCTTTCCCCATACGGAATGCCTGGTCGTCGTGGCAGGGCGTCTTGTCCTGCATTCGGGCGGCTTGACGTTTGATCTCGCCTGCGGCGACAGCGTCGTCATCGGCCGCGGCCAGGACTTCACGGCGGAAGCGGATGAAGGCACGCAGTGGATCTTCTGCGCAACGACCGCGGCGACATCGAGCATGCAGGGCGTCGTGGCGATCGACAGACATGTGACACTTGCCCCCTCCCCGCCGCCTCCGGCGCAGTTCGTGGAAGGCGACACGCCTCAGTGCCGTCTCTTCAGGGCATTTTCCGACGAAGGGGCCGGCTTTCGGGCCGGTGTCTGGGCGACGACGCCGCACACCCGGCTGTCGCGCCCTCATCCCGTCCATGAATTGATGTATATCCTGGAGGGGCAGGCTGATGTGATCGATGGCGACGGGACGCAAACATCGGTCGGGCCGGGAGACGCGATCTTCGTCGGCCGCGGGACGATCAACCGCCTTTCAATTCACGGCAACCTCAAGAAGATCTTTGTCATCGCCGAAGGCTAAGTAAGAGGCGCGCCGTTCTTCGGGCGCGCCCGTCGGCGGCCTCTCAATCGTAAACGCAGACATAGATCTTGCGCACGGTTTCGATCGTGCGCCAGACGCCGACAAAACCGGGCTTCATCACGAAGCTGTCGCCGGCACGGTAGGTCTTCGTCTCACCGTCTTTTTCATCGATTTCCACGACACCGGAAATGATGTGGCAGAATTCGTAGACCGTGCCCTTGATCGAATGGTGCTCGCCTGGTGTCGCTTCCCAGATGCCGGTGACTACCTTCTCGCCTCTGGAGGCATCCTGAGCCCAGGTCTTGTAGGCCGGGCTGCCCGAAATCAGCCGGTCTGCGTCCGGCACGGATTGCTTTGGCGTAAAATTCGGATCGGTATCGATGGTCAGCAGAAGCGACATGTGATTTTCCTCGTTTAATAACCGCGTGTCCGATCGACCAAGCCGATCAGGTCTTTTCCAGCGCGGTGGCGCCGAATATTTTCAATGACCGCGTGCGCTGCCGTTTCCGGCTGGGTGACCGAGGCGATGTGCGGCGTGATCGCCACTCTCGGGTGTTGCCAGAGCGGATGGTCCGCCGGCAGCGGCTCGGGATCGGTGACGTCGAGCATTGCCGCGGCAAGGCGGCCGCTATCGAGCGCCTCGATCAGCGCCGCCTGGTCGAGATGCGGCCCGCGGCCCACATGCAGCAGCCTGGCGCCGGCCGGCAGCTGGGAGAAGAGCCCGGCATTGAGAATGCCGCGCGTCTCGTCGGTCAGCGGCAGCAGGCAGACCAGAATGTCCGTCTGCGCCAGAAAATCGGCAAGTCCGTCCGGCCCATGATGGCAGGTGACGCCGTCGATTTGCTTTTTGCTGCGGCTCCATCCGGCGAGCGGAAATTGGAACGGCTTCAAGCGCTCGATCGCCGCCTGCGCCAGGATGCCGAGGCCGAGGAAGCCTATTCTGCGGCCGGCCGCCTGCGGTGCAGCGAGGCTCTTCCAGACAGACTGTTTCTGCAGCTCCCGATAAGCGAGCATCTCCCGGTGGAGCATCAGGACGCCAAGCGTGACGTATTCCTGCATCATCCGGATAATGCCGTCCTCGACCATGCGGACGAGCGCTACATGGTCCGGTAGGCTGTCTTGTTTGAGTTGATCGACGCCGGCGCCGATACAAAACAAAATTTCCAGATTGCGGTAACGCGAGATGTCGCCGGGGACCGTCCAGGTCAGGAGATAGCGTATCTTGTCCGGATCCACCGGTTGGCCCTGCCCGACGAACTCCAGATCCGGAAGCTCGCGGGCAAAAATCTGCTGGAAAATCGCCCCGCGGGTGGCATCGGAGTTGAAGAGAAACGCCATGGAGATCACCTTCTTTCAGCCTTCGGCAAGATGGGTGCCGAGTTCCTCGATCATCGTCTGGCATGCGGCGAGCTCGCCGATCTCGATGTATTCGTCAGGACGGTGTGCACGGCCGATATCCCCCGGGCCACAAATGATGGAATCGATGCCGGCCTGCTGATAGAGCCCGGCCTCCGTGCCGTAGCTCACGGCGGCAAGCGGCTCCTGTCCGGTCAATTCCGTCAGCAGGCTTGCGAGTTCGCTGCCTTGGGGGAGCGCAAGTCCGGGGTAAGCGCTCAGCTCGTGCCAGCCGACCTCGAAGCCCTGATCTTTGAGAGCGGTGAGCCTGGCTCGTACCGGCTCGAGTAGAACAGATGGCGAGATGCCCGGCACGGCGCGGACCTCGACATCGGCGGTGCAGCGATCCGGAATGATGTTGACCGACTGGCCGCCGGCAATGACGCCAACCTGCAATGACGAGTAGGGAGGCGCGAAATTATGGTGGAAGGGGCCGCTCGTCAGGGACTTGCCGTATGCGGCGACCTCTGTGATCAGACTGGCCATGGCATGAATGGCGTTCAGCCCGAGATCAGGACGGGAGGAATGACCCGACCGCCCGATCACCTCGAGCCGGACGGCTGCCTTGCCCTTATGCCCCCGCACCGCCTGCATCCGGCTCGGCTCACCGATGATCGCCCCCAGCGGGGCATCGCACAGCTTCGGCAGCGCCGCGATCAGATGCGGCACGCCGCGGCTGCCTGCCTCCTCGTCATAGGAGAAGGCAAGGTGGATCGGCCGCCGCAGCTTCATGGCGGCAAGTTTCGGCAGTGCGGCCAGGGCGCAGGCGAGAAATCCTTTCATATCGCTCGTGCCGCGGCCATAAAGCCTGTCTCCCGCAGCGCGCAGCACGAATGGGTCGGAACTCCATTCCGGTTCCCCGGCCGGCACGACATCCATGTGTCCGGAAAGAATGTAGCCTCGGCCTTCGCGCGGTCCGATAGTCGCGAACAGGTTGTACCGGTCACCTTCCGGGCCAGGATGGACCGTCACCTCGGCTCCCGCCTTTCGGCAATAGTCGCCGATCCAGTCGGCGATCGCGCCGTTCGGCGTTCCGACAACGGAAGGGAACGCGATCAGCCTTGCGAGAATATCTATGACGTTCATGGGTGACCAAGTTGCCTTTGGAGTGGTCCAGATGCTAACCAGCCTAAGCAAAGGCAGGAGTTTTGCCTGCTGAGTGGGGTCCCGGTTCAGCTGAAGATTTCGAATTGTTGCGGCGAACAAGCCGATCCTGCCGGCCTTGATGTGCGATATTGTGACTTGGTTGCAATCGGCGCAGGATCAAGGACGCTGTCTACCTCCAGGGGAGTCTGGTGATCTGGCGAACGGAGCGGATACCCGAAAATGCAAAAATCAGTGCGGCTGAAATCGTTCGAATTGATTGCGCAGGATATCAACAGTGTCGATGTCAGCCTGCTTCACGCCCTGTCGATCGGCGTCGGCTGGCCGCACCGGCCCAAGGACTGGGATCTGCTGCGGCGCGCGGGCCGGGGCATCGTTGCCGTCGATGGGATCGGACGCGTGTTCGGAAGCGCGATGTGGTTTCCGCATGGCGATGATTTCGCCACGATCGGGCTGGTGATCACCTCGCCCCGCACGCAGGCGCAAGGGACCGGCCGATGGCTCATGGAGCAGGCGTTCGAGCAGTGCGGCGACCGCAATCTGAGCCTGAATTCGACCCATGCCGCTTATAGGCTTTATGTTTCGCTCGGCTTCACCAAGGAAGCGATTGTCTATCAATACCAGGGAGATGTCACGCCCAAGCTCCCTCCCCTGCCGGAGCTGAGCGGGCAGTTGAGCGAATTGTCAAATGACAATGTCGAGGAGATCAGCGCTCTCGATACGCGCGCTTTCGGCACCGATCGCGGCAAGCTGCTGGCTTTGCTTGCCGAGGGTGCTTCCATCTGCACCCTCCGGCGGGGCGACGAAATCGTCGGCTATTCCATGTGCCGCGAGTTCGGACGCGGCCATGTCGTCGGTCCGATCGTGGCAAGCAATGATGAGGACGCGATCCATCTTGCCGCCGTGCATCTCAAGGATCTGGCTGGTCGGTTCGCGCGCGTCGATACGCGGGAAAAAGGCCTGTTCGCCGAGTTCCTTCAACAAAGCCGGCTGGCCGTCTCGGAAACCGTGACGACCATGTCCAAGGGGCAACGCTTCCTGAACAGGAAGAATGGGGAACCGGCGGTTTATGGCTTGGCCGGCCATGCTGTGAGCTAGACAGTCGCTCTTCGATCACGTTTAAACGCTCCGCGCCCGGATTCCAAAGCGCGTTGCATCAAACCTGATCCATGCGCCCGCGCTTTGGTCCTTTGTTTTATGCATGTCGTTACCCCCGGAACCGCTGCACACGCCGGGCCACATGCATTAAGGATCGAAGTCAGATGCCAATTCATGAACTTGCCGCGCTCGGAGCGGCAACGTGCTGGGCCTTTACGGGTCTGATCTCGGCAGGCCCATCCGGCCATCTCGGCGCGCCCGCCTTCAACAGGGTCCGCCAGGTTTTCGTCACCGGTCTTCTGGCCCTTTACGTGATCGTCAGCGGATCCTGGCGTCAACTCGACGCGGCAAGCGTCGGTCCGCTGCTATTATCAGGACTGATCGGCATCTTCATCGGCGATACGCTACTCTTTGCCACGCTGAACCGGCTTGGCCCGCGTCGCGCCGGCATCCTGTTTGCGCTCAATGCTCCGATTGCCTCGCTGCTCGGCTGGCTGGTGCTGGGGGAGGCGCTGTCGTTTTCCGCGGTGGCGGGGATCGCGTTGACGGCCGCGGGCGTTTTTCTCGCCATCGTTTTCGGCAAGAGCCGATCACAGATCCATCAATGGGAGACGATCAAGGGGCCGCTGTGGATCGGCGTCCTGCTGGGGCTTGGCGCCGCGACGGGCCAGGCGGTCGGCTCCATCATCGCGCGGCCGGTCATGGTCAGCGGTATCGATCCTTTCGTCGCTTCGCTGCTTCGTGTCGGCATGGCGGCTCTTTGCCTGAGCATCCTGATCCAGTTGCCTGTCCAGTCGGTCAAACCGAAGGGGCCGCTCACTTTCAGGGTCGCGGCACAGACCGCCCTGACCGGGATCATAGCCCTCGGCATGGGCATGACACTTCTGCTCTTTGCGCTCGCGGGCGGTAAGGTCGGTATCGTCTCGACGCTGTCGGCAACCTCGCCCGCGATTATTCTGCCGCTGCTGTGGCTCAAAACCGGCGAACGCCCGGCCGGCGGCGCCTGGGCCGGCGCCGCTCTCGTGGTCGTCGGGATGGCTTTGATCTTTCTTCGGTGACCGATGGCCGACGACGTCCTCTCGCGCGTCACGCTATCGCCTGCGAATGCCGCCGGCGCCAGGCGGCCGGCGCCTCGCCGGTGCGTTTGCGGAAGAAGCGGGAGAAATAGGCGGGGTCCTCGAAGCCGATCTCGCCGGCAATATCTTCGACCGAGCGAACGGTGAACATCAGCAGACGTTTGGCTTCCAGCGTCCGCCGCTCCAGCAGCAATTCCTTGACCGACAATCCGAAGACTTCTCGGGCGGCCTTGTCGAGGAGATGCGGCGTGGTGGCAAGCAGATCGACATAGGCCCCGACCGGCCAATCCTTCCTGTAGTGAAGATCGATGAGACGGCGCAGCGCCAGTCCGAGCGAGACAGTCGCCGAGGTCGACGGCAAGGCCACGCGGCCGCCGATGCGGCCCATCAGCGACAGCACGACCGAAATCAGGCCGCAAAGCACCTGTTCGCCGTCCGCACCCCGATCGCGATAGTCCTCGGCGACCATGTCGAGGAGTGTGCCGAGCTTGGCCCATACCGGATCCGCAGGCTGACCGGTCAGGAAGATCGGGAGATCGAGATTGAGCGCGACCTGCGGCACGATCGCCTTCAGCATGTCGTCCGAGACCGACACGACGATCGCGTCGGACTGCTCGTCGACATCGAAACCATGCACCACGCTGCTCGGCACGAAGCTCACGGCGGGAGCGGAAAAATTCCAAGTCTCCTCTTCGATCCGATAGGTTCCGCTTCCCTGAAACCAGTAGGTGATCTGTCCCATCAGCGGATGTTTATGCGGCGAAACATGACCGAGATGCAGGTTTTTTCGCTCCATCACCGTTTCGACATGCAGGAATCCCACATCGAGCGAGCGGCTCGGCTCGCCATAGACGAAAAAGTTCGGAACGTCGCTTCGTGTCGCCATACCGGAAAAAGTACCAGCGAATTCCCCTCTTTGTCCATGGTTTGTCCGCCGCTCCCGTTTTAGCTTCTGTCAATATTCCAAGGGAGGAACCTGACATGCGAGCTGAAGACCACCGCGGCGACAAGATCCGTCCGTTTACCGGCGCCGAATATCTCGCCAGCCTGCGCGACGGGCGCGAGGTCTACATCAACGGAGAGCGCATCGCCGACGTCACCAGCCATCCGTCGATGCGCAATTCCGCCCGCTCGATCGCGCGGATGTATGATGCGCTGCACGCCGAGAAGACCAAAGACCACCTGACATCGCCGACCGATACCGGCAATGGCGGCTATACGCATAAATATTTCCGGGTGGCGAAATCCTCGGCCGAACTCGTCGCCCAGCAAGGCGCCATCGCCGATTGGGCCCGCATGTCCTATGGCTGGATGGGCCGCACCGCCGACTACAAGGCGGCGCTGATGAACACGCTCGGCGCCAATGCCGACTGGTATGGACCTTTCAAGGACAATGCACTCGCCTGGCACAAGCGCGCGCAGGAAGCCGCACTGTTCATGAACCATGCGATCGTCAATCCGCCGATCGACCGGCACAAGCCGGCCGATGCCGTCAAGGACGTCTTCGTCCACATCACCAAGGAAACCGATGCCGGCATCTACGTCTCGGGCGCCAAGGTGGTGGCGACTTCCTCGGCGCTGACGCATTACAACTTCCTCGCCCAGAGTTCGGCGACGGTGACGGAAGATCCCTCGCTCTCGGTCATGTTCATCGTGCCGATGAATGCGCCGGGGATCAAGATGTTCTGCCGCGTCTCCTACGAGCAGACTGCCAATACCGTCGGCCAGCCCTTCGACTATCCGCTGTCGTCGCGCTTCGACGAGAACGATGCGATCCTGGTGCTCGACAACGTCTTCGTTCCCTGGGAGGACGTGCTGGTCCTGCGCGATGCCGCCAAGATCCTGTCCTTCCACCCGGCCTCCGGCTTCATGCACGGCTATTGCTTCCAGGGCTGCACGCGCTTTGCCGTCAAGCTGGACTTTATGGCAGGGCTGCTCGCCAAGGCGCTGCGGGCCACCGGCGGCGATGCCTTCCGCGGCAACCAGGCCGCGCTCGGCGAGGTCATCGCGCTGCGCCACATGTTCTGGTCCTTTTCCAACGCCATGGCCCACAATCCGCAGCCATGGGCGAACGGGGCCGTGCTGCCTAACATGGAAGCAGCCCTTTCCTACCGCACCTTCATGTCGGAGGCCTATCCGCGCGTCATCGAAACGGTGCGCAAGGTCGTGGCCTCGGGGCTGATCTATCTCCCCTCCTCCGCCAAGGATTTCGGCAATCCCGAAATCGACCGCTATCTCGCCCAATATGTGCGCGGCTCCAACGACATGGGCCATATCGAGCGCATCAAGATCATGAAGCTGCTTTGGGATGCGACCGGCACCGAATTCGGCGGCCGTCACGCGCTCTACGAACTCAACTATGCCGGCGCGCCTGAGGAGGTCCGGCTGCAGGTGCTGAAGGGCGCCGAGCGCGGCGGGCGGCTGAAGGAGATGGAAGCGCTCGTCGACCAATGCATGAGCGACTACGACGAAACCGGCTGGACCGGCGACACCTGGCTGCCGCCGCTCGACCAGGCATCCTCCATGCGCAACGCGGCCGAATGAGGAGATGGCCATGGAGGAGCAAGTCTCGAAAACCGAATTCCGCGATGCGATGGCCAGGGTCTGTGCCCCGGTCAACGTCATTACCACCAACGGACCCGCCGGGCGCGGCGGGTTCACCGCCACCGCCATGTGCAGCGTCACCGACGAACCGCCGACACTGCTCGTTTGCATGAACGGTCGCTCGGCCCAATGCGGCGTCTTTCTCGAAAACCACCGCTTTTGCGTCAATGTGCTCGCCGATGACCACCAGGAACTCGCCGGCTATTTCGCCGGCCGCCAGGCGGATATGGCGGCACGCTATGCCGCGGCAAAATGGATCGACATGCCGTCGGGAAGCCAGGCGCTGGCCGACGCCATGGTCTCCTTCGACTGCCGGCTCACCGAGGCGCGCCTGGTCGGCACGCATCATATCTTCATCGGTCAGGTCATTGGCATTCGCTCGCGGGCGGATGGCAATGCACTGCTCTATTTCGACCGCAACTATATCAACGTGCCGACGCAAGTGGGCAGTTTCGGGGGATAGGCGGTCGGCTTCCCCGTTGCCGCCGATGGGGAAGCGTCTTGCCGTCAGCGAACTTTTTCAGAGCTGGACCCACGCGGTTTTCAGATCGACATATTTATCCAGCGCATGCAGCGATTTGTCGTGGCCGTTGCCCGATTGTTTGACGCCGCCGAGCGGCACGCTGTTGTCGGCGCCGCCATAGGTGTTGACGTGCACGACGCCGGCGCGGATGCCGCGCACCATCCGGTGGGCGCGCGACAGGTTCGATGTCCAGACGGCAGACGCCAGGCCGTATTCCGTAGCGTTGGCGATCTGCAGGGCTTCGGCCTCCGTCTCGAACGGGATGATCGACAGGATCGGCCCGAAGACCTCCTCGCGGGCGAGCGCCATGGATGGCGTCACGTCGAAGACCGCCGGCTGCATATAATAACCGCCCGTCTCCTGCAGGATGCGGGCGCCGCCGGTGCGCAGCAAAGCGCCTTCCGACAGGGCGTCGGCGACATGGCCAAGGTCTTTCTGCAGCTGGATCTCGCTTGAGATCGCGCCGGCCTCGGTGGAGAGCTGCAGGGGGTCTCCGACCTTCATGGCCGCGGCGATGCCGGCGACCTTTTCCGAGAATTCCTCATAGATCGATTTTTCCACCAGCAAGCGGGAGCCGGCGACGCAGACCTGGCCGGAATTGCGGAAGATCCCGTAAGCCGACACCTTGGCCGCCTGATCGAGATCCGGCGCATCGGCAAAGACGATGTTCGGCGATTTGCCGCCGAGTTCCAGATAGACGCGCTTCAGGTTGGAGCGGGCGGAATATTCCAGCAGCCGGCGGCCGACTGGACCGGAGCCGGTAAAGGCGAGCACATCGATATCCATGTGCAGTCCGAGGGCTTCGCCGCTGACGGCGCCGCGCCCGGTGACAACGTTGAGCACCCCATCCGGCAGTCCCGCTTCGGTGCAAAGTTCGGCGAGCCGCAGCAGGGTCAGCGATGCGCCCTCGGCGGGTTTCAGCACCACGGAATTGCCGGCCGCAAGAGCTGGCGCAATCTTCCAGGCGCCGATCATCATCGGGAAATTCCACGGCACGATGGCGGCGACGACGCCCACCGGCTCGCGATGAACGAGACCGAGAATATTGTCGGCCGTCGGAGCGATCTCGCCATAGACCTTGTCGATCGCCTCGGCATAATAGCGGAAGGTGCCGGCGGCACTGCCCGGCTCAGCTTTCAGCGCCATCGAAATTTCGGTGCCGTTGTCGCGCACGCCGAGAACGGCGAGTTCAAGCGCGTTCTTCTCGATCAGCTCGGCGATCTTCAGCAGCACCTTCTTGCGCTCGGCAGGGGCGACCCGCGACCAGCTGCCTTTTTGGAAGGCGAGCCGCGCCGCCTTGACCGCCTGATCTACGTCTGCGGAGCCGGCATCGGCAATGGTCGTCAGCCTCGTTCCGTCAATCGGCGAGATGACGTCGATCGTCGCTCCGCTAACGGCCAAGCGCCAGGCGCCATCGATGAACAGCGATTGGGGAGGAACGGGCTGCGTCCGCAACTGATCGATCTTGTCCTGCATTTCATGCCCTCGTGAAAAAGGGTGGCGGAGATGATCCGCCACCGTTGATAGGGTTCGGTCAGGCTTCCTGCCCGGCGCCGAGCCGGGCAAAACCGACGGCATCCGCCGACTTCAGACGCGCTGCGGCGAGCAATCCGATGATCCCGGCGATCAGCACGAGACCTGGCAGGAATACGCCGAGCGCGCCATTGGCGCCGGCGATGGCGCCGAAATTCGCCGAGATGTAATAGACCAGCGCAAGCAGGATCAGCCCGGTGACGACAGGCAGCACCTTGACGACCAGGATATTACGCTCGAGCCCCGGATTGCGGCTGAAGAAGACGACAATCGAGAAGGCCGTGAACGCCATCAGCAGAATGATGGCGAGCGTGGCGACATTGGTGAGCCAGGAGAAGAGCGCCAGCACCGGATCCTGACCCGTCGCTGCAAAGAGCGCAATCACGAGCACGGCAATGACGGTCTGGATGATCGAGCCGACATGCGGGCTCTGGAAGACCGGATGCGTAACACCGACCGACTTCGGCAGCAGACCCTCGCGGCCGGCGACATACATGTAGCGCGCAACACCGTTGTGGAAGGCAAGGACGCCGGCAAACAGACTGGTGATGAAGAGAACGCTCATCACGACGGTGATCCAGTGGCCGACATAGCGCTCGGCAAGGCCGAAGAGGAAGGTCGTGGGATCGGCGAGGCCCTGCAGTTCGGGCACCAGCTTATCGGCGCCGGCGCCATTTACCATTAGCCATGAGGTCAGCATGTAGAAGAGGCCGATGATCAGCACGGAAATATAGGTCGCGCGCGGCACCGTCTTGTGCGGTTCGCGGGCTTCCTCGCTGTAGATGGTGGTCGCCTCGAAACCGATGAAGGCGGCGAAGCAGAACAGGATGCCGATCGCCGGCGTTCCGCTCCAGAAGGCGGTGGGCGTGAAGGGGGTGGCGGACAGGCCGCTGTCACCGCCCTTGGCCAAGATCGCGGCGTCGATGACGAGGACGACGAGATATTCGAGAATGACGAGAACCATCAGCACCTTGGCCGAAAGATCGACCCGCCGGTAGCCGAAAACGGCGACAAAGGCGATGCCGACATAACTCCAAACCCACCAGGGAAGGTCGAGGCCGAGCTGCTCGGCGAAAAAGCCCCTAGTCGCTGCGCCGAAGAGGCCGAGAACGCCGACCTGCATGGCGTTGTAGGCGAGGATCGCGATCAGCGCCGCCGCCCCGCCCATCAGGCCGCCGAGGCCCTGGGCGGTATAGGCATAGAAGGCGCCGGCATTGCGGATATGGCGCGCCATGGCGACATAGCCGACCGCAAACAGCAGCAGGATGCCGGTGACCAGCAGGAAGGTCAGCGGAATGCCCGCTCCGTTGCCGAGCATCATCGACAGCGGCACGCCGCCGGCAACCGCCGTCAGCGGTGCGGCGGCCGAAACCACCAGGAAGGTCACGGCGCCGACGCCGAGACTGTTTTTGCGCAGCTGGTTCTCAGCGGTGCTTTGCGAATTTTGCGTATTCATCTGCCTTCGTTCCCCTTGTTTAAGAACATCCGATCATCGCTGCGATTGCACGCAGGCGACCTCCACCAGAACCGGACTGACGAGGGGCGTTTATGGCTTTTGTTGATTTTGCCGCCGTCAGCGCTTATGGTTCATTATTTGAACCTGAGCTTCGAATATAGACTTGCAAACAATCCCGGCCTCTGTCAAGTTAATTCGCATGTTAAGTATCTTGGGTCGCTGCTATCGTGCCGCGATACAGGGTTTGCGGGCTGATTTGGCGGCTGGCGTAGAGCCGGATGCGACAAGCCGGGACATGAACCCACCCCAAGAGGAAGAATGATGAGCACGATCGGAAAGGCGCTTTCATTGCTGGACACCCTGTCACGGCTGGACAAGGAGGTGGGGCTGACCGACATCGCCCGCCTGTGTTCGCTCGACAAGGCGACGGCACGACGCTTTCTGGTGGAACTGGAAAAACACGGTTTCGTCGAGCAGGATCTCGATAGCCGCCGCTACCGGATCGGTTCGGCGCCGATTCGGCTCGCCCGCATTCGCGAGGCCCGCTATCCGTTCCTGCGGGTCGCCGTGCCCTTCATCAAGATGCTTGCCGAATCCTCGGCGGAGACGGTGCATCTCTCGGAATTCTCCGGCGGCCGGCTGTCGACGATTCATGTGGAAGATCCGCCGCGGGCGCACCGCATCATCGTCGATGTCGGCAGCATCCTGCCCTTTCACGCCACTGCATCCGGCCTTGCCTTCCTCGCCTTCTGCCCGCCCAAGGAGATCGACGCAGCGCTGCAGAAGCCGCTCGAAAAATTCACCGACCATACCGTCGTCGATCCCAAACTGATCCGCGGACTGCTCGACGAGACGGCCGCGCGCGGCTTCTCGATCAGCCATCAGGGTCTCGAAGCCGGCGTCATCAGTGCTGCGGCACCCGTGCGCTCGCCCGACGGCCGGCCGATCGGCTGCGTGGCGATCGCCGCCCCGCTTTCGCGCACCACCAAGACCGCCATTCACGACTTCGGCGCGCAGGCGATCGCTGCCGCCGATGGAATTTCAGAAAAATACTACGGGTCGGAAAGGCTCACGGGAACCATTGCAAAAACCAGGAGGAGAGAGTGATGAGCCCCGCGGCTCCCTCGCCAAAGATACTTGTCATCGGAACCGGTGACACCAAATGCGACGAACTGCAATTCATGGCGTCCGTCATCGAGGAAGCCGGCGGCCGGCCTGTTATGGTCGATGTCAGCATTCTCGGCGATCCGCCCTATGTTCCCGACTATTCCAAGCACGATATCGCCAAGGCGGCTGCGACCTCGATTGCGGCGATTACTGAAAGCGGCGATGAAAACAGTGCCATGGCCGCCATGGCCAGCGGTGCGGCAGCGCTGACCAGCCGGCTTTACAAGGACGGGCTGGTCGACGGGATCATCGTGCTCGGCGGCTCGATGGGGACGGATCTCGCCCTCGACGTCGCCGCCGTCCTGCCGCTCGGCTTGCCGAAATTCGTGGTCTCGACCATCGCCTATTCCCACCTGATCCCGCCCGAGCGCATCGCACCCGACCTGATGATGATCCTGTGGGCCGGCGGCCTTTACGGCCTCAACAGCATCTGCCGTTCGGTTCTGTCGCAGGCCTGCGGCGCGGTCGTCGGCGCCGCCCGGCATGGAACCAAACCCGATCGTGCCCGCCCGCTGATCGGCATGACCTCGCTCGGCTCCTCCTGCCTGAAATATATGAAGTATCTGCGGCCCGAACTGGAAAAGCGCGGCTATGACGTCGCCGTCTTCCATTCCACCGGCATGGGCGGCCGCGCCTTCGAAGCCATCGCCGCGCAGTCTGGCTTTGCCGCAGTCTTCGACTTCTGCATCCAGGAGGTCAGCAATCACCACTACGGCACGGTGGTAACCTCGGGTCCGGACAGGCTCGAAAATGCCGGCCGCGCCGGTATTCCGCAGATCGTCGCCCCCGGCGCCGTCGACATGGTCGATCTTCAGGCCTGGCAGGCCCTGCCCGACATTTTCGCCGACCGTCCCTACCATGCCCATAACCGGCTGATCGGATCGGTGACGACCTCGCCGGAAGGCCGGCGGGAAGTCGCTCGGCTGATCGGACAAAAGCTGGAACGGGCCGACGCCAAGACCGCCTTTCTGCTGCCGACCGAAGGGCTGCAGGAATGGGACAAGCCGGACGAGCCGCTGCACGATCCGGAAGGCCTTGCCGCTTTCCTCGAGGAGATGCGCCGCACTGTCCCGTCCTCCGTCACTTTTCAGGAGGTCGACGCCCACATCAATTCTCCGTCCTTTTCCGCCGCAGCCCTTGCCGTTTTCGACGGCTGGGTGGCCGAGGGCATCATCCCGGAAGGACGGCCATGACAAGCGAACGCGCGCTCATCCTCGATTTCGGCGGTGTCGTCACCCGCACGCTGTTCGAGACGCATGAGATCACCGAGCGGACGCTCGGCCTTCCCCAAGGCTCGCTCACCTGGCTTGGGCCGTTCGACACCGCGACCGACCCGCTCTGGGTGGCGATGCAGAATCGCGAGATCACCGAGCGCGATTACTGGCTGACGCGGGCCGGCGAGGTCGGCCGAATGGTCGGCGAGAGCTGGGGCGACATGCAGACCTTCGTACGCCGCGCCCGCGGCGCCGAGCCGGAACTGGTGCTGCGGCCGGAGGCCCGCGACGCCATCCTGCGGGCCAAGGAAGCAGGCTTGAAGCTCGCGATCCTGTCGAACGAACTCGACCTTTTCTACGGCGCCGAATTCCGCAAGCGCTTCCCGCTGATCGACCTCTTCGACGTCATCGTCGACGCCACCTACACCAAGATCCTCAAACCCGATCCGCGCGCCTATGAGCAGGTGCTTGCCGAGCTCGGCCTGCCGCGCGAAGCCTGCGTTTTCGTCGACGACCAGAAGAAGAACATCGAAGGCGCCGAAGCCGTCGGATTGCCGCATGTGCATTTCGACGTCACCCGCCCTGCCGAAAGTTATGCCCGCGCACTTGCGATGCTGGGCCTCTGAACCCGAGAGGAATTGAGATGCGTGAAACCAACTTCATAATCGAAAACAACGCCCGCCACATGTGGCACCCGATGGCCCATCCGGCCGAAATGCAGGCTCAGCCGCCGCGCATCATCACTGCGGGCGAAGGCGTCGAAATCGTCGACATTCAGGGCAAGAAGGTGTTGGATGCGGTGGGCGGCCTGTGGAACGTCAATCTCGGCTATTCCTGCGAGCCGGTGAAGAAGGCGATCCACGACCAGCTTGACGAGCTGCCGTACTACTCGACCTTCCGCGGCACGACGAATTCGCCGCTGATCGAACTCTCTTACGAACTTGCCGAATGGTTCAGGCCGGATGGATTGAGCCGCTCCTTTTTCACCTCGGGCGGCTCGGATTCGGTCGAGACGTGCCTGCGGCTTGCCCGGCAATACCACAAGATCGCCGGGCAGCCGGAGCGCACCAAATTCGTCGCGCTGAAGAAAGGCTATCACGGCACGCATTTCGGCGGCGCCTCCGTCAACGGCAATCAAAATTTCCGCCGCAATTACGAGCCGCTGCTTCCCGGCGTCATCCATCTGCCGGCGCCGTTTCCCTATCGCAATCCGTTCGGCACCGACGACGGGGCGGAAATCGCCGCCGCCATCGGCCGGCTCTTCGAGGATGAGATCGCTTTCCAGGGTGCTGATACCATCGCCGCCCTGATCGTCGAACCGGTGCTCGGCGCCGGCGGCGTCATCGTTCCCCATGAGACCTTCCTGCCGCTGATGCGCGAGATCTGCGACCGTCACGGCATCCTGCTGATCGCCGACGAGGTGATCACCGCTTTCGGCCGCACCGGCGCCTGGACGGGATCGCGCCTCTGGGGCGTCAAACCGGATCTGATGTCGACCGCCAAGGCGATCACCAACGGCTATTTCCCCTTCGGCGCCGTCATGATCGCCGACAAGGTGGCGGAGGTCTTCGAAGGCAGCAAGGGCGCATTCGGCAGCATCGGCCACGGCTACACCTATTCCGGCCATCCGGCCGGTGCGGCTGCCGCCCTCGCGACGCTGAAGGAAACAAAGCGGCTGAACGTCGCCGACAATGCTGCGGCTCGCGGCGAAGAACTGATTGCCGGCCTGAAGAAGCTGCAGGACAAGCACGAGCTGATCGGCGACGTGCGCGGCAAGGGTCTGATGTGCGCGCTCGAACTCGTCAGCGACCGGAAAAAGAAGAGCGCCGCGTCGAAGGACATCCTGCAGAAAGTGCAGGATGTCGCCTTTGATGCCGGCGCGCTCGTGCGCACCTCCGGCGGCAACGTCATCATGTCGCCGCCGCTGGTCATCACGGCGGAGGATGTGCAGACGATCCTGACGGCGCTCGACGCCGGCCTAACCGCGGCGGGAGCCTGATCATGTCCGACAACGCAGCCCTTATCGCGCGCCGCGAGCGGCTTCTCGGCCACAATATGTCGCTCTTCTATGACGAGCCGGTCCATCTGGTGCGCGGCGAAGGCGTCTGGCTCTGGGACGCCGAAGGCCGGCGATATCTCGATTGCTACAACAATGTGCCGCATGTCGGCCATTGTCATCCGCGCGTGGTCGAGGCGATCACCCGGCAGGCGTCGACGCTGAACACGCACACGCGTTATCTGCACGAGGGCATTCTCGATTATGTCGAACGCCTGACCGCAACCTTCGACAGGAGCCTTAACGCGGCGATCCTCACTTGCACCGGCAGCGAGGCGAACGACGTGGCATTGCGCATGGCCCAGGCCGTCACCGGCAAGACCGGCGTGATCGCCACCAACCATACCTATCACGGCAACACGGCTGCCGTGTCGCAGCTCTCGACCCGCATGCCGCCGGTCGGCGGCTTCGGCGGCCATGTCAGGCATGTGCCGGCGCCCGACAGCTACCGCCCGCTCGGTGGCGAAGGCGGTGACGCCTTTGCCTCAGCCTTCGCGGCCGAAGTCGAGGCGGCGATCGCCTCGCTGCAGGAAAGCCCGCATGGGTTTTCGGCACTGATCATCGATCCGTTCTTTGCCAATGAAGGCTTTCCGGATCTGCCGCAGGGCTTCCTGGAGAAGGTGGTTGCGGCTGTGCGCAAGGCCGGCGGCCTCATCATCACCGACGAGGTGCAGCCCGGATTCGGCCGCACCGGCTCGCATATGTGGGGCCATCAGCGCGCCGGCATCACCCCCGATATCGTGACGCTCGGAAAGCCGATGGCGAACGGCCATCCCGTCGGCGGCGTCGTTGCCAATGCCGATGTGGTGAACGCCTTCCGCAAGGCCTTCCGCTATTTCAATACGTTCGGCGGCAATCCGGTCTCCTGCGCCGCCGCCATGGCGGTCCTCGACGTGATCGAGGATGAGAAGCTCGTCGGGAATGCCCGCGACGTCGGTGAATATACGCGCGACGCCTTCAAGCGGCTTGCGCAAAAACATGCGATCATCGGCGACGTGCGCGGCAGCGGCCTTTTCATGGGCATGGAATTCGTGCTGGACCGGGCGACGAAGGAACCGGCCGCCGCCGAGGCGAGCCGGATCGTCAACGAAATGCGCGAACGCGGCGTGCTGATGGGCAAGATCGGCCTCCACCAATGTGCCACCAAGATCCGGCCGCCGATGCCTTTCTCGCGGGAAAATGCCGATCTGATGTTGTCGGTCTTCGACGACGTGCTGTCGGGCCTGTGAGGCAGAGATGGGCGATCAACTGCCGCAAACCATCCGGGATGGCCTGCAGGAACGGGCGCTGGAAGCGCTCGGCCACTGGGCGGCTCTTGCGGACGAACCCGTTCTGCTGAAATACCGGGAAAACGCCGTTTTCCGTATCACCCTTGCCGGCGGACAATCCGCCGCCCTGAGGCTGCATCGGCCGGGCTATCATGACGCGACGAGCCTGCGCTCGGAACTGGATCTCATGGCAGCACTGCGGCGTGGCGGCCTCAGTGTGCCGAGCCCCGTGCCGACCGGAAACGGGAAAAACCTCATTTGTCTTCCCGAGAGCGGCCGATTTCCCGAGCAATATGCCGACGTCGTCAGCTGGGTCGACGGCGCGGCCCTCGGGCAGAGCGGAACGCCGCTGTCGCAATCGTCCGAAACGCAGGCCGATCTCTTCTTCCGCATCGGCCACGCCATGGCGACCATGCATGATCTTGCCGACGTCTGGTCTCTGCCGGCAGATTTCCGTCGCCCGGCATGGAACGCCGAAGGCCTGCTCGGAGAAAAACCCCTCTGGGGCCGCTTCTGGGATTGCCCGGAGCTTTCAGGCGATGAGACCTCGGCGCTCTCGGCGCTGCGCGACGACTTGCTGCATCGCCTCGCCGATGTGCAGCGACACGGCCTCGATTATGGCCTGATCCATGCCGATCTCGTCCGCGAAAATATCTTCCTGACGGCAGACGAAAACCAGGTCGCCTTCATCGATTTCGACGACGCCGGATATGGCTTCCGCCTTTTCGATCTCGCCACAGCCCTGCTCAAGAACCGCCAGGAGCCTGCCTATGCCGACATCGAGAGCGCCTTGATCGCTGGCTACCGCAGCCGGCGCGGGCTTTCCGATGCGGCGGTGCAAAGCCTGCCGTTGTTCATGGTGTTGAGGAGTCTCACCTATATCGGCTGGCTTGCCGAGCGGCCCGAAATCCCGAACGCCGCCGAGCGCCTGTCGCGTTATGTCGCCGAAAGTCTGGAACTCGCAAGAAAGCTCGATACCGGCGCTTGACATCCACAGGAAACTTATTAACGTGTTAAGTAAATATGGATCGGGAGGATCGATGCCACATCTCACCATCGAATATTCGGCCAATCTCGATGGCCGCGCCGATATCGGCGGTCTCTGCGAGACGCTGCTGAAGACCGTGCTGGAGACGGGCCTTTTCGAACTCGGCGCGGTGCGCGTGCGCGCTCTTCGCGCCGATCATTATGCGATTGCCGACCAGCTCCCGGAAAACGCCTTCGTCGATCTGAACCTCCGCATCGGCAAGGGCCGCACGGCTGAGGAGAAGAAGCGCGCGGGTGAAGCGCTCTTTGCGGCGGCGGCGGATGTCCTCGGCCCGCTCTTCGGGACGCCGCATTTCGCCCTGTCGCTGGAGATCCGCGAGATCGATGCCGAGCTGAGCTGGAAGAAGAACGCCATCCATCCGCGGCTTCGCGGCAAGTGACACCTCCCCTCGCGGGACGACAGAACACCAAAGGAAATAGACGATGTCCAAACTGCAGGAAAACATCGCGAAGGCGGAAACCTACCTTGCCGGCTTCAAGGAGCGCGGCGTCCTCAACCGCATCGGCGGCGAGGATGTCGGAGGGGGTGATGGCGCGACCTTCGAGACCCTCTCGCCGGTCGATCTGAAGCCGCTCGCCACCGTCGCCCGCGGCAATGCCGCCGATATCGACCGTGCGGCCAAGGTTGCCAAATCAGCCTTTGGCGAATGGGCCGCCATGCCGGGCGATGCACGCAAGAAGCTGCTGCACAGAATAGCCGACGCGATCGTCGCGCGCGCCGAAGAGATCGCCTTTGTCGAATGCATGGACACCGGACAGTCGCTGAAGTTCATGGCGAAGGCGGCGCTGCGCGGTGCGGAAAACTTCCGCTTCTTCGCCGATCGCGCGCCGGAGGCCCGGGACGGCAAGGCGCTGCGCGCCGACGGCCAGGTGAACCTGACGACGCGTGTGCCGATCGGCCCGGTCGGCATCATCACGCCGTGGAACACACCCTTCATGCTGTCGACCTGGAAGATCGCGCCCGCCCTTGCCGCCGGCTGCACCATCGTCCACAAGCCGGCCGAGTTCTCGCCGCTGACGGCGCGACTGCTGGTCGAGATCGCCGAAGAGGCCGGTCTGCCCAAGGGTGTATGGAACCTCGTCAACGGCTTCGGCGAGGATGCCGGCAAGGCGCTGACCGAACATCCGCTGATCAAGGCGATCGGCTTCGTCGGCGAGAGCCGCACCGGCTCGATGATCATGAAACAGGGCGCCGACACGCTGAAGCGGGTGCATTTTGAGCTCGGCGGCAAGAACCCGGTCATCGTCTTTGCCGATGCCGATCTTGAGCGTGCCGCCGACGCCGCCGTCTTCATGATCTATTCGCTGAACGGCGAGCGCTGCACCTCGTCCTCGCGCCTGCTGGTCGAAGACAGCGTCTATGACAGGTTCACCGCACTCGTCGCCGAAAAGGCCAGACGCATCAAGGTCGGCCACCCCCTCGATCCCGAGACGGTCATCGGCCCGCTCATCCATCCCGTGCACGAAAAGAAGGTGCTGGAATATATCGCGATCGGCCGCTCCGAGGGCGCGACGCTTGCTGCCGGCGGCGAGAAGTTCGATGGCCCGGGCGGCGGCTGCTATGTCTCCCCCACCCTCTTTACCGGCGCCGACAATAAGATGCGCATCGCCCAGGAAGAGATCTTCGGGCCGGTGCTGACGGCCATCCCCTTCAAGGACGAAGCCGATGCGCTGGCGCTGGCCAACGACGTCCAGTACGGGCTCACCGGTTATCTCTGGACCTCCGACGTCACCCGCGCCTTCCGTTTCACCGACCATCTCGATGCCGGGATGATCTGGGTGAACTCGGAAAACGTCCGCCACCTGCCGACGCCTTTCGGCGGCGTCAAGAACTCCGGCATCGGCCGCGACGGCGGCGACTGGTCCTTCGATTTCTACATGGAAACCAAGAACGTCGCCTTCGCCACCAAGCCACACGCCATCCAGAAACTCGGCGGCTGAGCCATACTGATAAAGAGGAGGAACCCATGCCCCTGCCGACACCCAATCTCTATCCGCCCTTCAACATCGTGCGTCTCAGCCATGTCGAACTCGGCGTCACCGATCTCGCCAAGTCCCGCGCCTTCTATGTCGATACGCTCGGCCTGCAGGTGACGGATGAGACCGCCGATACCATCTATCTCAGGGCGCTCGAAGAACGCGGCCATCATTGCATCGTGCTGAAGAAATCCGGCAAGGCCGAAGCCCGCGACCTTGGTTTCAAGGTCTTCGGCGACGAGGATCTCGACAAGGCCGCCCACTTCTTCAAGGACAAGGGCCTGCCTGTGGAATGGGTCGAGCGCCCCTATCAGGCGCGCACCTTCCGCACCCGCGATCCCCACGGCATTCCGCTCGAATTCTATTCGAAGATGGACCGCCTGCCGCCGATCCACCAGAAATATGCGCTCTACAAGGGCGTCAAGCCGCTGCGCATCGACCACTTCAACTGCTTCTCGCCGAATGTCGACGAAAGTGTCGCCTTCTATAACGAGCTCGGCTTCCGCGTCACCGAATATACCGAGGATGCCGAGACCGGCCGTCTCTGGGCCGCTTGGACGCACCGCAAGGGCGGCGTGCACGACATCGCCTTCACCAACGGCCGCGGTCCGCGCCTGCACCACACCGCCTTCTGGGTGCCGACGCCGCTCAACATCATCGACCTGCTGGATCTGATGGCGACCACCGGCTGGGTCTCCAACATCGAGCGCGGCCCCGGCCGCCACGGCATCTCCAACGCCTTCTTCCTCTACATCCTCGATCCCGACGGCCACCGCATCGAGATCTACTGCTCGGACTACCAGACGGTCGATCCCGATCTGGAGCCGATCAGGTGGGACCTCAAGGATCCGCAGCGCCAGACACTTTGGGGCGCACCGGCTCCCAAATCCTGGTTCGAACATGGTAGCCTGTTTGCCGGCGCCGATGTGGTCGAGCCTGATCTGAAGGCACAGCCGATCATCGCGCCTTGAACGTTTACCCCGAAAGCGGGCGAAATCGCCCGCTTTTCAACGTTGGCGAGGATAGAGTCATGGAATTGAAAGACGCAACATTGTTCCGGCAGGCCGCATTGGTCGGCGGCGATTGGATCGAGGCGGGGGACAATGGGATCGCGGTTGATAATCCCGCGACCGGCGAGATCATCGGCCGCGTTCCCAATCTCGGCGCAGCCGAGACCAAGGCGGCGATTGCCGCAGCCGAGATTGCGCAGAAGGAATGGGCCGCCCGCACCGCCAAGGAACGGTCGGTCATCCTGCGCCGCTGGTTCCAGCTGATGATGGACAATCAGGACGATCTCGGCCGCATCCTGACGGCAGAGCAGGGCAAGCCGCTTGCCGAGGCCAAAGGCGAGATCGCCTATGGCGCAAGCTTCATCGAATGGTTTGCCGAGGAGGCGCGGCGCGTCTATGGCGACATCGTTCCCGGCCATCAGAAGGATAAGCGCATCCTGGTGATGAAGCAGCCGATCGGCGTCGTTGCCGCCATCACCCCGTGGAATTTCCCCAATGCGATGATCACCCGCAAGGCTGGACCCGCCTTTGCCGCCGGCTGCGCCATGGTGCTGAAGCCGGCCTCGCAGACGCCGTTTTCGGCGATCGCGATCGCCATCCTCGCCGAGCGGGCCGGTTTCCCCAAGGGCCTGTTCAGCGTTCTCACCGGTTCGGCCCGCGCAATCGGCGGCGAGATGACCGCAAGCTCCGTCGTGCGCAAGCTGACCTTTACCGGCTCGACCGAAGTCGGCGCCGAGCTCTACCGGCAGAGTGCCCCGACCATCAAGAAGCTCGGGCTGGAACTCGGCGGCAATGCACCCTTCATCGTCTTCGACGACGCCGATCTCGATGCGGCCGTGGAAGGCGCGCTGATCGCCAAATTCCGCAACAATGGCCAGACCTGCGTCTGCGCCAACCGCCTCTATGTGCAGGAGGGCGTCTATGACGCTTTTGCCGAGAAGCTGTCGAAGGCCGTCGGCGCGTTGAAGACCGGCAACGGTTTTGACGAGGGCATCAATCTCGGCCCGCTGATCGACGAGTCCGCCCTTGCCAAGGTCGAGGAGCATGTCGCCGATGCGCTGTCCAAGGGCGGTCGTGTCGTTGCCGGCGGCCACCGCCACCCACTCGGCGGACGCTTCTACGAAGCGACCGTCCTGGCCGACGTTACCCCTGCCATGGCTGTCGCCAAGGAAGAGACCTTCGGGCCGGTGGCGCCGCTCTTCCGCTTCAAGGACGAAGCCGATGTAATCGCCCAGGCCAACGACACCGAGTTCGGTCTTGCCTCCTATTTCTACGCCAAGGATCTCGCCCGGGTCTTCCGGGTCGCCGAGGCGCTGGAATACGGCATGGTTGGCGTCAATACCGGGCTGATCTCGACGGCCGAAGCCCCCTTCGGCGGTGTCAAACTCTCCGGCCTCGGCCGCGAAGGCTCGAAATACGGCATCGAGGAATTCACCGAAATCAAATATGTCTGCCTCGGCGGCATCGCCTGAGGCCAAGAGAAGGCCCGAGACAAGCATGACCCATCCACGATTCCTGTCTTTTTCCAGAAACGGCCATCATGGCTATGGGCTTGCCGTCGAGGGCGGCGTCATCGACCTGTCGGCTCGCCACGGCGCAAGCTGGGCGAGCCTCAGCGACGTGATCGAGGCGGGCCGCCTCGTTCACCTCGCCGAGGAAGGCAAAGCATTGAAGCCGGATTTCGCACTCGACGAAATCCGCTTCGAAATTCCCATTCCGTCGCCGGAAAAGATCATCTGCGTCGGGGTCAACTTCCCCGACCGCAACGAGGAATACAAGGACGGTCAGGCAGCACCCTCCAATCCCTCGCTGTTCATCCGTTTTGCCCGTTCCTTCACCGGTCACGGCGAACCGCTGATCCGGCCGCCGGAAAGCCCGCAGCTCGATTATGAAGGCGAGATCGTCATCGTCATCGGCAAGGGCGGCCGGCGGATCGCCGAGGCGGATGCCTTCTCCCACATCGCCGCCCTGTCGCTCTGTAATGAAGGCACGATCCGCGACTGGGTGCGCCATGCCAAGTTCAACGTCACCCAGGGCAAGAACTTCGATCGCACCGGCGCAATCGGCCCCTGGCTGATCCCCTTCACCGATGCCGCCCAGCTCGAAGACATCAAGCTCGAAACCCGCGTCAACGGCGAGGTCCGCCAGAGCGACCGCACCAGCCGGATGATCTTCTCGTTCCGCAAGATCATCAATTATATCTCGACCTTCACCACGCTCGTTCCCGGCGACGTCATCGTTACCGGCACGCCGACAGGCGCCGGCGCCCGCTTCGATCCGCCGATCTGGCTGAAGCCAGGCGATGTCGTCGAAGTCGAGGCCGACGGCCTCGGAATCCTGAAAAACACCATCGCCGACGAGGTGTTCTGATGCTGTCTGAGGACGAAATCCAGGCGGCGGCCGAAAGCCTCGACCAGGCCGAGCGCACCCGCATCCAGACCGGGCTCCTGTCGCTGAGACATCCCCAGATGAACATGGATGACGCCTATGCCGTCCAGAGCGCCTGGGTGAAAAAGAAGATCGCGGCCGGCCGCAAGCCTATCGGCTGGAAGATCGGGCTGACCTCGAAGGCGATGCAATATGCGCTCAACATCGACATCCCTGATTCCGGCGTGCTCTTCGACGACATGGTCTTCGAAGACGGCGCGACCGTGCCGGCCGACCGCTTCATCCAGCCACGCATCGAGGCGGAAATCGCCTTCGTCATGAAAGCGCCTTTGCGCGGGCCCGGCATCTCGATCTTCGACGTGCTGAACGCCACCGACTATGTGACGCCGGCGCTCGAAATCCTCGACACCCGCATCCTGCGCATCGATCCGGAGACGAAGAAGGCGCGCACCATCGTCGATACCATTTCCGACAATGCCGCCAATGCCGGCATCGTCACCGGCGGCCGCGCCGTGCGGCCCGGGGAGATCGACATGCGCTGGATGGGAGCGATCGTCAGCCGCAATGCCGAGGTCGAGGAAACGGGGCTTGGGGCCGGCGTCCTCAACCAGCCTGCTCGCGGCGTTGCCTGGCTCGCCAACCGGTTGGCGCAATATGGCGATGGCATCGAGGCTGGACAGATCGTGCTGGCTGGTTCATTCATCCGTCCGATCGAGGCGCGGCACGGCGATACCATCAGCGCCGATTTCGGCCCTTACGGCTCGGTCAGCCTCTATTTTGCATGAAGGAGTGAAACCATGCCGGCGCCCAAGAACCTCTTCAAGCAAGCCCTGAAAGAGGGGCGGGCGCAGATCGGCCTCTGGCAGGCGCTCGCCAGTCCTTATACGGTCGAAATCTGCGCCGGCGTCGGTTATGACTGGCTGCTGCTCGATGCCGAACATGCACCCAACGACGTGCCGCTTCTCGCCTCGCAGCTGCAGGCGATGAAGGGATCGGCAAGCCATGCGGTGATCCGCCCGCCGGTCGGCGAGACCTGGATCATCAAGCAGATGCTCGATATCGGCGCGCAGACGCTGCTCATTCCGATGGTCGACAGCAAGGAGATGGCGGAAGCCATGGTCCGCGCTGTGCGTTATCCCCCGCAGGGTGTGCGCGGCGTCGGTGCCGCCCTTGCCCGCGCTTCCGATTTCAACCGCATCCCCGACTATCTCCAGACCGCCAATGACGAGATCTGCTTGCTGCTGCAGGTCGAAAGCCGGGCGGGACTCGCAGCGCTCGACGCGATCGCGACGACCGAGGGCGTCGACGGCGTTTTCATCGGCCCGTCCGATCTTGCCGCCGACATGGGCTATCTCGGCAGACCGGGCGCGCCTGAAGTGCAGGCCGAAGTCGAAAAGGCGCTTGCCAGGATCCAGTCGCACGGCAAGGCCGCCGGCATCCTGATCGGCGATCTCGCCCTCTCCAAGCGCTATCTCGAACTCGGCGCCACCTTCGTCGCGATCGGCAACGACGTCATGCTGCTCGCCAATGCCACGGCCAAGCTGCTTGCGGATTTCCACAAGACCGAACCCGCCAGGCCAGTGGGCGACGTGAAGGTCTACTGATTTCCTGCGTCGTTTTGCACGCTCAGTCAAAACGGACTGCACAGCTGGACAGGACGCCTCCCGGCCTTTCGACCATGATGATCGAAAGGCTCAGGAGGAAGAGATATGCGTTTCAGCAAGAAGACGGCGCTGATCACCGGCGGCGGCACGGGCATCGGCGCCGCAGTCGCCCGGCGCATCCGTAGGGAAGGCGGCAATGTCGCGCTCGTCGGACGGCGCCCCGAACCGCTTCGCGCCGTTGCCGATGAGATCGGCGCCACAGTCATCGCCGCCGACGCGGCCGATGGCATTGCGATGCGGAAAGCAATCGAAACGGTCGTCGAGACTTTCGGCGGGCTCGATATCCTGATTGCCAATGCCGGCGGCCACGGTGTCGGGCCGACGATCAGCATGTCCGATGAGACCTGGGATCTCGCGGTTCGGCTCAATTTGAATACTGCTTTCGTCAGCGCCCGCGAATCTCTCCCCCATCTGATCAAGAACAAGGGCAATATCATTGTTCTCGCCTCCATTGCCGGGCTCTTTGCCGGGCCGGACGCGGCGGGCTACGTCACCACGAAGCATGCCTGCATCGGGCTCGCGAAATCGCTGGCGCGCGACTACGGCCGTAAGGGCGTGCGCACCAACACGGTCTGCCCGGGATGGGTGACGACTGACATGGCCGACGAGCAGATGCAGATGATCGTCGAGAAGTTCCAGCTGAAGAGCATCGAAGAGGCCTATGCGCTCGTCACCAAGGACGTGCCGCTCGGTCGCCCCGCGAGCGCCGAGGATGTCGCCAACGCCGTCTGCTTCCTGGCCTCGTCGGACGCCTCGATGATCAACGGCGCGATCCTGACCGTCGACGGCGGAGCCGGCACAGTCGATCTGCCGACCCTCGCCTTTGCAGAATGATAAGAGGAGACGACGATGAACGAAAATCCGAAGGATTGGAAAACCTACGACGAATTCGCCTATGGTATCGACACGAACCGCCTGCCGGCGAGCGAAGCGCTTGCCGGCTCGTCGTATAAGATCGGCTTCGACGACGGTCGCCAGCTCGACCTCGCCTTCGGCAAAGGCGAGGCCAAATGGTCCGACGGCAAGGAAAGCGCAACCGACAAGGCTGAGGTGATCGAGGTCGCGCCGAATACCTATTTCATCGAGGTCGTCTTTGCCGGCCGCCCGAGAGAGGCCGAAACGCTGATCCTCAATGTCGAGACCCGCCGAGCACTTTCGATCTATTCGATCGTCCGCGATGCGAGCGATGCCGTCGGCGAACCGCAGGTGGCGCAGATCTTCCGGCCCGGTATTATCGAGGGCGGCACCGCCCGCGGGCCGGCGCCGGCCGAAAGCCGCGATCTCATCGGGCTCAGGGCGCATTTCACCTACAGCCCCAACCATGTCTACGAACACACCTACCTTTCCTCTCAGCGCTACGCCTGGCAGTGCCTGGTCGGTGTCCAGCGCGGCCATGGCGACGTCGATCTGACAACCACCTACAAATTCGACGAGAACCAGTACGTCTTCACCTTCCGGGAGTTCAAAATCGCGGTCGCCTCCACCTTCTTCTACAATTTCGACGACATGCGCTCGACCGGCAAATTCCTCGGCATCACCGGCGACGGACGCATCCAGAACAGCCCGGCCGGCGCTTTCATCCGCAAGGCCTCGAAGACCTATTACCTGCCGGGCCAGGAACCGGTGTGAGGGACAAAACCATGAAAACAGCTTTCGACATCGTGAAGGCGCATTACGACGCCAACGACCGCCGCGATATAGATGGCATGCTGGCCGACATTGCGCCCGACTGCCGCTGGACCGAGATGGACGGCTTTCCCTGCGCCGGCACCTACGTCGGCCCGCAGGAGGTTTTCAGACACGTCTTCCAGGCGCTCGGTGAGGCATTCGATGGCTACACCTTCAAGCTAGAACGTCTTCTCGACGCCGGCGACGATGTGATCGCCATCGGCGACTATAGCGGCACGCACAGGAAGACCGGTAAATCCTTCAAGGCCCGCGTCGTGCACGCCTGGAGCGTGGCGGACGGCAAGATCCGGCGCTTCGAGCAGTTTACCGATACGCTGCGCGTCGCGGAATCGATGCGATAAGAATCTGGGCGGCTCGGCGCAGACCGGGCCGCATAGAGCATGATGCCGAAAAGTGTGAGCGGTTTTCTCATGGCATCATGCTCTAACTCTTTAATTTAGAACAGGATTTAGACTTAGGCCAGCCGGGCCTAAAATCATCCTGTTCTAGGAAAGCGCAGCCTTGCGCCATTGCGACGGCGAAACGGCGTAGCGGGCGCGGAAAGCCCGCGAAAAATGCGCGCTGGAGGAAAAGCCGAGCGCAAAGGCGATCTCGGATATTTCGCCGCTATGGCCGCCGGCCTCGCGCAGCTTGGCCGCAGCCTGCTGCAGGCGCAGGTCCCAGATATAGTCGGACGGCGTCAGCCGTTCGGCCTCGAATGCGCGATAGACGTAACGCACCGAGCAGCCCATGCGCCGCGCGATCATGGCGACGGTAAGATCCGGCCGTGCGATATTCCCGGCGATGAAATGCTTGATGCGCGCCAGCAGCAGATCGAGGGGATTGGCGACCAGTCCCGCCGTGGCACCGTCGCCGATCATGGTGCGGACGAGATCGATCATCGTCTGGCCGACGCTCGAACGCCGCGCTTCGTCGAGATGGCTGATCTCGTGCATGGTCGTTTCCATCAGCGACAGCAGAATGCCGCACATGCCGTCATGCTCGGCATGCGCGGTGAAGGGTACTGCCAACCGCTCCACCGCGGCCTGCGGCAATGCCTGCCGCGGCAGTTGCAGCAGCAATTGGCGGACCGGCGTGCCGTTGGTCAGCACATAGGGACGGCGCGGGTCATAGATCACAAGTGCATTGGTGGAAACCGGCGCGTGCAAACCGCCCTGGGTGATCGAGGCGCTGCCTTGGGTCTGCAGGATCAGCTTGATCGCGTCGGGATCGTCAGGCTCCGCCGTCACCCGCTCGCCGAAAACCACGTGCCGGTCGGCTTCCAGCCGGGTCAGCCGGCAGGCTCCCAGCATGGCCGAGAGCATCGAACTCTTCTCCTCGTCGGCCGCCGTGAAGTCGAGCCTGACATTGCCGAACAGCGCGCGGGCAAGCCCGGCAAATTCTTGGCCCCGAGCCGTCTCGATAGGGCGGTGATCAGCGGAAAAACGCATGACGGCCTCCTTGCCTCAGCTCGCCAGATAGGCGCCATGGAGGATGTCCGGCTGGGCTTTCAGCGTCGCGGCGGGACCGTCGAAGACAAGGCGGCCGCGCTCCAGCACGAGCGCCCTGTCGGCGAGATCCAGCGCGAGATTGGCGAATTGCTCGATCAGCAGCACGCCGATGCCGCCGGCAGCGGCGATCTTCAGCGCTTCGGCCAGGCGCTTGACCACGGCAGGCGCCAAGCCGAGCGAAAGCTCGTCGACGATCATGAAACGCGGCTTTGCGACGAAAGCCTGCGCCATCGCCACCATCTGCTTCTGACCGCCGGAGAGATCGGAAGCCGACTGATGCCGGCGCTCGGCAAGCTCAGGAAATATCTCATAGGCGCGCTCCAGCCCCTGCCGGCGCGCCGCCGCCGAAGGATCGAGCGCGGCGACGAGGATATTGTCCTCCACCGACAATTGCCCCAGCACGCGGTGCCCTTCCGGAACGAGCGCAAGGCCTGCCCGGCGAATGCGGTCGGGCACAAATCCTTCGAGTGCGATGTCTCCCAGCCGCACCGCGCCGCCGCGCGGCAGAACACCTGCCATGGCCATGACTGTGCTCGATTTTCCCGCCCCATTGGCGCCGAGCAGGGTCGTCACCTTGCCGGCTGCGACCGAAAAGGAAATGTCATGAATGACGCGTTTACCACCGCGTTCGACGACGAGGTTTTCGACGCTGACCTCGGAAATCCCGCTCATTTCAGAACTCCCCCAGATAGGCGCGCCGCACGTTCGGATCGGCAAGCACGGTCTGCGTCGGGCCGAGGGCCAGCAGCTTTCCGTAGTCGAGCACCATGGTTTCGCTGCACATGGAGCGGATAAGGTCGACGTCATGATCGATGACCAGAACCTGCGCCCGGAATTCCGCGGGGATGCGCAGCACCAGCTCGCGGAACGCCTTTCCCTCCTCCTCGGTCAGGCCGGCGGCCGGTTCGTCGAGCAGGATGAGCTTCGGCTTGCCGACGACGCATTTCGCCAGTTCGACCAGGCGGCGCTGGAAGAGATTGAGCGATTGCCCCAGCCGGTCGGCAGCCGTGCTGAGACCGACGAAGGAAAGCGCCTCGTCCACGGCTTCGGAGCGATGCGGCGCGCCAACCACATGATCGGCGATCGCTGCGATATTGCCGGCGACGGTCAGGTCCTCGACCACCTGTTCGGTCTGGAACGAGCGGCGCAGGCCGGCGCGCACGCGCTGCAGCGGCGTCATCGGCAACAGCGCCTGGGCGCCGAGCGACACAGTCCCCTGAACCGGCCTGATGAAACCGGAGAGCACGTTGAGCAGTGTCGTCTTGCCGGCGCCATTCGGGCCGATGAGGCCCGCGACCGGTGCGGTGAGCACTGCGCTGAGCTCGTTGATCGGCTTCACACCACCGAACTGGACGACGAGATTGTCGATGGTGATCATCGTGCCCTCCCCCTTGATAGGCCGCGGTTCAGACGGGCGAGCAGAGCCGCGATCTGGCCGGCTATGCCGGTCGGCGCCGTTGCCAGCGCATGGAACAGGGCGACGCCGAAAATGCCGATCGTGACATAACCGTCGATGCCGAGATCGGTGAGCAGCGCCGGCACCGCGCGCAGTAGAAGGCCGGCGATCAGCGCGCCGTACCAGTTGAAGACACCGCCGACGATGGCGAGCGCAAAGAGATTGAGGCTCTCGAAGGCGCCGAAGGCGCGCCCGTCGAGCTGGCCGACATTGCCGGCGAGCAGCCCGCCGGCAAGGCCGGCGAGCAGGCCGCTGAGCGCAAAGGCCCAGGCCTTGTAGATGAGAACGTTGACGCCGCTGGCGACGGCGACAGTCTCGCCCTTGCGGATCAGCGCCCAGGCCCTGCCGGGACGCGCAAGCTTATGCCATTGCGCGATCAAAAGACCGATCGCAGCTGCCGTGCAGACATAGAGGAAATAGGCAACCTCGCCGTCGGCCATGGCAGGCCTCGCCAGCATTTCGCGTCCGGAGCCGTCCGCCCGACCGAGAAAACCAGGACCGCCATCAGGGAAACCCCAAGCGCTGATGATGATCTGGAAGCCGCCGGCGAGCATCAGGGTGACGAGCGCGAGGTAGAGACCACGCAGCCGCAAGGCCGGTACGCCAAAGGCGAGCCCGACCGCGGAGGCGACGATGCCGCCGGCAAGCAGGCTCACCTCGAAGGGCGGATGAAGGGCATGGCCGATGCGCAGCGTTACCCAGCCGCCGACACCGACGAGGGCGAACTGGCAGAGCGAAACCAGGCCGAGCTGACCATAAAGAATGGCAAGGCCGGCCACGGACAGCGAGAGGGCGACGGCCGAGGTTGCCGCCGAAAGCCAGAAGGAATTGGCGAGAAAGGCGACCGCGGCCGCGAAGAGCGCCATCGTCACGGGGACATGCAGAAGCTGTTTCGGCAGGCGCATTATCGACAGGCCTTCGGCGTTGGAGGCGATTGTTTGCGGCTGAACGCTCATCGGTCTTTCAACGCGGCCTTCGCCGTGCCTCCGAGGATCGTGACGGCGGCGAGCGCGATGATAAAGGGTGCCGCCGCGCGATAGGGCGATATCCAGGCAATCGGCGTCAGCGCCGCCTCGGCAATGCCGATCAGAATGCCGGCAGCCGCCGTCTCCCAAAGCGAGCGCAACTGGCCGAGGATCGCCGCGGCAATGGCGGGAATGACCAGCAGCGTCAGGAAGGTGCCCTGCAGGCGCACGAGATCGGCCAGCAGCAGGCCGGCAAGGCCTGAGAAGATGCCGGTTATGATCCAGGCGGCGGTCTCGGTATGGAGGACGCGCACGCCGAGCACTGCGCTGAGATCGCGGTCATTGGCCAGTGCGCGCATATCGAGGCCGAGCCGCGTGCGGGAAAGCAGCAAGGTGATCGCGACGACCATGGCGACGGCGAGAAGAAGGGCGATGATGCGCGTGTAGGTCAAGCGCACGGCAAAGAGCGAGACGAACATCTGGTCGGTCGGAAACTGCAGGCGGCGCGGCAGCTCGCCCCAGACGACACCCATGACGGCGATCAGAACCAGAGCCGGCGCTAGTGTGCCGACGGCGCGCACGACGGTATCGCGATGCGACAGCATGGGAGCGAAGATCCGCCCGTAGAGAAAGCTGATCGCCGTCGAGACCACGACCGCCGCAAGGATGGCGACGATCAGCGGGACCTTCCACTCGAGCAGCTGCCAGGCGCAATGCGCGCCCATCGCGCCAAAAGCACCGAAAGCGAAATTGAGAACGCCGGTCGCCCGAAACAGCACGACGAGGCCGACGCCCGACAGGGCATAGACGGCGCCGATCCCAAGCCCGGAAATGACGAAGGGAAGAATATTCATAAGCCGATCCTCTAGACCTTGCCCGGCTCCGCGGGGTGATACCGCGGAGCACGATGGCAGTCGCAGGCTCAATTGATGCCAGCGGACTTTTCGAAGGCGCGGATGTCCTTCAGCTCAGGATCCGGCGACGGCGCGCAGTCGGAGACAACTTTCCACTTGCCGCCTTCACTGACGGCCATACGCGTCGTCGAATTGGCATTGTGGCGGGCCTGGCCGTCGCCGAAATACCAGGGCGCGCAGAAGATATCGCTCTTGAAGCCCTTTATCCCCTGCACCGCAGCCGATGCCGTCTCGCGATTGATATTGGCGGGATCGAGCGTCATCAGTGCCGTCTCGGCGATCCGTGCCGAGAGATAGCCGGCCTGGGCGAAGGTATCGCGCGGATCGGATTTCTGGCCGTATTGATCCATGACGGCGAGCCAGTTCTGATTATCAGGCGTCGTCGCTTCGAGATCGTTGAACTCCATGTTGACGATGAAATTGCCGTCCCAGCCGGCCCCGATCGTGCCGGGCACCGAGAGATCATAGGCCGAGGCGGCGCTCAGGAACTTGATGCTCTGGTTCAGCCCCTGTTCTTCCGCAGCGGTCAGCAGCGGCACGGTCACGCCCTTGGGCAGGCCGAGGATGATCACATCCGGCTTGGAAGCTGCCGCCTGCAGGATGGTCGATGTGGAATCGGCCGTGCCGGGATCCATCAAGATCGTCTCGGCCGTCAGGCCTTTCTCCTTGGCGAGTTGGATGATCCCGTCGCAGGACCAGGTGCCGACATTCGGAATGTTCGGCCCGATGCAGACGACGGATTTTGCCTTCAGCTGATCGAGCGCATAGCCCATGGCGCCGAGCATCGAGACGCGCGGACCGGCATTGGTTGGCGCATAGTTCGCCGCGAAGAAACATTCGCGCGGGACGCCGACGCCGGCGACGACGAGAATGCCGGATTTCTTGTAGAAATCGGCATTGGCGCCGCATTCGACGAAGCTCGAATTGCCGACCATCAGCACGGCCTCCTCGTCGTTGACGAGCTTGGCGGCGAGCTGTGCTGCGATCTCAGGATTCCACTGGTCGTCCTCGACCAGATATTTGACCGGCCGGCCTTTGATGCCGCCATTGGCGTTCAGGCAGTCGAAATAGGCCTTGGCCGCCTTGGTGGAATTGGAAAAATCGTCCGGCCCCGTTTTGCCCGTGATCGCGCCGATCACAATTGGTTCGCCGGTTGCCGGCTTACCGCTATTGTCGCCGCAGGATGCGGCAGCATGTGCGCTGAACGCCGAAACGAGCGTCAGCAAAAGGCCGATTACCAGCCCTTTTGGATTGATAGGCATTGTCTCCTCCAGTGTGTTGTCCCGCTCCCCACGGGATATTGCGATCGGCGATATCCAGGCTCAGCCGGAAATCGCCTTCCCTGTCATGAACGCAGCGGCCTTTGCCGCAATCATCATCGTCGGCGCGTTGGTATTGCCCGACACCAGCGTCGGCATCACCGAAGCGTCGCAGACGCGCAGCCCCTCGACGCCGCGCACCTTGAGGTCCGGTCCGACGACGGCCATGCGATCATCAGCGCGGCCCATGCGGGCCGTTCCCGCCGGATGGAACACTGTTTTGGCCGACTGGCGGATGTAATCGCGCAGGGCCTCCGGATCCTTTTCGATCCCAGGTTTCGGCAGCACGCGGCGCTTGACCAGTTTGGCAAGGGCTGGCGCATCGAGGATGCGGATCGCTGTCTCGACACCGCGCACCAGAGTTTCGATATCGGCGGGATCGGAGAGCAGGTTGGCGTTGAAATCGGTCTGCTCCCTCGGATCGGCGCTCTTCAGCCTGATCCAGCCGCGCGACCGCGGCCGGAGATAACACGGCCCGATGCTGAGGCCGTGGCCGGGCTCCGGTTCGCGGTCGACGAATCCGATCAGCACCGGCAGCACATGGAACTGCACATCCGGCTGGCCGGTGCCTGCGGTATCGACGAAGCCGCCGCATTCGACGACGTTGGACGAGAGCAGCCCGCGACGCGATGTCAGATAACGCAGCATATGGCCGGCGGCACGCAGCCCGCGGTCATGACCAAGGATCGAGATCGGCTCGCGTGTTTCGCCCTGCACCGGCACTTCGAGGTGATCCTGATAATTGGCGCCAACGCCCGGCAGGTCGGCGACAACCTGGATGCCGAGCGAGGCAAGATGCGCACCGTCGCCGATGCCCGACAATTGCAGGATCTTCGGCGTGGCAATAGCCCCCGATGTGAGCGCGATTTCGCGCGACGCCTTGAAGGTCGTGCCGTCGACCAGTTCGACGCCGGCTGCCCTCTGACCCTCGAACAGGACGCGCGCCACCTTGCGCTCGGTCAGCACGGTGAGGTTCGGCCGCTTCTCCGCTTCGCGTAGGAAGGCCTGGGCCGAGCTCCAGCGCCGGCCGCCATAAGTGGTGCTCTGGTAGAAGCCGACGCCTGCCTGATCCGTGCCGTTGAAATCGTCATTGTGGGGAATGCCGATTTCGGTCGCTGCCTTGACGAAGGCCTCGCTCAGCGGATGCCGATGGCGGGGGTCGGAGACGTGCAGGCCGCCCTTCCTACCGTGGAATTGGCCGTTCAGCCGCTCGTTGTGCTCCAGCGAGCGGAAGACCGGAAGCACGTCATCATAGGACCAGCCCTGGCAGCCCATCTGCGACCAGGTGTCGTAGTCGTTGCGATGGCCGCGAATATAGATCATCGCATTCACCGAGCTGCCGCCGCCAAGCACATTGCCCTGCGGCACGATGCTCGGCCGCCCGTTCAGCCCTTTGTCGGGGTTCGATGCATAGGGATGGATATCGATCCCCTTGCCCAGCACCTTGAAGAAGGTCGCGGGTATATGGATCCACGGATCGGCGTCGCGGCGGCCGGACTCGATCAGCAGCACCTTGTGCGCCGCATTTTCCGACAGCCGGTTCGCCAGCACGCAACCCGAGGATCCGCCTCCGACGATGATGTAATCGTAAGTCGTCATGGTTCAGCTCAACACCGTCTGGATCGTGGTGAATTCCTTCAGGCCTTCGGCGCCGAATTCGACGCCGATGCCGGATTGTTTGACGCCGCCGAAGGGCGCGTTGGGCTGGATCGCGCCGTGTTTGTTGATCCAGACCGAGCCGCATTCGAGCTGCCTCGCATAACGCTTGGCCTTCTCGACGTCGGCAGACCAGACCGAGCCGCCGAGACCGGCCGGATTCTGGTTGGCGCGGGCGATCACCTCGTCGAGATCGCTGTAGCGAATGATCGGCAGGGCCGGGCCGAACTGCTCCTCATCGACCAGGCGCACACCATGATCGACATCGGCAACGAGGGTGATCGGATAGAAATAGCCGGGCCGGTCCAGCGGCGCGCCGCCGGTCAGAATGCGGCCGCCCTGAGCGCGCGCATCGTCGACGAGATCGCGCACTTTGTTGAACTGTATTTCGTTCTGTATCGGCCCGAGGATGCTGGCCTCATCCAGGCCGTCGCCGACGGTGATCTTTCCGGCGTAATCGGCAAGTGCCGCGCAGACCTCCTCATAGATGCTGTCATGCACATAGAGGCGTTTCAGCGCCGCGCAGGTCTGGCCGTTATTGATGAAGGCGCCCCAGAACAGACCCTCGGCGACGCCTTTCGGATCGACGTCGGGCAGCACGATGCCCGCATCATTGCCGCCGAGCTCCAGCGTCAGCCGCTTCAAGGTGGCGACGGCCGAGGCCATGATTTTCTTGCCCGTCTCGGTCGAGCCGGTGAAGGTCATCTTGGCGATACCGGGATGGGCGGAAAGCGCAGCACCGATGCTGTTTTCCCCGGTGATCACATTGACGACGCCGGGGGGCAGCACATCATTGATGATCTCGACCAGGCGGATGGTCGAGAGCGGGGTCAGGGGCGATGGCTTGATGACCACGGTATTGCCGGCCCGCACCGCCGGCACGATGTGCCAGCAAGCGATCATAACAGGCCAGTTCCAGGGTGTGATCGAACCGACGACGCCGATCGGCTTTCGATGCAACTCGACGCGGCCTTCATTGTCATCCTGCAGGATCTCGACCGGCAGATCGAGTTCCGCCGTATGGCGAGTCCAGGCGAACGCGCCGCCGATTTCAAAACGCGACCCGAGGCCGTTGAGCGGTTTACCCTGCTCCCGGGTCAGGAGCTGCGCCAATTCCTCGGCGTGTTCGTTGATTTTTTCAGCGATGGCCCGGCAAGCGGCGGCGCGTTCTTCGTTCGAGGTCTGCGACCAGTTTTTGAAAGCCGCGGCTGCGGCGGCAACGGCCTGGTCGAGATCGGCTTGCCCGGCAAGCGGCATATAACCGACGATTTCGCCGTTCGACGGATTTGTGACCGGCGCATGTTGGGTGGTGGCAACAGTTTCACCACCAATGAGCAGGGTAGACTGCTTCACGATATTCTCCTCCCGTGACATTAGGGAGGATTATGACTTTCGCCGGAAAAACCGTCTTGGGGAGAAACGCGCCGCGTCTTGGACGGAAGCGCAAATTGCGCGTCAGACCATCTTTGGCACCGCTTCGCCGGCGCGAAGCAGCTCGCTCGGCGCACAATCGAACAGTTCCTTGAAGCTGCGGTTGAAATAGGAAATGTCGTTGAAACCGGCCGAATAGGCGACTTCGGCGATCGTTCCGACGTTGCGCTGCTCCTTGAGCTGCTCGATCTTTTCCCGCGCGAAGCGCAGGCGCTTGTCGCGGATGACGGTGGTGCAGGTCATGCCCAATCCCTGGAAATCCTGCTGCAGCGTGCGGATCGACACACCCAGCCTCGTCGCCAGCCATTTGGCGCTGAGATCGCTCTCGGTCAGGTGTTTGTCGATCAGGATATCGACCATCTGCATGCGCCTGCCCGCACTGTCATGCAGGGAATTCAGGCTTGCCGTCTGGATGTCTGTCGACAGAAACGCCTGGCGCGTCGTATCGAACATCAGCTGGCGCAGATGTGGCGAGGCCGCTTCGCTTTCCGGCGTCGTCATCATCTTGGCGATCAGCGCGCGCAGCATCACCGCCATCGGATCGCCGGCGACAAGTTTGCGGGCGACGTCGAAATCCACCTTGCTGCCCGAATACATCAATTGCCGCGGCAGATGCAGGGAGAGATGATTGGAGAAGTGTCCGTGAAAATAGAGGGTGGTCGGGCGCGTGGAATCGACCAGAATGCATTCGCCGACGTCGAGGATATTCTGCTGGCCGGAATGCTCCACCCCGCAAGCCCCCTCGAGCTGTAGGATCAGGAACAGATGCTCGTGGGCGTCGCGGCGAATATCCTCCCAGCCGCGATGGACATAATCGAGATCGTTGGAGACATGGGCGAATTCCATGCCGCAGACGTCGATGCGGCTTGCGGTGCCGACCACCTTGTCGCCGCGCTCCATCGTGTGCGGATTGAAATTCCCGCAGATGTTATGAAGATCGTCCGACCATTGATCGTAGGGTGTCGGCGCCCAGGCGCGATCGACGAGGCTGCGGTTCTGCAACAGGTCCAACTCTGCCTCCCAACAGTGTCAATACCGCTGAAGACTGCCGCAGACCGGACGGGTCGTCAATCATATATTTAACACATTAATCAAGAGGCTTTGCACGAACCGCAAGGCGTCACTCTTCACCGCCGGTCGCGCCTTCGAGCCTCAGCGCCGTCAGTTCGTCAAGCATGTCCAAGAGTTGCTCGACCCGCTCCCCACCGAAGCGCGCACCTATATCGGCATAGACCTTCAGGCTCTCCGGCATGACTTCGTCGACCATTGCCCGCCCTGCGGGCGTAATCCGCAGCAGCACCCGTCGGCCGTCGGCCTTGTCCTTATGTTTGGTGATGAAGCCGCGCTCCTCGAGCGAGCGGATCATGCGCGTCAGGCTCGGCGCCAGGATCGAGGCCTTGTCCGCCACTTCGCTTGCATCGAGCGTTCCCGCTTCGGATAGTACACGGATCACCCGCCACTGCTGCTCGGTGACATCGTGCGCCGCCAGGATCGGCCGGAAATGGCTCATCACCGCTTCGCGCGCACGCAAAAGCCCGATCGCCAGGGATCGTTGGCGCTCCTGCGGCGACCGGCTGGCCGGCGACGAGGGCATGTCACGTTTATCCTGCTGTCCATTCTTCATGCGGGTTCCGATCGCGCAGCTGTTGAATGCGGGATCTTCCGCTGGCCTTGAGCAGCCGGCGGAAAATCGCAAGACAGCTAGTTAACACAGCAACGACCAACCACAAGCCCAGCCTCTCGATCGACCGACAAAGCCTATGAACATCGTGGACGGTCGCCGGTCTTTTGCAGAGCAAACGCCGACAGCGTACCCTCGCTTCGACGATACCCCTTTCGCAAGTTCATTCAGGCGCTATGGTGTTGGAAATACAAGGGCGAGCATGGGACAAGTGACAAGCCACCTTCAGGAGCGGATGACGATTATCGGTGATCTCAGGGCTGCGTCGTTTATCCCCTGGATCCGGCGTCATGCCGCCAAGCTCGGGCTCTCGCATAGCATATCCCATGCAAGTTCAATGCGGATAGAACTTGAGCTTTCAGGACCGGAGGAGTTGATCGACATGATGGAGGTGGGGTGCTCACTGGGGCCAATCGACGTATGGGTCGAGAGCATAGAACGCACTGTGATGATCGGCGAAACGGCCTGATACCAAATGCGGTTTTTGCGATATGCATATTATTTAACCATTGTTGCCAATGCGAAAAAACTATGCAAACGTGAGCCCTTGAGCGTATCGTTTCACAAAACGTAGTATGGTTCAGGAAGTTTAGTCATGCCATCCGATCCGACCGGCTATTGGACGCCAGTCGCCCTTTCCCGGGATCTGCCGGCCGCTACCGTCATGCCGGCCCGGACGGCATCTGGATCGATTGCCCTCTGGCGCAGCGCTTCGGGGCGTATATCGGCATCGACGGATCGTTGTCCGCACCGCGGCATGCGTTTGTCCCATGGCTTCGTGCGCGGCGAGGCACTTTCGTGCATCTACCACGGCTGGAGCTATGGCCAGGCCGGAAACTGTCTGCGCATTCCCGCCCATCCGGGGCTGGCGCCGCCGGAAACCATCCGTGTCGCCACCCATGAAGTCGAGGAAGCGGGCAATATGATCTGGGTGGCCGTGGGCACGCCCGCTTCGAAGCCGCCGAGGCTTGACGGCCTCATTCCCCTGCGCTCGCTGACGGCGTTTGCAGACGTTGCCGCAATTGAAACGGCGGCCGGCGCGAAGGCGAACCCTGACGGTCTTATCGAGATCGACGCCTCCACCGGCACTGTCTGTCTGTTATCTGTCCAGGAAGACGGGCAGACGCTGATCCATGTGCTCCTCAAGGAGGACCTCGGTCCTGCTGCGGCCATCGGCGCTTCGCGGGCTGCCGAAAGTCTGCGCCGCCGGGCTGAAGATCTTCAGAAAAAGGAGAGCGCGCGGTGAGCATGCAGGCGATGATCGACGAATGGTATCCGGTTGGGCTTTTCAGTCAGCTCGACAGCGCCGGTCGTAAGACGAGGCTGATGGGCGAGCGGATCGACGTGGCGCGCGACGCCGATGGCAATGCGAGGGTAACGGGCGGCGACGGCCGTGTTCTGCCGGTGAGCGTACGTTACGGCCATGTCTGGTCCTCGCTCGGCGAACCGCAGAAGGAAATTTTCCCGATTCCCGAGGCCGACCAGCCCGGCCGCCGTTTCGTCGACGTCGGCGTGGTGCGCGTGCGCTGCTCGCCCCTGCGCGCCGTCGAGAATTTCCTCGACATTGCCCATTTCCCCTTCGTCCACACCGACATTCTCGGCGCAGAGCCGCACACCGAGGTTCAGAACTACAAGGTTGAGATCCGCGAGGAGGAAGATGAAGTCTGGGCAACGCAGGTGAAGTTTTACCAGCCGCAGGCCGCCAAATCGGCAAGCGGCGGGATCACCACGGAGTACATGTACCGCGTGCCGGCACCGACCTGCTCCGTGCTCTACAAGACCTGCCCGCCGCGCCCGAGCGAATGGGATGTCATTACGCTCTTCGTGCAGCCGCTGGCCGAGGACCTGTGCGACGTCTGGCCGTGGATGGCGCTTTTCGATGACGAGACCGCGATGACCGATCTCATCCACTTCCAGCAGACGATCTTCCTGCAGGACCGTTCGATTCTGGAAAACCAGATCCCGCCGCTTCTGCCGCTCGACCCGGGCATGGAAATCCCGACGCGGGCCGATCTCACATCGATCGCTTACCGACGCTGGCTGAAGCGTCACAATTATACCTATGGCGCGCAGCTGGTGGCGCAATGAAGCTCTACGACTACATTCTCTCCCCCAGTTGCTACAAGGTGCGCCTGATGGCGGCGCTGACCGGCGTGAAACTGGAACTCCGCCCGGTGGATTTCCATCCCGGCGCCGAGCATCGCGGCCCGGAACTCCTGGCGCTCAATCCGGCGGGATCCATTCCCATCCTGGAGGATGGTGATCTGATCCTGACCGAATCCTCGGCGATCCTCGTCTATCTGGCCGCTAAGGCAGCACCCGAATGGCTTGGCAGCGGCAAGGCCGAGAAAGTGGCAAAGGTGCAGCAATGGCTGTCGTTCTCGGGCCGGCTGACGGCAAGCCTGGGCGGCGCGAGGCTTCATGAAATGCTGCTGCGGCCGGGCGATATCGACGCGCTACAGGCCCAGGGTATTTCAGCACTTCGCGAGCTGGAGGCCGTACTTGTCGAGCAGGCTCTTTACGGCAGGCGCTTCCTCGCCGCAGACCGGCCGACAATTGCCGACATCGCCTGCTTTCCCTATGTGGCGCTGGCCCCCGACGGGGGCGTGTCGCTGGATCCCTATCCCGCCATCCGGCTTTGGTCGCGGGCACTGCGCGCCCTCGATAGGTTTATCGAAATGCCGGGTATTCACCGGCTGCACGAATTGAAGCCTGAACCTCATATCGAAGAACCGGGCGAGGCGTGACATGGCTGGATATCTCCTGAAGAACTGCACGGCCGTGATCGTCGACGAGGGCAAGGGGCCGGTCGTCCGGCGCAATGTCGATCTCCTGACCGACGGTTCGGCGATTGTGGCGATCGGTGAAAATCTGGCGGCGGACGCGCTGCCCGCCGGCACGACCGTTCAGGATGCCGCCGGCTGGTTCGTCTATCCCGGCCTCGTCAACACCCATCATCATTTTTTCCAATGCTTCGTGCGCAACCGCGCCGACCTCGACTGGACGAAGCTTTCGGTCATCGAGTGGCTCGACCGCATCTACCCGATCTTTTCGCAGCTCAATGAGGCGTGTTTTTACCACTCCTCCGTCACGGCGATGGCCGAGATGATCAAACATGGCTGTACGACGGCGTTCGACCATCAGTATAATTTCCCCCGCCACGCTGGGAAGCGGCTGATCGACCGCCAGTTCGAAGCCGCCGAGCTCTTCGGCATGCGCTTCCACGCCGGCCGCGGCGGCAATACTCTGCCGAAGTCGCAGGGCTCGACCATTCCTGACGAGATGCTGGAAACGACCGACGAATTCATCGCCGACTGCGCCCGGCTGATCGACTCCTACCACGATGCCAACCCGTTCAGTATGCGCCAGGTCGTGGTGGCGCCCTGCCAGCCGGTGAATTGCTATCGCGAGACCTTTGCGGAATCGGTGGCGCTGGCGCGTGATCGCGGCGTCATGATGCACACCCATGTCGGCGAGGGCGAAAGCCCGGTCATTCACGCTCGCCATGGCGTGCGCACCGTCGATTATCTGGAAGAGCTCGGTTTTGCCGGCCCCGACACATTCTATGCCCATTGCTGGGAGTTGACCCACGACGAACTCAGGAGGATGGCGGCGAGCGGCACCGGCGTGGCGCACTGCCCCGAACCGGTCTATCTCGTCGGCGCCGAGGTCACCGACATTCCCGCCATGGCTGCCTTCGGCCTGCGCATCGGCCTTGGCTGCGATGGTGCTGCCTCCAACGACAATTCCAACCTGATGCACTGCCTGCACTCGGCCTATATGCTGCAGTGCCTGGTATCCTCCAGCCGCGCCCATCCCGTGCCGCCGCCCGTCGATTTCCTCGGCTACGGCACGACAGGCGGTGCGAGCCTGCTCGGCCGGCGCGACATCGGCCGGCTGGCGCCCGGCATGGCCGCCGACCTGTTTGCAATTGACACGCGTCGCATGGATTATGTCGGTACGCGGCACGATCCGTTGAGCCTGATTGCCCGCGTTGGCATCGGCATGGCAACCGATATGACGATGATCAATGGCCGCATCGTCTGGCAGAATGGAGAATTCCCCGGTCTCGACGAAGCCAAGCTCTCCGCCGACGCCGAGGCTGCACTCGCAGCCGTGAAATTCTAAAACCAAAAAAGGGAACCCGTGAACATGACCAAACTGACCCGCAGAAACCTGATGACGGTCGCTGCCGCCACCGGCCTTGCCGGCGTGCTCGGCAGCCGCCTTGCTTTCGCCGCCGACCAGCCGCTCGGCATAACGCTCGTCGTCCCCTCGCCGATCGGCGACGTCGGCTGGGGGCACGCCCTTGCCGCCGGCCTCGAGCCGATCAAGGCCGCTTACGGCGACAAGGTGAAGGTCACCGTGCTTGAGAATATTGCCGAAGGCCCGGACGCCGACCGCATCATGACCAAGACCGTCGCCGACGGAAACAAGTTTCTGATCGCCGGCTCCTTCGGCTATCAGAATGGCGCCCTGCAGATCGCCCGCCGTGATCCGAGCGTGACGGTCCTGCATGCCTCCGGCTTCCAGGTTGCTCCCAATTTCTCGCCGTTCGCCGCCAAATATTTCCAGGGCACCTATCTGCTCGGCATGGCCGCGGCAGCACTTTCCAAGACCGGCAAGCTCGGCTCCGTTTCGGCCTTTGCCATTCCCGAGCTCATTACCTCGATCAACGCCTTTACGCTCGGCGCCCAGGCGGTAAAGCCGGATATCGAAGTCTCCGTCGTCTGGGTCAATTCCTGGTTCGACCCGGCCAAGGAGCAGGAGGCAGCCAAGGCGCTGATCGCACAGAAGTGCGACGTGATCTTCTCCAATGCCCAGGACACACCATCCGTCATCTCGGCCTGTGAAGACGCCGGCGTCTACGCCTTCAATCTCAACTCCTCGATGAAGAAGTATGCGCCGAAAACCTATCTCGGCTGCATCTCGACGGACTGGTCGCCCTTCTTCAAGGCTTCGGTCGATGCCCATCTCGCCGGTACGTTCAAGGGGGCCAATGCCTTCCTCGGCGTCGCCGACAAGGTCGTCGAAGTGGTCGACTGGAATCCGGATATTCCGGCCGACGTGATGACCAAGATCAAAGAGGTCGAGGCAAAGATCGCCGACGGCAGCTTCTCGCCCTTCACCGGGCCGATCGCCAAGGCCGACGGCAGCGAAGCTGTAGCCTCGGGCGCAAGCATGGCCGACCCCGAGATCATCGCCATGAATTGGCACGTCAAGGGCGTCTCGACGCCGCTGCCGAAATAATTCATGACCACCCCGCTCCTGTCGCTGCGCGGCATTTCGAAGAGCTACGGCCAGATCCACGCCAATCAGGCAATCGATCTGGACGTGGCTCCGCAATCGATCCATGCGATCCTCGGAGAAAACGGCGCGGGAAAATCGACGCTGATGAAGCTGATCTACGGTGTCGAGCAGCCGGATGACGGAGACGTCGTCTGGGAAGGCACTCCCTTGCGCCTCGCCTCCCCGGCGGAGGCGCGGCGCAAGGGCATCGGCATGGTCTTCCAGCATTTTTCGCTGTTCGAGACCTTGACGGTCATCGAGAATATTCGGCTGGTGGTGCCGGGTCGCAAAGCTGATCTCAAGGAACGTATCCGGACGCTTGGACGGGAGTTCGGCCTCGAAGTAGATCCGCTTGCCCATGTGCATGCGCTGTCGGTCGGCGAGCGGCAACGGGTGGAGATCATCCGAAGCCTGATGACCGATCCGAAGCTGCTGATCCTCGACGAGCCCACCTCCGTCCTGCCGCCGCAAATGGTGGAGAAGCTGTTCGACACGCTGCTTCGGCTGCGCGACGGCGGCGTTTCTGTCCTGCTGATTTCCCACAAGCTCGAAGAAATTCGGGCGATCTGTGACCGCGCGACGATCCTGCGCGGCGGGCGCGTGACCGGGGATGTCGATCCGCGCGAGCATGATGCCCATGACCTTGCCCGGATGATGATCGGCCGCGATATGCCCGCACCCATCTCGGCGCTGCCGCTGTCCGGCGGGGAAAAGCGGCTGGAGATCATCGGTTTGGACCACCAGCCCGACGATCCCTTTGCGGTGCCGCTTTCCGGCCTCAGCCTTGAGGTACGTGCCGGCGAAATTCTCGGGATCGCCGGTGTTTCGGGCAACGGCCAAAGTGAGCTTGCGGCGCTGATTTCGGGCGAGACCATGCTGGGGCGCGAACAACGCGACCGGATCTACATGATGGGAATGGATGTCGGCAGGTTCGATGCCGCCGCGCGGCGGCAGCTTGGATTTGCCTTCGTTCCGGAAGACCGGCTCGGACGCGGTGCCGTGCCGGAAATGTCGCTCGTCCTCAATAGCCTGCTGACGGCCCACCCACTCAAGCTTTTACAGCGTGGTCTCATCGAAAGGACACGGGCGATGACGTTCACCAAGGATTGTATCCATCAGTATGATGTCCGCACATCCGGCCCGGATGCGGAAGCCGGCACCCTGTCCGGCGGCAACCTGCAGAAGTTCATCGTCGGCCGCGAAATCATGCTGTCTCCGAAATTGCTTTTCGTGGCGCAGCCGACCTGGGGCGTTGATGTCGGTGCAGCCTCTGCCATCCGCAGCCGCCTGGTGGCATTGCGCAATGAGGGCATGGCGATCCTCGTCATTTCCGAGGAGCTGGAAGAATTGTTCGAACTCTGCGATTCCATCCAGGTGCTGCATCACGGCCGGCTCAGCCCGCCGCTTACAACGCGGGACACCAAACCCGAGGAGATCGGACGATACATGATCGGGGCTCATGCCTCGCCCGAGAAAGTTCAATAATGAGCGTCTGGTTCCCTGCTTGCCTTCCCACCCTTGTCCGCCGGGAGCGCGCCTCGCTGGCCGCGGCCTTGGGCGCACCCGTCATCGCGCTCGGGGGTGCGATCGCACTCAATCTCGGCCTCTATGTCTTGATGGGCCGCGACCCCGTCGCGGTCGTCTATGCGATGCTTTTAGAGCCCTTCCTCTCCTGGGCTTCATTTTCGGAAGTGCTGTTAAAGGTTGGGCCCCTCCTCCTTATTGCCCAGGGGCTGGCGATCGGCTTTCGCGCCAAGGTTTTCAATATCGGCGCCGAAGGCCAGTTTATCCTTGGGGCGATCTTCGCCTCCGCCATTCCGGTGTGGTTTCCCCAGGCGACGGGCCAGTGGATCTGGCCGGCGATGCTCCTGCTCGGCGCCATCGGCGGCGCCATTTGGGCTTCTCTCACCGCCTTCTGGCGCGTGCGTCTCAACGCCAACGAGATCCTCGTTTCGCTGATGCTGAGCCTCGTTGCCGCGCAATTGTTGAATTATCTGCTGCTCGGCCCGTGGAAGGATCCGAACGGCTTTAACTTCCCGCAGTCGGTGATGTTTCAGTACGATGCGATGGTGCCGACCCTGATTGCCGGGACTCGTGTCAACGTCTCTTTCCTCATCACCCTCGTTTTGTCGGTTGCCGCCTGGGTCTTCATGCAGAAGAGCTTCATCGGCTACAAGCTGCAGGTCGGCGGCCTGGCGCCGCGGGCTGCCGGCTACGCCGGCTTCAGGGAAGGTTGGGCGATCTGGCTTTCGCTGCTGATCGGCGGTTTTGCCGCCGGTCTTGCAGGTGCTGCCGAAGTGGCCGGTCCGCTCGGCCAGCTGCAGCGTTCGGTCGCGAGCGGCTATGGTTATGCGGCCATCATCGTTGCCTATCTCGGCGGCCTGCATCCGATCGGCATTGTGGTCTCGGCGCTGGTCATGGCGGTCATCTATATCGGCGGCGACAATGCCATGGTCTCGGCCGGCCTGCCGATCGCCGCCGTCCGTGTCTTCCAGGGCAGTCTGCTACTCGCCTACCTGATCGCCGTCGCCTTCGTGCGCTACCGCCTTGAATGGCGCCGCACCGCCCAGCGGAGCCTGCCATGAACGCCATCGAGTTCATTCTTGCCGGCATGCTTGCGGCCGCGACACCGTTTCTTCTGGCGGCACTCGGCGAATTGGTGGCCGAGCGCGCCGGTGTCCTCAACCTCGGGGTCGAGGGATTGATGGCCTTTGGCGCCGTGCTCGCCTTCATCGTCGTTTATCATGGCGGCGGACATTTTCTCGGCTTCATCGCCGCAGGGCTCGGCAGCGCCGCCCTTTCCCTGCTTTTTGCCTTCGTCACGCTCGGGTTCCGGGCAAACCAGGTGGCCGCTGGCCTTGCCATCGGCATTCTTGGCCAGGGCCTCTCGGCACTTTTCGGCAAGACCTATGAAAGCCTGACGGTCAAAGGTCTTTCAAAGCTCGCTCTTCCAGGGCTGTCGGACCTGCCGGTCGTCGGCAGTCTTTTCGTCCAGGACATCGTCGTGTGGATTTCGCTCGCCGCGACCCTCGCTCTTTGGGCCATACTTGCCTACACCAAGCTTGGTCTCATCGTCCGGGCCGTCGGTGAGAACCCGAAGGCGGCCCACGCTATCGGCTATTCGGTGATATCGGTCCGTATCCTCGCCATCGCCTTCGGCGGCGCGATGGCCGGCTTCGCCGGCGCCTATGCGTCGGTGGTCTACACACCGCTCTGGGCTGACGGAATGATCGCCGGACGCGGCTGGATCGCCATCGCCCTCGTCGTCTTCGGGACTTGGCTTACCGGTCGCATCTTCCTCGGCGCCTGTCTTTTCGGCGCAGTCTCGCTGATGGGTCTTGCGGCCCAGGCAACCGGACTGGACGTTCCCTCGCAGCTACTGTCGAGCCTGCCCTATCTCGTCACGATCATCGTGCTCGGCATCATCTCCGCCGACCGTCGCCTGCTGAAACTGAACGGTGTTGCGTCGCTCGGCGAACCGTTCGAGCGATAGACATCGTGCGGTCTGTTGATTACCGCCGGCATGCTGATTACCTTGATATTTCCGTCCATTCGGAGGGGTCGCAAGGAAGCATTCGAAGCAAGCGAAGATTGAAGCTGCGGGGAGGCTGACAGTCGGGTCGCGGTGGATGCAATGGCATCCACCGCCCTCTCCAGGGAAACAAATTCGTCTGTAATCCAACGGAGCAAGCCATGAAAGTAAGCAGCCTCGACTCCCGCCGTTCGACCCGGCTGGCGAAGGCTATGCTCTGCCTCGATGACTTCGAGCCAAAGGCAAAACGGCATCTGCCAAAGCCGCTCTACGCCTATATTTCCGGTGGAACTGAAACCAACGCATCACTGCGAAATAATCTCGAAGCCTTTCAGACTTACGCGTTGCGGCCGCGTATTCTGCAGGACGTGTCAACGCGAAGCACGGCAACCACCTTATTCGGTCAGACCTATGCCGCGCCCTTCGGTATCGCCCCAATGGGAATCAGCGCGCTCATGGCCTATCGCGGCGACATTGTTCTTGCCGCCGGCGCAGCGCAGGTCGGGATTCCGATGATCATGAGCGGATCCTCGCTCATTCGGCTCGAAGAGGTTGTTGCCGCCGCGCCCGCGACCTGGTTCCAAGCCTACCTGCCCGGAGAGCCCGAACGCATCGATGCGCTGGTGGACCGCGTTGCTGCGGCAGGCTTTGGCACCTTGTTGCTGACCGTCGATACGGCCACGCTCCCGAACCGGGAAAACAATATCCGAGCGGGCTTCTCGACGCCTCTGCGGCCCAGCCTCGCTTTGGCCTGGCAGGGTGTTTCGCACCCGCAATGGACCATCGGGACATTTTTGCGCACGGTCGCCCGCCACGGCATCCCGCATTTCGAAAACTCCTACGCAACCCGAGGCGCACCCATCATCGCCTCGAACGTTACGCGGGACTTTGGCCGAAGAGACCATCTGAACTGGAGCCATCTCGAACGCATCCGTAACCGCTGGAACGGCAAGCTGATCGTCAAGGGCATTCTTCATCCGGACGATGCGGCGCGTGCCGCCGAGACAGGGGCTGACGGGGTGATCGTCTCCAATCACGGTGGCCGCCAGCTCGATGGCGCCATCTCACCCCTGGCGGCGCTTCCCGAGATCGTGGAACGTCTGGGCGACAGGATCCCAATCATGATCGACGGCGGCTTTCGCCGCGGAACCGATATTATCAAGGCCTTGGCGCTGGGAGCACGTTTCGTGTTTGTCGGGCGGCCGTTCCTTTATGCGGCGGCCGTTGCCGGTCTGCCTGGCGTATTGAGGGCGGCAGACATCCTAAAATCTGAGCTCCATAGCAATATGGCCCTGCTCGGCGTGACGACGATCGAGCAAATTTCACGCGGCCACCTCGTTTCGGCTTGACGAGACAAGCCGTGATCTCTCGCCGGCGCGGATCGTCCTCACGAACCATCTGGCTGCCGGCGTGGCCATCGGCATTTTTTGCCAAAGTCTCTCGGCCTTTTTCTGCAAAACCTATGATTGGAGCGATGATTTCGGCTGGATGATACCAGCCAGGCGACCGAAACGGTGCGTGTGCACTGCACAAATAGGCGCATTCACGACTGCGAGCACAGCAGCAAAAGCCCAAATCATCATCACATAGCATTAATGCCCAAAATATAATCAAGCGCGGATTTGCGAAATATCTCCTGTTGATTCAGGCGGTTATCGGCCGCTTTCAGGATTGGCACGCTGATTGCAGGTTCTAAGGCGCATCGGTCAACGGCGACCGGCGCGGATAGGCGCGGCATAAGCGCCTTCACAGACACCGACGTCGCAAGGTCTTTGCACTCCAGGATACTCCCATCCCTGGACGTAAATTCCGGCGGCGTTTTTTTGCGTTCGAATTCAGCCAGCAGAGGGGAACCTGCAGATGAAAAAGATTTCGACGACTGGGATTTCGACAAGCGGCATCACCCGCCGCAGCATGCTCAAGACGACCGCGACGGCTGCCCTCATCGGCGCCGTCAAGACTGCCTTTCCGTCCGGCGCTTTTGCCGCCGGGACAGGCCCCGAAGTGAAAGGCGTCAAGCTCGGCTTTATCGCTCTCACGGATTCCGCGCCGCTGATCATCGCTAAAGAAAAGGGCTTTTTCGATAAGCACGGCCTTCCGGAAACGGATGTGGCCAAACAGGCCTCCTGGGGCGCGACCCGCGACAATCTGGTGCTGGGCGGCGCAGCAAACGGCATCGACGGTGCCCATATCCTCTCGCCGCTGCCCTATCTCATGCATACCGGCAAGGTGACGCAGAACAACAAGCCAGTGCCGATGGCGATCCTCGCCAGGCTCAACCTCGACAGCCAGGGCATTTCCGTCGCCAAGGAATATGCCGAAACCGGCGTGCAGCTCGATGCCTCCAAGCTCAAGGCCGCCTTCGAGAAAAAGAAGGCGGAAGGCAAGGAGGTTAAGGCCGCCATGACTTTCCCGGGCGGCACCCACGATCTCTGGATCCGTTATTGGCTCGCCGCCGGCGGCATCGACCCGAACAAGGACGTTTCAACCATCGTCGTGCCGCCGCCGCAGATGGTTGCCAATATGAAGGTGGGCAACATGGACGTCTTCTGTGTGGGCGAGCCGTGGAACGAGCAGCTCGTCAACCAGGGCATCGGCTTCACCGCGGCGACCACGGGCGAGCTCTGGAGGGGTCATCCCGAAAAGGCGCTGGGGCTGCGCGCCGAGTGGATCGAAAAGAATCCCAATGCTGCCAAGGCCCTGCTGATGGCTGTCATGGAGGCTCAGCAATGGTGCGAGAGCATGGATAACAAGGCGGAGATGGCCGATATCCTCGGCAAGCGCCAATGGTTCAACGTTCCGACCAAGGACGTGCTCGGCCGCCTCAAGGGCGACATCAATTATGGCAACGGCCGTGAGGCCAAAGCCACCGACCTCTATATGAAATTCTGGAAAGACGGCGCCTCCTATCCGTTTAAGAGCCACGACACCTGGTTCATGACGGAAAACATCCGCTGGGGAAATCTGCCTGGTACAACCGACATCAAGGCGCTGGTCAACCAGGTGAACCGCGAGGACGTCTGGCGCGAGGCCGCCAAGGATCTCGGCGTTGCGGCGGCGGATATTCCCGCCTCGTCCTCCCGCGGCAAGGAGACCTTCTTCGACGGAAAGGTTTTCGATCCCGAAAATCCCTCCGCCTATCTCGACAGCCTTTCGATCAAGGCCGTCTCCTGATCCCGCCTCCGGCGCGCCGCGGGCGCGCCGGCCTTTCATTCCCGTGAGGAGCGCGTCGATGCCCGCCCTGGCAAGTAAAGAAAATCCCTCCGCTGCCGCCGCTGCCAAGCCGGCGGCAAAGGTTCTGCCATTTTCCGGCAAGCACGGATCACGGATCGATTTTGGTCGTGCGGCAAGCACCGCGTTTCGCAACGTCGTTCCGCCAGCCGTCGTGCTGGTACTCATCCTGCTCGTCTGGCAGGTGCTCTGTTCATCGCCTGATGCCTCTCTGCCCTCGCCGCATCGGGTCTGGCAGGAGAGCTACGACCTGATCGCCTATCCGTTCTTCAACAACGGCTCCCAGGATATCGGGCTTGGCTGGCGCGTGCTCGTTTCGCTGCAGCGCGTGCTGTACGGCTTTGGCCTTGCCGCCGTCACCGGGGTTATCATCGGGGCGATCATCGGCCAATCGGTCTGGGCAATGCGCGGCCTCGATCCGATCTTCCAGGTGCTGCGAACGGTTCCGCCGCTCGCCTGGCTGCCGCTGTCGCTCGCAGCCTTCCAGGATTCCAACCCTTCGGCGATCTTCGTTATCTTCATTACCTCGATCTGGCCGGTGATTATCAACACCGCCGTCGGCGTCCGCAACATTCCCCAGGACTACCGCAACGTCGCCGAGGTGCTGCGCCTCAACCAGTTCGAGTTTTTCTGGAAGATCATGCTGCCTTCGGCGGCCCCCTACATCTTCACCGGCCTCAGGATCGGCGTCGGCCTCTCCTGGCTCGCCATCGTCGCAGCCGAAATGCTGACGGGCGGCGTCGGCATCGGCTTCTTCATCTGGGACGCATGGAACTCGTCGCGCCTGCCTGATATCATCGTCGCGCTCGCCTATATTGGCATCGTCGGCTTCGTCCTCGACAAGCTGGTGGCTGCGCTCGGCAAACTTATCACTCGCGGCGCCACCGCCAACTGAAGGAACGTCCCGATGAATGCCTATTTGAAGCTCGATCATATCGACAAACATTTCGATCGCGGCGGCGTGCGCGCCGAAGTCCTGAAGGACATCAACCTGACGATATCAGAGGGCGAATTCGTCTCGATCATCGGCCATTCGGGCTGTGGCAAATCCACCCTGCTCAACCTGATTGCCGGCCTGACCCCGGTTTCCGCAGGCGCCGTGCTCCTCGAAAACCGTGAGGTCAACGGACCCGGTCCCGAACGCGCCGTCGTTTTCCAAAACCACTCGCTGCTGCCTTGGCTGACCGTTTACGAGAACGTCAATCTCGCCGTTTCCAAACTCTTCAACCGAACAAAGACCAAGGCCGAGCGGCATGACTGGGTCATGGCCAACCTCGACCTTGTGCAAATGGCGCATGCCAGGGATAAGCGGCCTTCGGAAATTTCCGGCGGCATGAAACAGCGCGTCGGCATTGCCCGCGCGCTTTCAATGGAGCCGAAAATCCTGCTGCTCGACGAGCCTTTCGGCGCGCTGGATGCGCTGACCCGTGCCCATCTTCAGGACGCCGTGATGGAAATCCACGCCCGGCTCGGCAACACGATGGTGATGATCACTCATGACGTCGATGAGGCGGTGCTGCTCTCCGACCGCATCGTGATGATGACCAACGGCCCGGCGGCCGGCATCGGCGAAGTGCTCGATGTGACCATGTCCCGTCCCCGCAATCGCATCGAACTCGCCTCCAGCAGGACATATCTCAAATGCCGGGAGGCCGTGCTGAAGTTCCTCTACGAACGCCACCGCTTCATTGAAGCCGCGGAGTAGACCGGGAAACAACCGGGGTGATTGACCGGTCGCGGTCTGCTTATTCCTCGGCCGTTGCAAATACCGCGCTGGCATCGCTGACAATTTCCACGTGGGAATATGCCGCCTGCCCCGCGGCGGCTGAGTCCGCGCGCATGATTGCGGTCACGATCCGGCCGTGCTCTTCGTAGGATTTCGCCAGACGCCCAGGCAGACGGAACTGCGCCCGCCGAAAAGCCGCGAGCCGCGCCCGCGTCTGAGTCACCATCTCGAGGATATGATCGTTATGCGCGCCGCGATAAAGCCGGGTGTGAAATTCGGTGTTGTGAGCCGAATATTCCTCTTCCGCGCCGGCATGCACGAGCTTCACCGATCCCCGATGATCCAGTTCCAGTGCCCGCCGCTCATCGACCGTCATACGCTCGGCTGAGAGCCTGGCACAGATTGCTTCGAGTTCCGCCATCGCCTCGAACATCGAATGCAGATAGGCCTCGGTGACATTGGTGACGACGGCGCTGCGGTTTGGTTCGCGCGCGACCAATCCCATGGCGCTGAGTTCGCGCAGGGCTTCTCTGACCGGCGTGCGCGAAACGTCGAAACGAACAGCAAGCGACACCTCGTCCAGCTTTCCACCCGGCAGGATTTCGCCTGTAACGATCATGTCGGAAATCGCCCTCACCATCTGTTCAACGGTGGTTCCGGTGCGGATGACTTCTCTGCGTCGGGCCTGCTTCACGATACGAATCTGCTCACGTCAACACTCTGCATACAGATGCCGCTCGGCACTCGATAAGTCAAACTGCGTGGGGAAGATATTGTTGGCTTTTCACTTTCTGATGTAAGGCGCAGTCTACCGCAGCTGGCGACACGCTGACTCTGCAGTTAAATTAGGCATAAAAATCATCATGATTACTTTTTATGCGTTACTGCGATGGATCTGCATGCGCTTTAAACGCAATAGATTTTCGTTTCAAGAATTATATATAGAAAACAATAATTTGCCTTTTGGCATGTACATTGCATGCACTTTACTGTCCTGTTTCGCAACCGGCCAAGCGCCGCAAGGAGCATTCCAATGACCAAACTCCTTTCCATGAACCGCCGCAATTTCCTGCAGGCTTCCGCTGCCGGAGCGCTCGCCGGCGTCATGCCGGGCCTGATCGGCTCCTCTGCAGCGGCCCAAACCGCGCTGACGATCGGCTTCATCTATGTCGGCCCCAAGGACGACTACGGCTACAACCAGGCACATGCGGAAGGCGCGGCCGTGGTCAAGGCCCTGCCGGGCGTGACGCTGGTCGAAGAAGAGAATGTGCCGGAAACCGTCGATGTCCAGAAGACCATGGAGTCGATGATCAATCTCGACGGTGCGACCCTGCTCTTTCCGACCTCCTTCGGCTATTTCGACCCGCATATGCTGGCCATGGCCGCCAAGCATCCCGACGTTCAGTTCCGCCATTGCGGCGGCCTTTGGCAGGAAGGCAAGTATCCGGCCAATACCGGCTCCTATTTCGGCTATATATTCCAGGGCCAGTATCTGAACGGCATCGCCGCCGGCCATGCGACGAAGAGCAAGAAGATCGGCTTCGTCGCCGCCAAGCCGATCCCGCAGGTTCTGCAGAATATCAACGCCTTCCTGCTCGGCGCGCGCACAGTCGATCCTACGATCACCTGCCAGGTGATCTTCACCGGCGAGTGGTCGCTCGCCGTCAAGGAGGCCGAAGCCACCAACGCCTTGGTCGACCAAGGCGCCGACGTCATCACCTGCCACGTCGACAGCCCGAAAGTGGTCGTCGAGACGGCCGCGGGCCGCGGCGCCTTCGTCTGCGGCTATCATGCCAACCAGAGCCCGCTTGCTCCCGAAAAATACCTCACCGGCGCCGAATGGGCCTGGGGCAACGTCTACAGCGACTTCGTCAAAAAGGCGCAGGCCGGCGAAAAGCTCGGCAATTTCGTGCGCGGCGGCCTGAAGGACGGCTTCGTCAAGATGAGCGCGCTCGGCCCCGGCGTGTCGGCGGAGGGCCGCAAGGCCTTCGAAGCCACGCAGGCGGGCATGATGAAGGGCGGCTTCTCGGTTTTCAAGGGACCGTTGAAGGACAACAAGGGTGACACCGTCGTGACTGCCGACAAGAGCTACGCTGAAGACGCGATCGAGCTCGAAAGTATGAATTATCTGGTCGAGGGCGTTGTCGGGTCCACAGCGTAAACCGCGAAGGGAGAAGCGCCATGACCATCGAGGCCAATGATCCCGCGATATCGATCGTCGGAAAACCGGCTTCGCTGCGCCCGGTCCTCGAATGGACCGCGCGACGGGCCGAGCCGATCGTCATCGGGCTTACGGCCATCCTGATCGGTCTTGCGATCTTCTCCCTCTTCATCCTGGCTGTCGGCAAGTCGCCGGCCACCCTCTTCCAACTGATGTACACCGGCGGCTTCGGCAGCTGGTTTTCGGTGCAAAACAGCCTCAGCCGTGCCGCACCCCTTCTCCTGACGGCACTTTGCGTCGCCCTGCCCGCCCGTCTCGGCCTCGTCATCATCGGCGGGGAAGGAGCGGTCGTGCTGGGCGGCGTTGGCGCAGCAGCCATGGCTATGCCGCTCGCCGGCACCGTGCCGGTCTTCCTCACCCTCGTTCTGATGGCGATGGCGGCCATGGTGGTCGGCGGCATCTGGATCGGCCTTGCCGGTTTCCTGCGCCACTACCGCGGCGTCAACGAAACCATATCGTCGCTGCTGCTCTCCTATATCGCCATTGCCCTGATGAACCAGTTCGTCGAAGGGCTGCTCCGCGATCCGGCAAGCCTCAACAAGCCATCGACCAGGCCGCTGCCGGCGGAATACATGCTCGGCAATATTCCCGGCATGGACGTGCATTGGGGTCTCGTCATCGGCATCCTCGCCTGCATGGTCTCCTGGATCGTGATCGAGGCGACGAGCTACGGTTTTGCCGCCCGCATCGCCGGCGGCAACGTGCGCGCCGCTCAGATCCAGGGGCTGCCGGTTGGCAAGCTGATCGCGGGATTTACCGCACTTGCCGGCAGCTTTGCCGGTCTGGCGGGCATGATCGAAGTGGCGGCGGTGCAGGGAAGTGCCAATGCTTCGCTTGCAGCAGGCTATGGTTATACCGGCATCCTCGTCGCCTTCCTCGCCAGGCACAATCCGCTGGCGATCATCCCAGTCGCGATCCTGCTCGGCGGCATCGATGCCTCGGGCGGCCTTATCCAGCGGCGCATGGGCCTGCCGGATGCGACCGTTCTGGTGCTGCAGGGAACGCTCTTCATCGTCATTCTTTTCTGCGAAACCTTTTACGGCCGCTTCAAGATCTTCAATCCCGATCTCTGGAAAAGGAGCCTCTGATGGAAGAGACAGGTATCGGCATCTGGGGCGTGCCGCTGGCGATCTTCGCAGGCGCCATCCGCGTTTCCACCCCGTTCATCTTCGTCAGCCTCGGCGAGACGATCACTGAACGCTCCGGCCGCATCAATCTCGGCCTGGAAGGCACGCTGGTCTTCGGCGCCATGACGGCCTATGCGGTGGCCGTCATAACCGGCTCGCCGACCCTCGGCGTGCTGGCCGCCATGATGGCAGGCGCGATCTTCGGCGTCATTCACGGCTGGATCTGTAAATTCCCCAAGGTCAATGACATCGCCATCGGCATCGCCATGATGCAGTTCGGTCTCGGCATGGCGTTCTTCCTCGGCAAATCCTTCATCCAGCCGGTGGCGCCGAAACTGCCCTCGATCGCGCTAGGAGGCTGGTCGAGCAGGCCGCAGGTACAGGCGGCCCTCAATATCAACGTGCTGTTCTTCATCGGCGCAGCACTTGCTCTCTTCCTGTTCTGGGCCTTCAGGAACACCCGCATCGGCCTGATCCTGCGTGTCGTCGGCGACAGCACCGACGCGGCCCGGGCCATGGGCATCGACCCGGATCGGGTTCGCCTGCTGGCGACGGCCGCGGGCGGCTCGCTGGCGGCGATCGGCGGCGCCTATCTCTCGCTCTATTATCCGGGCTCATGGAACGAAGGCATCTCGTCGGGCCAGGGCCTGATGGCCGTGGCCCTCGTGATCTTCGCACGCTGGAACCCGATTGGCTGCTTCCTCGCCGCCCTGCTGTTCGGCGGTGCCGGCGCGCTCGGGCCGGCGCTGCAATCAGTCGGCGTCACACAAGGCTATTACCTCTTCTACGCTGCCCCTTATGTGCTCACCCTGATCATCCTGATTGCCACCTCCTCGCCCACCCGCTCGCTCGCCGGTGCGCCGGGGGCGCTGTCGCTGACGAAATAACGGAGCCTTGTGATGAACGGACTTGGCGGTTTCAACAAATCTGCCGCGGAATAGGAGAAGAGAATGATGGACGCGATGGTCGAAACCAAAGGGCATTTTATCGGCGCCGATCCGTATCCGTGGCCCTATAACGGCGCTCTCAGGCCTGATAACACCGCCCTCATCATCATCGACATGCAGACGGATTTCTGCGGCAAGGGTGGTTATGTCGACCATATGGGCTACGACCTGTCGCTGGTGCAGGCGCCGATCGAACCGATTAAGCGCGTGCTTGCCGCCATGCGGGCCGAGGGCTACCACATCATCCATACGCGCGAGGGCCATCGCCCCGACCTCGCCGATCTGCCGGCCAACAAACGCTGGCGCTCGCAGCGGATCGGCGCCGGCATCGGCGATCCCGGCCCCTGCGGCCGCATCCTGACGCGTGGCGAACCCGGTTGGGACATCATCCCCGAACTCTACCCGATCGAAGGCGAGGCGATCATCGACAAACCAGGCAAGGGTTCGTTCTGCGCGACCGATCTTGAGCTCATCCTCAACCAGAAGCGCATCGAGAACATCATCCTCACGGGAATCACCACCGATGTCTGCGTATCGACGACAATGCGCGAGGCCAACGACCGTGGCTACGAATGCCTGCTGCTCGAGGACTGCTGCGGGGCGACCGACTATGGAAACCACCTCGCCGCCATCAAGATGGTGAAGATGCAGGGTGGCGTCTTTGGCTCGGTCTCCAATTCCGAAACCTTTGTGAGCCAGCTGCCATGAGCACGGTTCGCGACACGCCCCTTCCCAAGGCCGGTAAGGCGATCGGTATCGATACGCTCGGCATGACCATGCGCTTCGGCAGCTTTACCGCGCTCGACGACGTCTCGATCGCCGTTCCGGCCGGCTCTTTTCACGCGCTGCTCGGCGAAAACGGCGCCGGCAAGTCGACGCTTGTCAAATGCATCATGGGCTTCTATCACGCCACGTCGGGCTCGCTATCGGTCGACGGCCGCGAGGTGGCGATCAGGTCACCCAAGGATGCCGCGACCTACGGGCTCGGTATGGTCTACCAGCATTTCACACTGGTTCCCTCTCTGACCGGCGCGGAAAACCTGGTCATCAGCCGTGCCGACGTACCCGCGGTGATCAACTGGGCCGGGGAACGCAAGGGTCTGGCGGCGTTCATGGAGCGCATGCCGTTCAAGATCCCGCTGGACAGGCCGGTGAGCCAGCTTGCCGCCGGCGAAAAACAGAAGCTCGAAATCGTCAAGCAGCTCTATCTCGGCCGCTCCTTCCTGGTCCTCGACGAGCCGACCTCGGTGCTGACGCCGGCGGAGGCAGACGAGATGCTCGGCATCGTGCGTGGGATGACCGAGCGCGGCGAACTCACCGTGCTGATGATTTCTCACAAATTCCACGAAGTGACGAAATTCGCCGATGCCGTCTCGATCCTGCGGCGCGGCAAACTGGTCGGCGCCGGCAAGGTCGGTGAACTCTCCACATCAGATATGGCGGCGATGATGATCGGCGACGTCAAGCTCGCCGAACTTGACAGCCGCCTGCCGGTGGCGGAAGCGGCAAGGCCGGTGCTGTCGGTAAGCCGGGTGAAAGCGCCGGATCGTTCCGGTCTGAAAACGATCGAAATCGACGAGCTTACGGTGCGCTCCGGCGAGATCGTCGGCATCGCCGGCATATCGGGCAACGGCCAGAAGGAGCTGACGGAAATTCTCGCCGGCCAGCGCCCGACGAATACCGGCCAAGTCATGGTCAATGGCGAGGTTTACGGCGCCACCCGCGACGAGACCCGCAAGAACAAGGTGCGATTCATCCCCGAAGAGCCGTTGCAGAATGCCTGCGCGCCGAAGATGACGGTGAGCGAGAACCTTGCGTTCCGTACCTTCGATTTGAAGCCGGACGGAAAGGACGCGATCTGGCTGAACAGGGGCAGCATGAAGAAGCGTGCGTCGGCGCTGATCTCCGACTTCAAGGTCAGGACCGCCTCTTCCTCCTCGCCGATCGCAGCGCTTTCAGGCGGCAATGTGCAGCGTGCCGTGCTCGCCCGCGAGCTGACAGGCGATGTCGATCTGCTCATCGTCTCCAACCCGTGTTTCGGCCTCGATTTCTCGGCCGTTGCCGAAATCCGCGCCCGCATCATGAAGGCGCGCAATTCAGGCGCTGCCGTGCTGCTGCTCTCCGAAGACCTCGACGAACTGCTCGAGATGTCCGATCGCATCATGGTCATTTCGGAAGGCAGGCTGGTTTACGAGACGGCGGCGCGTTCAGCCGATATCGGCGTGATCGGCGCCCACATGGCGGGACATCACTGATGGCGGGCATCAAGGCCGAACCTTTCGCCTTTCCGGTCAAGCACGATGAGCTCGCCCTGATCGTCATCGACATGCAGCGCGATTTTGCCGAGCCCGGCGGCTTCGGCGCCAGCCTTGGCAACGATGTCAGCCGCATCACCAGGATCGTGCCGGATGTCAAACGCCTCATCCAGGGCTTCCGCAATGCCGGCCTGCCTGTGATCCATACAATGGAGTGCCACCGGCCTGATCTTTCCGACCTGCCGCCGGCGAAACGCGACCGCGGCAATCCTTCGCTCAGGATCGGCGACGAAGGCCCGATGGGCCGCATCCTGATCTCAGGCGAACCCGGCACGGCAATTCTTCTGGAACTTGCTCCTGTGAAGGGGGAAATCATCATCGAAAAACCCGGCAAGGGCGCCTTCTATGCTACCGAGCTTGGCGCCATGTTGAAGCAGAAGGGCATCAGTCAGCTCGTCTTTGCCGGCGTCACCACCGAAGTCTGCGTGCAGACGACGATGCGCGAAGCAAACGACCGCGGCTATGAATGCCTGCTCGCCGAGGAGGCGACGGAAAGCTATTTCCCCGAATTCAAAGCCGCAGCCATCGCCATGATCCGCGCCCAGGGCGCTATCGTCGGCTGGACCGCCCATGTCGACGACATTCTGGAAAGCATTGCCAATGCCTGAAGCGACCCGCGAACTGCTGACATCGGGCGGCTGGAAGCAGTTGGAATTCGGCCCTTTCCGCGAGAATGTCACCATTCACTGGATCCGCCCCTTCGAGGGCGATCAGCCGGGCGTGGCGCTGTTGAAATATGAGCCCGGCGCCTCCGTTCCCCGCCATCGCCACGAGGGGCTTGAGACCATCCTGGTGCTCGATGGTGTACAATCCGACGAGACGGGCGATTACATCACCGGAAGTTATATCGTCAATGCACCCGGCAGCGAGCATTCGGTCTGGAGCGATACCGGCTGTGTCGTGCTCATCCAGTGGGACCGGCCGGTGAAGATATTCGAAGAGGAAATCGCATGATTCCGCTCCCCGCCTTCGACAGTGCCTCGCTGCACGGCTCCGATGCAACGGTGGCAGCGTCCGCCTATGCCGCGCAAACCTTCGCCGTTTCGTCCTTTCGCGTGCCCTCTGCTCCGATCGCCATGCCGGCGCGCCGCCCCTCATAGAAGGCGTAGGGCGCCTGCCTTGGCGCCACGCCGTCGCCGATTTCGACGAAGGGGATACCAAGCTCGGCCAGTTCCAAAGCGAGCCAGTTCGCTGCAATGTTGGTCGTGGAAAGGACGAGGCTGTCGGCGTCGATCGTCTCGTGCTTGCCCGTGAGATGGGAGACGAGGATCGCGGCATTGCCTTGCCAGCTCTCTATACTGCTCTCCGTTCGGAATTGAACGCCGAGCATGCTGAGCGTCCGGCGTAAGGGAACGTCGGCGGAGGTGCGCTGCAGTTCCTTCCCGATGAGCGCGTCGGGTGTCACGACGATGACCTCATGCCCCTGCTCAGCGAGCTTCCAAGCCGTGCCGCAGCCCTTCCAGCCGCCGGTTTCGTCGGTGACGACAACGCGTTTGCCGAGCCTTGCCTGACGGGCCATGACGCTTTCGGCGGAGAACACGTTTCCTTGCTCGATCCCGGCGAGCGACGGGCGATCGGGCATGGCCTTTTGAAAGCCTGTCTCCTGCGGCAGCGATCCCGTTGCCAGGATCACCACGTCGGCGCCGATCTCGGCGACATCGCTTCCCTCGATATAGCTGTTGAAACGAACCTCGACCCCGAGTTTTTCGAAGCGGGTTTCGTACCAGCGGATCAGGTCCAGGATCTGCGCCCGCCGGGGCTGCTCGCCGGCAAGGCGGAACGCGCCGCCCAGCCGATCCGAGGCTTCCGCAAGGATAACCCGATGGCCTCGTTCGGCGGCCACGCGTGCCGCTTCCAATCCGGCCGGCCCTCCCCCGACGACCAGCACGAGCTGGGGACTTTCGACAGGTTCGAACCGGTCGCCGCCCCATTCCGCCTCGCGCCCGACGGAAGGGTTGATCAGACAGCTGATCCAGTAGTCGCGCGACCGGCGGCCCCAGCACATCTGGTTGCAGGACAGACAGCCGCGGATATCTTCGGGCGTTCCCAAGCGCGCCTTGTTGGCAAGATGCGGGTCGGCGATCTGGCCGCGGACGATCGAAACCAAATCCGCCGCCCCCTCCCCGAGCGTGATTTCCGCATTTTCGGGTGTTCGAATATGGCTTTCCGCCGTCACCAGCGCATGGCTCACAGCCTGCTTCAGGCGTGCCGACAGCTCCACACCCAATCGCTCGGGATAAAGAAAGGTCGGCATCAGGCTGCCATAGTCGAAATATCCGCCCGAGCCGCAGGTCACGTAGTCGATCAGCCTCTCTTCATCGAGGCCGGCAACGATTTCGGTCAACTGGTCACGGTTAAGAGCCGTGGGACAGCCAGGTTCGTCGCTGACGGTCAGGCCGACGATGAAGCCCGGGCCGCAGGCCTGCCGGATGCGGCTGAGGATTTCCCGCGAGAATCTCGTTCTGTTTTCGAGGTTCCCGCCCCAGCGATCCTCGCGGCGGTTATAGAAGGGTGTCCAGAACTGATCGAGAAGACCGCCATAGGCGGCCCAGACCTCGACGCCGTCAAAACCTGCCGCCCGACAGCGCCGCGCCGCCTTGACGAAGGCCTCGATGGTTTCCTCGATCTGGTCCTCCGTCATCGCATGCGAGCCGTCACTGTCGTGATAGCTCGGTCCTCCTGAAGGCGACCAATGCGGATGAAAGGAAAGATCGGAGTCTCCGTGGCTTCCGACATGATAGAGCTGCTGGACGATGACGGCCCCATGCTGCTTGACGCTGTCGGTCAGCCTCTTGAACGCCGGGATGACGGAGTCGTCCGATGTGCGGAAGTTGCCGCGCGTCAGCACGGTGGCCGGATGGACTGGCATCGGCTCGACGACGATCATCGCTGCCCCGCCGATTGCCCGTTCGACATAATAGGCCGTGGTCTGATCGCCCGGCAGTCCATTCACCGACATATTTGCCGTATGGGCGCCGAACACGATCCTGTTGCGCAGCCTATGGCCAGCAAGCGTGATCTCGGAGAAGGTCTTCGGAAAGGAGGTCGTCATCTTGGATCCTGGCGGGTTTCACGGTCTGCCGTGCGGATGCGCGGGCCTCGGCGGCCCGCGCGCTTATCGTTCAAAGGGCGGCGGTAATTTTCTCCGCCACATCGGCGCTCAGCCAAGACTTCCAGACCTCCGGATGCTCCTTGAAAAAGTGCACCGCGCCGTCGTCGCCACCGGCCTGGGTATCGGTCATCCACGACATGACCGAACTGACGGTCTGATTGTCCCATGACCTCTTGCGGAGATAGTCTATCACGCCGGCATTTCCGCTTTCCGCCAATTTCTGCGACACCAGCGTCACGACATGGTCGTTCGGCCACTCGTTCTTTTTCGGATCGGGACAATCGGCAACGGTGTTGCAGCGCTTCCACTCCGCCGCATCATTGGGGACGCCGGCATCGAGACGCACCATGGAATATTTCCCAAGAAGGGCGGTCGGCGACCAGTAATAGCCCATCCATCCCTCTTTGTGCTCATAGGCCCGCGCCATGGCGCCGTCGAGGCCGGCCTGGGTTCCGGGGTCGACGAGGTCGAAGCCCTTGGCCTCGCCGCCATAGGCCTTGAAAAGCTGGGCCGTGACGACCGAGCCGCCCGATCCCGTCGGACCGTTGAACACCGCTCCTTTCGCGGTATTCTCGGGCGCCGGGAAAAGCTCCGGATGCGCGAAGGCATCATCGACCGTCTTGATCTCGGGATGAGCGTCGACGATGAATTTCGGTATATACCAACCCTGAATGCCGCCATCGGACAAAGCCGGTCCGATATTTACAATTCTGTGCTCGTCGACGCCACGTTTGACGATTTCCGGGACAAGATCAACCCAGGCCTCGCCGGCAATGTCGGGCTGCCCTTTTTCCACCATCGAGGTGATTGTCGGCACGGTATCGCCGGGCACGAACTCCACCTGACAGCCGAAACCGTGCTCGAGGATGAATTTGTCGACGTGCGCGAGAAGTTCGCCGCTTTGCCAGTTCATGTTGGCGACGGTGACGGTACCGCAAGCGGCGTTGGCGTTGGATGCGATGCCGGCGATCAACGCGACCGTCGAAATTGCGAGAAGATTCTTCATTATGTTCCCCTTTGCGCTTTGGCATGTCTGCTTGGCGGGAGGGAATGCCGGTTTTCCGAGCCTCGGACCGCGCCTCCCAACGCAAATCGATGGTATTTGTCTTCGTCGCCGCGGTATTGTACGTTTAGGACAATTTCCATGGTCCGGAGGACCTTCGTTTGCAGCGCGATTACTCCCAGCTGGGGCCGAGCAAACCGCCGCCCGAGATCACCTCTCCGCTCAGAGTGGGGATCGTCGCGACACCGAACTTCACGCTGATGCCACTTGCTTGCTTCACGGATTTTCTCCGGCTTGCAGGCGACGAAGGTGATTTCAGCCGGCGGATCTATTGTGACTGGGAGCTGCTATCGCACAATATCGATCCGATACGGTCGAGCTGCGGCCTGGAACTGACACCCGGCAGGACATACGGAAATCCCAGTGATTACGACTTCATCGTCGTGCACGGGGGCATACTCCATGCCGACCACAGGATCCCGCTGGAACTCTATGACTTCGTCACCGCAGCCGTTCGCAACGGCGTGCCGGTGGCCGGCAATTGTTCGGGAAGCTTCGTGCTGGCCGAGGCGGGCCTGCTCGCCGGAAAGAAATGCGCCGTCCATTTCACGCTGGCGGGGCTGCTGCGCCAGACTTTTCCGGATATCACTCCCGTCACCGACCGGCCGGTCGTGGTTGACGGGAACGTCATCACCTGTCCCGGCGGATTGGCGTCGATCAAGCTTGCAATGTATCTGGTTTCGAATGCCTGCGGCGAATCCCGTGCCCACAAGGCGTTTCACTATCTCCTCGGCGATCACGGCTTCGACAGGCAAGGCGCGATCGAAGAGCCCGATCTCGGCCTGAAGTGCGGGGACCGCCGCGTGGCGAATGCGATCGGGCTGATGCGGCAGAAGATGTACGAGCTCTGTTCGCTCGCCGACATCGCGGCGAGTGTCGGTACATCGGAACGGGAGCTTTCCCGGCTTTTCCAAAAACACCTGCAGGTCGCTCCCGGCGAATATTGGCGTCAGATGCGCCTGAAAGCCGCGAAGTGGATGGTGCTCAACAGCGATCGGTCGATCGCCCAGATCGCCTATGAATGCGGCTTTACCGATTGCGCCCATCTGGTGAACTGGTTCAGACGCACTTATCACGTCACGCCGGCAAAACTCCGCAGATCGCATCGCGAACTGGGCGTACGCTGACTCGCTCCCCATGTTTTCGCGTCTGGACGGTGATCTGTCGCGTTCATGGCAGCAAAAGGTCTACGGTTCGTTCCAAGGGCATATGTATGGCGTGATCTATGCGCAATGGACGAAGTAGTTTTCGGCCGGACCTTGGGCGACGATTTCGGCATGTACTACAATCAGGCTTCCGGAAAATGGGTCCGTCAAACAACTTCGTGATCGAATTCGGATAATCTCCGCTCCGCTGCCCTGCTGTTACGAGGCGCCTATATCCTGGGAATGTCACGTCTTGTTCGCATGTGGCATCGGTACCTTGGACAGACTTTCAGGAAGCCCCAGGAACTCGGCGATATTTTCAATCGTCTCTTCCATCGTCAGGTCGATTTCAAGCAATTGATGTGGCCGGCCACGAAAAAATCGTCTGATCAACTCGTTTCTGGTCCGATATGCCCGAATATACTCGTCTTTATTGAAGAGTTTTTCCCATTCTATCGCATCCTCGCCGATATCGAATGGTGAATGAAACTTGTAGTCGGGCGTACGCATCAGGAAGGCATAGGCATGAGCTTCCTCACAGTACCCCCTAAAAATATATTGGTCTTTTTGAATATGTTCCTTGGTTATCTGGCTGCCGTCGGCGAGGCCAAAACGCTTGGCCGTAAAATTTACTTGGGAACGAAACCAGTTTTCCGGATCCCGAACCGTCAGGATGAAACGCGAGTTGGGGAAGAGCGCGTCGAGGGCGATAAAAACTTCGCTTTCGGCAAATGGACTGTCCTGAAAAGCATCGGCATTCTGCACATAGGCAATGAGTTTACTATAATCTCCACGGCGAGCAGAGTAGCTTGTCAACTCACCCTCGACCTGATTTCCGACTCTGAGACCACAGAGAGTAAAAACGTCGGCCAGAGTCGTCGTGCCGGTCTTGTGACCACCGATCCCGAATACCTTGTTGAAACTCCGTCTGGATGCAAGGGCACTTCGAGTTTCAGCAATATGCCTTGCCAATAAGTTGTTCAAAAAACGTCTCCCGTGCAATCGTTCCGCTGAAGGCGGGCGTCAAGCAATGCCTCGATCTGGATGGCGAGCTGATCGGGGGTGGAGCCCACCGTGCGAAGACGAAGCTCCGGATTGTCCGGCGGCTCGTAGGGGGAGCTAATTCCGGTGAAGTGTTTGATCTCGCCGGCGATCGCGCGCCTATAGAGTCCCTTCGGATCGCGCCTGGCGCATTCCTCTATCGGTGTGTCGATGAATACTTCGAAGAACTCGCCTTTTTCCATCATCTCGCGGGCAAGCTGCCGTTCTGCACGGAATGGCGAGATGAAGGAGACGAGCACGATGAGTCCGGCATCGGCCATCAGCTTGGCCACTTCCGCAACGCGGCGGATGTTTTCGATGCGGTCTTCATTGGTGAAGCCAAGGTCGCGGTTGAGGCCGTGGCGAATATTGTCGCCATCCAGTACATAAGTGGAGCGCCCTTTGCCATGGAGCAGCTTTTCGAGGCTATTCGCAATAGTCGATTTGCCAGATCCTGAAAGCCCGGTGAGCCATACAACCGCAGGCTGCTGATTCAGCAGAGCCGCACGCGACCTGCGACCAACCTCAAGCGTCTGCCAACGAATATTTTCCGTTCGACACAGCGGGCTATCCGTCATACCGGCGCTGGCAGCCCGATTGGCTAGAATAAAATTGCGGGTGATGCGTTTGACGTGACGGCTTTCAGTTGCTGCAGCTTCTGTCATTGATCCAGTTCAAACGAAATGAGAACGACTTCCAAAGACACGACGGAGCGGAGGACGTTGACACTTGCAACACCGGCGCCCCTATTGACGGATAAGGGAAATGGGAACTCATTACGGAACTTCTAGGTACTGTAAATGAGTCGCTAATCATTTACAATGGCGATTTTCGGCAAGGCGCTAGGTGAACTGCCATCGACGCGTTTCAGCCAAGGCCACCCAGAAATTTCTCGGTCTCCATCAGTTCGAGCTGCACCGAAAACCGATCGTGTAGAAGTTCCAGCGACGCGTCGTGCGTATCGTCGGCGCCGCTGCAGACGGCGTCTTTCAGCACGATCGCCCGATAGCCGAGATCGATGGCGCCGAGCGCGGTGGCAAGTACGCAGACATCGGTCTCTCCGCCGGTGATGACCAGGGTATCGACCCGCTCCGATTGAAGGATCGGATGAAGGCGGCCGTCGATCCAGGGGGAATAGGTGTGTTTGTCGAAGTGCCTTGCCGGCGGAACCAGCGACGCCAGCGACGGGGCCAGATCGACGAGGTCGCGCGGAAGGTGCTCGCCGGTCATCATCCACCATTTTCGGTAATAATCACGCCATTTCCCCGGCATCTCGTCGGCATGCTCGGGCGGCAGGAAGCGGGTGAAGATCGTTCGGGACGAGTGCCGTCCGGCGAGTTCTTCGATCTGTGGAGAGACCCGTGCCATCCAGGGAACGTGCCAAGGCGTGTCTTCGGCAAACATCCGCTGCATGTCGACGCAGAGATGCCGCCACTCGCCGATCTCGCCCATCCCATCCTCCGTTCTCCGGGCGTCAACCGCCGCCGGCGGCGAAAGTTCCCGTGACCTGTGGAAGATCGGAAGCCTTCAGGCGACGGCGCCTGAAGCGGTCGTCAGTAATCCGGCGGCGCTCTCAGCTTCGCGGAAACAACCGAGTTCGCGGAGAGGAACCGGTTTGGAAAAGAAATAGCCTTGGAGGTCGGTGCAGCCGAGGGCGGCCAGGAAGTCACGTTGATATTCGGTTTCAACCCCTTCCGCCGTCGTCGAGATGCCGAGGTTGCGGCTGAGCGCGACGATGGCGCCGATGATCGCCGCCCCATTGGCTTTTGTGCCGAGCAGCGAGACGAACGAACGATCGATCTTGATGCGGTCGATGTCGAAGCGCATCAGGTGGCTGAGGCATGAAAAGCCGGTTCCGAAATCGTCGAGCGAAATTTGAACACCTCGGCTGCGCAGCGACTTCAGCACAGAATAGACGTCCGAGTTGTCCTCGATGAGCGAGGACTCGGTAAGCTCGAGCTCAAGCCGCGATGGCGGCAGTCCGCTCTCTTCAAGCACGGCGAAGACTTCCTCGGCAAAATTCGGCCGTCTCAACTGGGCGGGAGACACGTTGACGGCAACAAACCTATCGTCGGGCCATTTGCAGGCGGCTCGGCAGGCTTCGCGCAGCACCCAGAAACCGAGAGCGTCGATGAGGCCGCCCTCCTCGGCGACAGGGATGAAGCTGGCGGGTGTCAGCAGACCGCGCTGGCTGTGACGCCAGCGCACCAGCGCCTCCGCGCCCGACGCGGCGTATCCGCCCTCGGCACGGTGCACCGTCTGGTAATAGACCTCGAGCGATCCGAAGTCCGGCCTGGTTGCAATAGGATCCAAATGTGAGCCAGCGGATGTGCCTTTGGCCAGAACTTCGCGCAATTCGTTTTTGAGAATGTCGCGTGCGTTCCTGCCGCCGTCCATGGACGGCGAATAGAGGCGCCATTGACCTCTGCCGCCCATCTTTGCCTCGTATAGCGCGACGTCGGCATAGCGCATGATGTCGTCGGCATTTCGGCCGGCGTCCGGCACGACGGTCACGCCGATCGAGCCGCCGACGCGGGCGACCGCCTCGCCGTGCAAAAGCGGAAAGGGCTTGCCAAGTTCGGCAACGATCGCTTCGCAGATTGCCGGCAAAACCTGATCATGATCTTTGATGTCCCGTAGAAGCAGGGCAAATTCGTCGCCTCCGAGCCGGGCAAGCGTGTCGCCTGGACGCAGTATGGCGCGGATCCGCTCCGCAGCCATCCTGATGAGTTCATCGCCGGCCGCATGGCCGAACGTGTCGTTCACGGCTTTAAAGCGGTCGAGGTCGAGAAGCGCAACGGCCGAGCGCTCGGACGAATTGCGCGTCTCGGCCAGGCACTCGTCGAACCGCATTGCGAACAAGGCGCGGTTGGGAAGGTCGGTCAGCACATCATGCAAGGCAAGCTGCCGTGCATGCAGCTCGCTTTTCTTCAGCTCGCCGAGACTGCTTCGCAGGCGCACCAGCAGAAACGAGAACAGGACCGCGATCACCAGGGCTGCGATCGAAAGCGCCGGCATCAAACGGCCGATGACCCGCGATCCCGGAAGATCGGGCCGCCAGACGATGAAGCCGATCGGTTCGCCGTTTGCCGTCGCGTCGATCTGAAACGCAACCTCGTTCTCGTCGGCATCGGCGGTGCGCGCAAAGCGCGCGCCGTTGAGTCCCTGCTGCCGGCTCAATTCGTCGAGCGCCGCGCCATCGATAAACCGAACGACGATCAGGAATTGCCGCATCGGCTGCTGCCGTCCCCGATCGGCGTCGTTGATGGCAACGACGCCGACGATCGTCGGGCGACCTTCCAACCGCATCAAATCGGCCAACGCACGATTGGAGCGGGCGGCACTCGCAAGGCGGCTTTCCATCGAGGCCGGCGTTCGTTCGGACGCCGTCCCCTGTCTCACTCCCAGGCGGGCATCCTGAAGGAGAGGCAAAAACAGAGGCTTCATCCAGCGATAACGCTTTTCCGTCTGGGCGTCCGACAGCATGAGCAGTTGGGCCTTCTCATCGACGACGAAAGCCTGGTCGTAGCCGAAGGCGGACATTGCGGTCTGGCTGATCGCACTGCCGGCCGCCGCCGTCAGGACGGCGTCGAGGCTGGAGGAGCCTCCTGTTGACTGGGCGGCAGGATAAACGCGTGTGAGGTAGCCGTTGCCGAACTGGCCGATAACATGTGCGACCTGATCGACCTGCTCCCGCAGGCGCGCATTCACGAGCTGGCGCTGGCGATCAAGGGCGGCAGCGTCGCTCTCGGTTCCCGCCCAGAGCGCCGAAAGCACGACGAGCCCAATCGCTCCCAGCCCGCTGACGGCGATCAGAAAGAGAATCCTTCCCGAGGCGATCCAGGATTGCTGAAACGTATTGGAGCTGGAAGGAACAACGATGTGCAAGCCTAGACCCCTGAACACCACGATATGGGCGCATGCGTCGACGCTAGCAAAGAAGCGTTCACGTAGAATTAAAAGCTGCGGCGCATAATGGGCGAGATCGAATAGTCCCAAGGAGCTCACGACGATGCTGCGCATATCCCTTCAGACGATGTTGCGCGCAGCGCTGATGGCGGGCGGCTTCGGTATGGTATTGGTCGCGGCCGCGCCAATCCAGGCGGCCGCGCAAGATCGCATGCCGATGCGAATTGCCGTCGAAGGCGCATTTCCGCCCTTCAATTATCTCGATGCAAACAACAAGCTTCAGGGCTTCGACATCGATATTGCCAATGCGCTTTGCGAGGTCGGCAAGTTCGAATGCCAGTTCATCATCGAGAAATGGGACGACATAATCCCCAATCTGGTTGCCGATAAATATGACGCAATCATCTCGTCCATGTCGATGAGCCTCGAGCGGCGTCAAAAGGTTGCCTTCACGGAGAAATATTACAACAGCCCCTCCGTGTTCATCGCTCGGAAGGATTCGCCGATCAGCGATATCAGCCCCGCTGGCCTCAGCGGCAAGATCCTCGGGGTGACGTCGTCGACGGCGCAGGAATCCTACGCCAACCATCTCTATCCGGAGATGAAAAAGAAGGTCTTCCGGTCTTCGCCTGAATTGTACAAGGGATTGTCGGACGGCAGCGTCGATATCATCCTGGAGGACAAACTCGCCATTTACGACTGGATCGCCAACACCAAGGCGGGGACTTGCTGCGAGTTCAAAGGACCGGATCTGGTCGACGTCACATACTTCGGCGAAGGTGCCGGCATCGCGCTGCGCCTGGACGACAAGGAGCGTCTGACACGCTTGAACGAAGCGCTGAAGAGCATCAAGGCGGACGGGACCTATGACATGATCAACGCAAAATACTTCCCGTTCAGCATCCAGTAATTCCGCCGGCAAATTCCTGATGAATGCAGGATGGCCGGCTTGCGGCCGGCCATCCCATCACGTCGAGTGTTCGATCGTAACCGCTAGAGCATGATACCGAAAAGTGTGAGCGGTTTTCTCAAGACATCATGCTCTAACTCTTTAATTTAGAATAGGATTCAGATTTTAGGCCGATCCGGCCTAAAATCATCCTGTTCTAGGCGGCTTTCGCGACGTCCCCATGGGGATCGAGGACGAATTTCGTCGCCGCTCCGTGGTCGAAGCTCTCATATCCGGCGGCGGCATCGTCGAGCGGGATGACCTTGGCATTGACGATATCGGCAATCGGCAGCCGGTCGTGCAGGATCGCCTGCATGAGCTGGCGATTGTACTTGAGCACCGGCGTCTGGCCGGTGTGGAAAGACTGCGCCTTGGCCCAGCCGAGGCCGAAGCGGAGCGACAGATTGCCTTGTTTGGCGGCATTGTCGACGGCGCCCGGATCCTCGGTGACGTAGAGGCCGGGAATACCGATCGAGCCTGCGGCGCGGGTGATCTCCATCATCTGATTGAGCACGATCGCCGGCTGTTCGCCGCCCGAATGGCCGCGCGCTTCGAAGCCGACCGCGTCGATGGCGCTGTCCACTTCATTGCTGCCGACGACCTGGGCGATCATGTCGCCGAGGCGGTCGCTCTTCGAGAGATCGATCGGTTCGAAACCGACCCTTGCCGCATGCGCCAGGCGATCCTTGTTGAAATCACCGATCATGACGACGGCGGCGCCGAGGATGCGCGCCGAAGCGGCAGCCGCAAGGCCGACAGGGCCGGCGCCTGCGACGTAGACGGTCGATCCGACCCCGACGCCTGCGCGCACCGCGCCATGGAAGCCGGTGGGCAGAATATCGGAGAGCATGGTGAGATCGCGGATCTTCGCCATCGCCTTGTCCCGATCGGGGATTTTAAGTAGGTTGAAATCGGCATAGGGAATGGTGACGTAGCGCGCCTGTCCGCCGATCCAGCCGCCCATGTCGACATAACCGTAAGCGCCACCGGCGCGGGCCGGATTGACCGTCAGGCAGACGCCGGTATCCTGGGACTTGCAGCAGCGGCAACGGCCGCAGGCGACATTGAACGGCACCGAGACGATATCGCCGATGTCGAGCATCTCGACGTCGACGCCTTTCTCGATGATCTCGCCGGTGATTTCATGACCGAGCACCAGGCCTGGCATTGCCGTCGTACGGCCGCGGACCATGTGCTGGTCGGAGCCGCAGATATTGGTGGAGATCACCTTCAGGATGACGCCGTGCTCGATGCGGCGGCCGTCGGGCGCTTCCAGCTTCGGGTCGTCGATGTCGCGAACTTCGACTTTGCCCGGCCGGAGATAAACGACGCCTCTATTCTTGCTCATGGATTCCTCCCATTCGTTGAATGCCTCGATCTGCAACCGATGCAATCGATGGCAACTTTTCCTCCGGCCTGCCTCCTCTGCAGCCCGGTATTCACAACGCCGCATCGGGCGATATTCGAATTTCGCAAATAGGCGGGGACAGATTGGATGGAGGGGAAGAGTGAAGACGATAGGTCTGGCCTGTCGTTTCCGCTCGTCATCACCGCCGCAATCCGCCGATTTGCTGCGCAAAGAGCTGGCTTCGGGCTCCAGAACCTCCTTTTCGATTCATCTTGGAATCTTCGGTCGGCCTTCCAACGGTTCTGTCGCCAGTGACGAGCGCCTTGAACGCCACAAGCAAACCATGCCCGGCGGAAAACAGCGCCCGAAAAAACGACATGGGCGCAACTCAAAGACGACAGTCGGAAAACTCCGATAGCTTGCCGCCGGAAGATATGAGTTGATCCCCGGAATAGGGCGGTTTTCCGGATCGGTTCAGAAGATTTGAATTGCGGCTCTCCGACCAAATGACTTGAGCGATGCAGGGTTTCTCAGCCGGCTGTCGCGCTGTGATCACCCCTGTCCGACCAGCGGCGGATGCCGTTGCCAATCGTGATTGGACATCGGCTGCGACCTGAGCCACGCTATTTTTGGGAGCGGACCATCTATTTTTCTCGGGGATAGGAGGCCGAAATGGAACAGTATGCACTGGAGCAGTTGAAAACGATTGCGAAGGTCAGCACGACCTGCAAGCGCCTTGAATTGACGCGGCGCGAACGGATTGAACGGTGGGCCGAAAGTCTCGAACGCAGCCCCAGACCGTTTCTTAAGACGCTTCACGAAACAGAATATCAGCCGATCGCAGATCGCATTGCCATGCGGGATGACGACACGCCGATCTCGGTTGCATTCGCGGATCCCATTCTGCGGGCGGCAGGAATGGAAGATGATAGTTACGGAGAAGCCAAACGGTTCTTCGAACTCAGCGACGGGGAATTGCACGAGCTTGTCTGCTTCTGTCATTTTGGTGAACGCGTCAGCGCCGCAACAGTCGCTCGTCGCGTGCGGAAGATGGCAGATCCCAAACCAAGCGGATTTTTCGCTCAGCTTCGTGCGTTCTTCGGCTAATCGAGGCTAAAGAGCACATGAGGCTGTAAAGCCGGCTCTAGCGGTCGCGTGACCGCTGGCTGCGGCTGACGTCGATTGCCGTGTGCCAGAACACAGCCCCGAGGATGACCGCGCCGCCGAAATAGGTGGCGACCGGAGGCTGCTCGGAAAACAGCAGCCAGACCCAGAAGGGCGTTAGCACGATTTCCATCGTGCCGATCAGCGCCGCTTCTGCCGGCGGCATCCGCTTTGCGCCGGCGAGGAAGAGCACCAGCGCCAGCGAGAAATTGGTGGCGCCGAAGGCGGCAAGAACGATCCAGTTGTGCAGGTCGAGCGAGCCGACCGAACCGAACGGCGCGAAGATGACGAGAGTCAGGAAAGCGCTGACGACGGTCGGCGGCAGGCTCGGCACGCCGGGATTGATGCGTGGAATGATGATGACCAGCGCGAAGGACGCGGTCATGCCGAGCGCTAAGAGGTCTCCCCAGCCGGTGCCGCCGCCGATCGACGAGGCGACGATGACGCCGACGCCGAAGAGGGATACGGCGCCGGCGATCAGCGTCCGCCTGGCGACCCTCTCTCTGAGGATAAGCCAGCCGAATAGCGCCGCAATGAAGGGCGTCGTTGCATAGATCATCGTCACATTGGCGACGGTGGTCATGTAGAGCGCCCCGATGAAGCATCCCTGACTGAAGGTCTGGCATGCGATCATCGCAAGACCGGAGGGATGGAAGACGGAACGCCATTGCCGCCGCGAGATGCCCCCTTCGAGGAAAAGGCAGGGGATCAGCAGGAACAGGCCTCCGAACAACGACCGCCAGGCGATCGCCGTCCATACGTCGGTCGTCAGCAGCCGCGAGTAAACGCCGCTCGCACTCCAGGCGAGCGTCGCGGCAACGATGAGAAGCACACCCTTCTCGTGCTCGCTGCCTGCGAGGCGCGTGGTCGGATTTTCAATGGTCACGCAGATGGTCTCAAAGAAGGAAGTCGAACGCCGCTCATTTCTGCGCCAGCAATTGACATAAGACAAACGAATAGTAGAGATAGCTCTTATCGATTTTTTCTATGGCTGCCTCATGCATGAACCAATCGAGAGCGACCTTCTGAGGACCTTCCTGGTCGTCGCCGAGACGTCGAATTTCTCCGCTGCTGCCCAGCGCATCGGGCGGACGCAGTCGGCCGTCAGCACTCAGATCAAGAGGCTCGAGGGGGCGATCGGCGAGATCCTTTTCGAGCGCGGCGCCCGCGGGGTGCTACTGACCCGCCAGGGCATCCAACTGGTGCCTTATGCCCGCAGGGTGATCGATCTCCTCAACGAGGCCGCCGCGACGATCCGCAGCAAGCCGCTCGACGGGCCGGTGCGGATCGGGATTCCCGAGGAATACAGCCAGACGGTGCTGCCGGCAGCCCTTGCCGCTTTCGCCGTGCGCCATCCGGCGGTCGAGGTCACGGTGTCCTGCGACTATACGGTCCGCAACCTCGCCGCCTTGGAACGGGACGAACTCGATCTTGCCGTCGTTTTCGACTGGAGCGATCAGAATAAAGGGGAGGTCCTGTGCATCGATCCCACAGTCTGGGTCACATCGATGGTCCATCGGCTGCACGACATCGATCCGCTGCCCGTTGCGACCTATCGCAATTCCACCTGGTCGCGCGATTTTGCGCTCCGCTCGCTGGAACAGATCGGCCGCAGCTACCGGATCGCCTTCATCGCCGATACCGGCTCGGGGCTGAAGAACGCCGTGACCGCAGGCCTTGCCGTCACCACGCTCTCCCGCAGCAGCATCCCGCCCGGCTGTCGGGAACTGACCGCCGAAGACGGCTTTCCGCCGGTCGATTCCTCGAAGGTCGTGCTTCGCCGGAGCACGTTCCGTTCCAGCGAGGCCGTTCGGGAACTCGCCGAGATGGTGCGCGAGGCCTTCCAGCCTATGGCGGCGCCGGCGATGGCGTGATGCGGCGGCGCAGGCGACGCCGGGTGTCGGACGGGCTCTCGGAAAAACTCGCCCGGTAGCTTCTGGCAAAGGCCGAGGCCGAATTGAAACCGGTCGCCGCCGCGATGTCGGCGAAGGAGGCTGTCGTTTCGATCACTTTCCGCCGCGCCGCATTCAGCCGCAGCGCCAGATAATGCACATGCGGCGGCGCGCCGATACTCTGCTGGAAAAGATCCTGCAGATACCGGGCGCTGACGCCTATCCTGCGGGCGAGCCGCGTGAGAATCAGCGGCTGCTCGATATGCTCTTCCATCAGCCGCACCGCCTGTGCCACGCGGGGGTCATGCATACGCAATCCTGCCGAGGCGGCGGACAGCGGTTCGTCGACATGGAAGGAAGGCTGCTCGTAACGAAACAGCCGGCTGACCTCGAGCGCCAGCGAATAACCCTGCCGCTGCCGGATCACCTCCAGCATCAGGTCGATGGTCGGCAGTGAACCTGATGTCGTCAGCCGCTTGCCGTCGATGACGAAACGATCCTTGACGGCCCTGACCTCGGGATAGGCCAGCGCAAAATCCTCGTAATCCTCCCAGTGGACGGTCGCTGGCAGCCCGTCGAGCAGGCTTGCCTCGGCCAGCAGCCATGTGCCGGACTCGATGCCGGCAATGATCGTGCGGTGACGGGCCGCCTGCGAGAGCTGCATCTTCAGTGCCGGCGTCGCGCTGCGGCGCCAGTTGTAACTGGCCAGCACGAAAAGCGGCGTCTCCTCGGTCGTCGCCCGGAAGGTGCCCTCAGCGGGAATGGCGATCGCGCTGGTGGTCGGCACCGGCGCGCCGTCCGGCGTCAACAGCCGCCAGCGATAGAGTTCGCTGCCGGCGATGCGGTTGGCGCCGCGCAGCGGCTCAATGACCGAAGCGATCAGGATCAGGTTCGTCTCCGGCAGGACGAGAAGGTCGATATCGAGCCGTTCCGTTGATCGCAGCAGCAAGGTCACCTCCCTCTAGTTCCGATAATGTATCAATGACTTCCGATAATGCAAAGCATCTCCGCCGATCCTGCCGCGTAATGCCTGACAAGACGGGGAGAACAAAATCATGCCTCTTGCGATGAACCGCGATGTCTTCATCACCTGCGCCGTCACCGGCGCCGGCGATACGGTTTCCAAATCCAGCCATGTTCCCATCACTCCCAAGCAGATCGCGGATTCCGCGATCGACGCCGCCAAGGCTGGGGCGGCCGTTGTTCACTGCCATGTCCGCGATCCGGAAACGGGGGCTGCCAGCCGCCGCAACGATCTCTACAGGGAAGTCACCGACCGCATCCGTTCGGCCGATATCGACGTCGTCCTCAATCTCACCGCCGGCATGGGCGGGGACCTGGTCTTCGGCAATGTCGAAAGCCCCCTTCCCCTCAATCCGAAAGGCACCGACATGGCAGGCGCCAGCGAGCGGGTCAGCCATGTCGCCGAATGCCTGCCGGAGATCTGCACGCTCGACTGCGGCACGATGAACTTCAACCTCGGCGACTATGTCATGACCAACACGCCAGCCATGCTGCGGGCCATGGCGAGGAAGATGACGGATCTCGGCGTGCGGCCGGAGATCGAGGCCTTCGATACCGGCCATCTCTGGTTCGCCAAGCAGCTCGCCGAGGAAGGCCTGATCGAAGACCCGGTACTGATCCAGCTCTGCATGGGCATTCCATGGGGCGCGCCCGACGACCTCAACACCTTCATGGCGATGGTCAACAACCTGCCCCAGAGCTGGACCTTCTCGGCCTTTTCGATCGGCCGCAACGCCATGGCCTATCCGGCCGCGGCGGTTCTGGCCGGCGGCAATGTGCGCGTCGGCCTGGAGGACAACCTCTTCGTCGGCAAGGGCCAGCTCGCCACCAATGCGCAGCTCGTCGAAAAGGCCGTGCAGGTGGTCGAGGGCATGGGCGCGCGCATCATCGGACCGGAAGATGTCCGCAAGAAGCTGAAGCTGACGAAACGCTGAGGATATCATGACCAAGATCAGCAAGGCGGCCTGTATCGGCGGCGGCGTCATCGGCGGCGGATGGATCGCCCGTTTCCTGCTGGCCGGCATCGACGTCGATGTGTTCGACCCGCATCCGGAAGCAGGCCGCATCGTCGGCGAGGTGATCGCCAATGCCGAAAAAGCCTATGCCATGCTGACCGGCGCACCGCTGCCGCCGCGAGGCAGGCTGCGCTTCTGCCCGACGCTCGCAGAAGCCGTCACTGACGCCGACTGGATCCAGGAAAGCGTGCCGGAGAGGCTCGATCTCAAGCGCCGCGTGCTGACCGAGATCGATGCCACGGCCTGCCCGGATGCGCTGATCGGCTCGTCTACGTCGGGGCTGCTGCCGACCGATCTGCAGCGCGACATGACGCATCCCGAACGCCTGTTCGTCGCCCACCCTTATAATCCCGTCTATCTGCTGCCGCTGGTCGAAATCGTCGGCGGCGCAAAGACTTCGCCGGCGACTATCCAGGCGGCGATGGAAAGACTGCCGCCGATCGGCATGAAGGGCGTCCACATCGCCAAGGAGATCGAAGCCTTCGTCGGCGACCGGCTGCTCGAAGCACTCTGGCGCGAGGCGCTGTGGCTCATCCATGACGATATCTGCACCGTCGAGACGCTCGATGATGTTATCCGCTACTCCTTCGGCCTGCGCTGGGCGCAGATGGGCTTGTTCCAGACCTACCGTATCGCCGGCGGCGAGGCCGGGATGCGCCACTTCCTCGCCCAGTTCGGTCCCTGCCTCGCCTGGCCCTGGACCAAGCTCACCGATGTCGTCGATCTCGACGACGCCCTGATCGAAAAGATCGGCCGGCAGTCCGACGAGCAGGCGGACGGCCTCTCGATCCGCGCGCTCGAACGCATCCGCGACGAAAACCTCGTCGGCATCCTGCAGGCGCTGAAGGGCGGCGACGGCGGCAAGGGCTGGGGCGCCGGCAAGCTGCTGAAGGATTTCGAGCAATCGCTCTGGGCGGAGGGCGGCGGCGCGCCTCAGTCTTTCGACCCGTCGAAGCCGCTGAGGCTCGTCGAGACGAAGGTCAGCCCCGCCTGGGTCGACTATAACGGCCATATGACCGAGCACCGCTATCTGCAAGTCTTCGGCGATACATCGGATGCATTGCTGCGCTTGATCGGCGTCGATCTCGCCTATGTCGAGGCGGGGCAGAGCTACTATACGGTGGAAAGCCACATCCGACATCTCGGCGAGGCAAAGCTCGGCCAGGCGATCCATTCGACCTGCCGGATCCTGTCGGTCGACGAAAAGCGGCTGCATCTCTTCCATACCCTCTGCGACACGGCGACGGGCGAGCCCCTCGCAACCGCCGAGCAGATGCTGCTGCATGTCGACAGCAAGGCGGGCAAGGCCACGCCGGCGCCGGTCGCCGTGCTCGACAAGGTGAAGGCAATCGCCAGCGCCCATGCGGCACTGGCGCTGCCCGAAGGTGCTGGCCGTTACGTCGGCCAGAAACGCTAGGAGATACGGCATGGATTTCGGTCTCAGCCAAGAACAGGAAATGATCGTCGAGACGGTTCGCGCCTTTGTCGAGACCGAGATCTATCCGCATGAGAACGAGGTCGAGCGGACCGGCCTCGTCCCTCCGGAACTTGGCCGCGAGATCCAGCGCAAATGCATCGATCTCGGCTTCTACGCCTGCAATTTTCCCGAGGAGATCGGCGGCGCCGGCCTCGACCATGTCACCTTCACGCTGGTCGAACGGGAGCTCGGGCGCGGTTCGCTCGGGCTGACGGTTTTCTTCGGCCGGCCCTCCGGCATCCTGATGGCCTGCGAGGGTGAACAGCGCGAGCGTTATCTGCTGCCGGCGGTGCGCGGCGACAAGATCGACGCGCTCGCCATCACCGAGCCCGATGCCGGTTCCGATATGCGCGGCATGAAATGTGCCGCCCGCCGCGACGGCGGTGACTTCGTGTTGAACGGCACGAAACACTTCATCTCCCATGCCGATGTCGCCGATTTCGTCATCGTCTTTGCCGCGACGGGCGAAGAGGAAACGCCGAAGGGGATCAAGAAGAAGATCACCGCCTTCCTCGTCGACCGCGGCACACCGGGCTTCGAGATCCGCAAGGGCTACGATTCCGTTTCGCATCGCGGTTACCACAACTCGACGCTCAGCTTCGAAGATTGCCGGATACCCCAAGCCCAGGTGCTGGGCGAAGTGCATCGCGGCTTCGATATCGCCAATCAATGGCTTTACGGCACAAGGTTGACGGTGGCCGCCACCTGCGTCGGCCGGGCGCGGCGCGTCTTCGAAATGGCCCTGCCCTATGCCGCCGAACGCAAGCAGTTCGGCAAGCCGATCGGCGCCAATCAGGGTGTCTCGTTCAAGCTTGCCGACATGATCACCGAGATCGACGCGGCCGAGTGGCTGACACTGTCAGCCGCCTGGCGGCTCGATGCCGGCCTTCCGGCAGACCGGCAGATCGCCTCTGCCAAGCTCTATGCCTCCGAAATGCTCGCCCGCGTGACGGATGAGGCGATCCAGATCTTCGGCGGCATGGGCCTGATGGACGACCTGCCGCTTGCCCGCTTCTGGCGCGATGCCCGCGTTGAGCGCATCTGGGACGGCACGTCGGAAATTCAGCGGCATATCATCAGCCGCGACCTGCTTCGGCCTTTGGGAGCATGAACCGATGAGATCCCGCCCGCTCGACCGCCTGCTCAGACCGCAAACGATCGCCGTCTTCGGCGGCCGCGAGGCGCGCAGGGTGATCGAACAGTGCGATCGCATGGGCTTTTCAGGCAAGATCTGGCCCGTCCATCCCAAACTCGACGAGGTGCTCGGGCGGCCGTGTTATCGCTCGGTCTCCGATCTGCCTTCGGCTCCGGACGCCGCCTTCGTCGGCGTCAACAGGACGCTCACCGTCGAGATCGTGCGCAGCCTTTCTGCGGCCGGGGCGGGCGGCGCGGTCTGTTATGCATCGGGCTTCAGCGAAGCGACGGCAGAACTTGCCGATGGCGCCGATCTGCAGCAGGCGCTGCTTTCGGCGGCCGGCGAGATGCCGATCCTCGGACCCAATTGCTACGGGCTGATCAACGGTCTCGACGGCGCGCTGCTGTGGCCCGACCAGCACGGTATGAAGCGCATCGAATGCGGCGTGGCAATCCTCACGCAGTCTTCCAACATCGCCATCAACCTGACCATGCAGACCCGCGGGCTGCCGATCGCCTATGTGGTCACGGCAGGCAACCAGGCGCAGACATCGCTTGCCGACGTCGCCTGCGCATTGATCGAGGATCCGCGTGTCACCGCGATCGGCCTTCATGTCGAAGGTTTCGGCGATCTCTCCGGCCTCGAACGCCTTGCCGCCATTGCCCGCCAGTCCAAGAAGCCGATCGTCGTGCTGAAGGTCGGCAGATCTGAGCAGGCAAAACAGGCCGCGGTGTCGCACACCGCTTCGCTCGCCGGTAGCGATGCGGTGGCGGATGCTGTGCTTGCCCGCCTTGGCATCGGCCGTGTCCAGAGCCTACCGGCCCTGCTCGAAACCCTGAAGCTGCTGCATGTCGCCGGCCCCCTGCCAAGCCAGTCGATCTCGTCGATGAGCTGCTCGGGCGGCGAAGCTTCGCTGATGGCGGATGCTGCCGTCGGCCGCAATATCGAATTCCCGGCGCTGAAGCCGCAGCAATTGCCGCGTCTGCGGCGGGTGCTGGGCGAGATGGTGACGCTTTCCAATCCGCTCGACTACCACACTTTCGTGTGGGGTGATTTCGCCCGCCAGACCGAAGCCTTCAGCGCCATGTTCAAAGGCGGTTATGCCCTCAATCTGGTCGTCCTCGACTTCCCGCGGTGCGACCGCTGCGATGCGTCAGAATGGGCAATGACGGCAGATGCGGTCATCACTGCTGCCACTGCCACCGGTGCGCTGGCCGGCCTTCTCGCGACGCTTCCGGAGAATATGCCCGAATCTGTTGCCGATCGGCTGATGGCCAATGGAATCGTCGCCTTCTCAGGCATCGACGAAACCATGGTTGCAGCGGAGGTCGCTGCCGGCATCGGCCAAGCTTGGCAAGCCCCGCCTCCCCTGCCGCTGCTCGACGTGCCGTCCATGGACGGTGAGATCGAGACGCTGACGGAAGCCGATGCGAAGACGGAGCTTGCTGCCTGCGGCCTCCCCGTTCCCCGGGGGCTGCAGGCTTTTTCTCCCCATGAGGCGGCGGAGCAGGCCGAACGGCTCGGATTCCCCGTCGTGCTGAAGGGTCTCGGCATTGCGCACAAGACCGAAGCCGGCGCCGTTGCGCTCAACCTCCGGGATAGTCAGGCGGTCTCGAGCGCGGCGGCGAAAATGACGTCGAATGCCGGTTATCTCGTCGAGAAGATGATCGATCCGCCGGTCGCCGAGCTCATCGTCGGCGCCATTCGCGATCCCGTCTTCGGTTTGTCGCTCACCTTGGGAGCGGGCGGAATCTTCATCGAATTGCTTGAGGATTCCGTCATCTTGCCGCTTCCGGCGACGAAAGCCGAAATTCACGCGGCGATTTTGCGCCTCAAACTGGCAAAATTGATCTATGGCTATCGCGGGCGGCCAAAAGGCGATCTCGACGCCGCCGTCGCCGCTATCGTAGCAGCGGCAGATTATGTCGTAAAGAACGCGGCACGCCTGGAGGAACTGGACATTAATCCGTTGATGGTTCTTCCCGAAGGGCGCGGTGTTGCCGCAGTCGATGCCCTCATACGGCGCAGGAGGTAGCATAGGTTGAGCGACTGCATTCGCACACGACATGACGGCGGCGTGCTCGAAGTCGTCATCGACCGGCCGAAGGCGAACGCCATCGACCTTGCCACCAGCCGTGCCCTGGGACTGATCTTCCGGGATTTCCGCGACGATCCTGAATTGCGCGTCGCCATCGTCTCGGGCGCCGGCGAGAAGTTCTTTTGCGCCGGATGGGACCTGAAGGCGGCAGCCGCCGGTGATGCGGTCGACGGCGATTACGGTGTCGGCGGCTTCGGCGGGCTGCAGGAACTGCGCGACCTCAACAAGCCGGTCATTGCAGCGGTCAACGGCATCTGTTGCGGCGGCGGATTGGAGATCGCCCTTTCGGCCGACCTGATCATCGCCGCCGAACATGCGAGTTTCGCCCTGCCGGAAATCCGTTCGGGCACGGTTGCCGATGCGGCGTCGATCAAGCTGCCGAAGCGCATCCCCTATCATATCGCCATGGACATGCTTTTGACGGGACGATGGCTCGACATTCACGAAGCGCATCGCTGGGGCTTCGTCAACGAGATCCTGCCGGCCGGCAGGCTGATGGAGAGAGCCTGGGAGCTTGCCCGCCTGCTCGCAAGCGGGCCGCCGCTCGTCTATGCGGCCATCAAGGAAATCGTGCGTGAAGCGGAGGGTTCGACGTTCCAGACTGCCATGAACAAGATCACCAAACGGCAGTTTGCGACCGTCGACAGGCTCTATTCGAGCGAAGACCAATTGGAAGGCGCACGGGCCTTCGCCGAGAAGCGAAACCCTATCTGGAAAGGACAATAAGGAGGCGGCAGCAACCGCAATGTTTCCCGCATGATGCGGGCACCGGAGGTGGAGAGGAAACCGCCTGCGATCCTGCCCGGAAGTTCTGTCAACGCACCACAAAGAAGGAACTGGGGAATGAACGACTATACGAAATATCTCGCAAGCCGCGTCACCGCGGGCGGTCTCAGCCGCCGCGAATTCATGGGACGCGCCATGGCGGCGGGCATCACACTTGCCGTCGCCGACAAGCTCTTCACCGAAAGTGCGCAAGCCGCCGAACCGAAGCGCGGCGGCCACCTGAAGCTCGGTCTCGAAGGCGGGGCCGCCACCGATTCCAAGGACCCGGCGAAATTCCTGTCGCAGTTCATGTTCTGCGTCGGCCGCTGCTGGGGCGACATGCTGGTTGAATCCGACCCGCTGACCGGTGCCGCCGTGCCGGCGCTTGCCGAATCCTGGGAAGCCTCGAAGGACGCGGTCACCTGGACCTTCAAGATCCGCAAGGGCGTCAAATTCCACGACGGCAAGGAACTGACGATCGACGACGTCGTTGCGACGCTGAAGCGCCACACCGATAAAAAATCGGAATCCGGCGCGCTCGGCGTTCTCGGCTCAATCAAGGAGATCAAGGCCGACGGCGGCAATCTCGTCCTGACGCTCAGCGAAGGCAATGCCGATATGCCGCTGCTGCTCTCCGACTACCACCTGGTCATCCAGCCGAACGGCGGCGTCGACGATCCCCTCGCCTCGATCGGCACCGGTCCCTATAAGCTGACGAGCTTCGAGGCCGGCGTCCGCGCCACCTTCGAAAAGAACAAGGACGACTGGCGCAGCGATCGGGGTTATGTCGATTCGATCGAGGTCATCGGCATGAACGACGCCACCGCCCGCATCGCAGCACTTTCGTCCGGCCAGGTGCATTACATCAACCGCGTCGACCCGAAGACCGTCAACCTGTTGAAACGCGCGCCGAATGTAGAAATCCTCTCGACCGCCGGCCGCGGCCATTACGTCTTCATCATGCACTGCGACAAGGCGCCGTTCGACAATAACGACCTGCGCCTGGCCCTCAAATACGCTATGGACCGCGAGACAATGGTGCAGAAGATCCTCGGCGGTTACGGCAAGGTCGGCAACGACTTCCCGATCAACAGCACCTATGCGCTGTTTCCCGAAGGTATCGAGCAGCGCGTTTACGATCCCGACAAGGCCGCCTTCCACTACAAGAAATCGGGCCATAGCGGCTCGGTGCTCCTGCGCACGTCCGAAGTCGCCTTCCCCGGCGGCGTCGATGCCGCCGTGCTCTATCAGGAAAGCTGCAAGAAGGCCGGGATCGAGATCGAGGTCAAGCGTGAGCCGGGCGACGGCTACTGGACCAATGTCTGGAACGTCCAGCCCTTCTCGACCTCCTACTGGGGCGGCCGGCCGACGCAGGACCAGATGTATTCCACCGCCTATCTCTCGACGGCGGATTGGAACGATACCCGGTTCAAGCGTCCCGACTTCGACAAGCTGCTGCTGCAGGCCCGCTCCGAGCTTGATGAAGCCAAGCGCAAGGACATGTACCGCACCATGGCGATGATGGTGCGTGACGAGGGCGGCGTGATCCTGCCGATGTTCAACGATTTCGTGAACGCCTCCACCAAGCAGGTGAAGGGTTACGTCCACGACATCGGCAACGACATGTCGAACGGTTATGTCGCGACCCGCGTTTGGCTGGACGCCTGAGGGGCCAACGCCCTTCGATCTCCGACGAAGCCTGGACCGTGGGATCAACTCCCGCGGTCCTCCCGACGTTTTACGAGAGGCCTCCGCCATGACCAATCCTGCCCCGAGCAATATCTTGCCCGGCTTGAGGTTCCGGCAGCGTTTTCCGCTGCTCGCCCTCATCCTCGAGCGCTTCGTGCTCAGCATCGTCCTGCTTTTTGCCGTCTCCATCCTGATCTTCGGCGGCCTGGAAGCCCTTCCCGGCGATTTTGCCACCACCTATCTCGGCCAGTCCGCGACACCGCAGGCCGTCGCCAATATTCGTCAGGATCTCGGGCTGAACCGTCCGGTGACCACGCGTTACGTCGAATGGCTCGGCAACGCCGTTCAGGGGGATTTCGGCACTTCCTGGGCCAGCAAGAACTCGGTGAGCGAACAGATCGGCAAGCGCCTCGGCAATTCGCTGTTTCTGGCGGGTTTCGCGGCGGTGATATCAGTGCCGCTCGCCGTCGGTCTCGGCATGTTCTCGGTGCATTTCCGCAACCGCATGCCGGATAAGATCATCAATGTGATCTCGCTTGCGGCGATCTCGCTGCCGGAATTCTTCATCGGCTACCTGCTGATCCTCTTCTTCGCGGTGAAGTTCGGCATGGCGACCTTTCCGGCGACCGTTTATGACAGCATGGGCTTCGTCGAGCGGCTGAAGGCGATCGCGCTGCCGACCGCGACGCTCGTGCTCGTCGTTCTCGCGCATATGATGCGCATGACCCGGGCCGCGATCCTCTCGGTCATGTCGTCGGCCTATATGGAGACCGCCGAACTGAAGGGTTTGAGCGGCTTCCGCTCGATCGTCAAACACGCCGCCCCCAACGCGCTGGCGCCGATCATCAATGTCGTCGCATTGAACCTCGCCTATCTCGTGGTCGGCGTCGTCGTCGTCGAAGTCGTCTTCGTCTATCCCGGCATGGGGCAATATATGGTCGACGCGGTCACCGTGCGCGACATGCCTGTGGTGCAGGCATGCGGCCTGATCTTTGCGGCCGTCTATATCTTCCTCAACATGACGGCGGATATTCTCGCGATCGTCGCCAATCCCCGGCTGAGGCATCCGCGATGAGAGCAAGAGACATCCCCATCACCGCCTGGATCGGCATGACCGGCATTGCCATCGCCTTCATCTTCGCGCTCTTCGCACCCTGGATCGCCCCCTATGGCGAGACGCAGGTCGTCGGCGACGTCTGGCAGCTGCCGGACGATCACTATATCTTCGGCCTCGACAATCTCGGCCGCGATATCCTCTCGCGCCTGATCTACGGCGCGCGCACGACGCTCCTGGTCTCGTCAGCCGCCACCATCATCTCCTTCTCTCTCGGCATCATCCTGAGTTTTACCGCCGCCGTCTCGCGCGGCATCATCGACACGACGTTGTCGCGCTTCAACGATCTGATGATGTCGATCCCGACGCTGATCTTCGCGCTGGTGGTGCTTGCGGTCCTGCCGCAAAACATCATCGTCCTGATCCTGGTGATGGCCATCCTCGATTCCACCCGCGTCTACCGTCTCGGCCGTGCCGTGGCGCTCGATGTCGCGGTGATGGAATTCGTCGAGGCAGCCAAGCTGCGCGGCGAAGGCAAGCTCTGGATCATCTTTCGCGAAATCCTGCCGAACACACTGTCGCCGCTGCTTGCGGAATTCGGGCTGCGTTTCGCCTTCTCGATCCTTTTCCTGTCGACGCTTTCCTTCCTTGGCCTCGGCATCCAGCCGCCGGCGGCCGATTGGGGCGGCATGGTCAAGGACAACAAGGACGGCATCATCTTCGGCATATCGGCAGCGCTGGTGCCGGGCACGGCGATCGCCGTGCTCGCCGTCTGCGTCAACCTCGTCGTCGACTGGCTCTTGAAACGCACATCCAGCCTCAAGGGAGGGCGCGGCGATGCCTGAGCTTCTTTCCGTCCGCAATCTGAAGATCGAAGCAACGAGCTATCCGCCTGGCGAAGCGCCCAAGCGGGTGACGATCGTCGACGGCGTGTCCTTCGACCTAGAGAAAGGCAAGGTTCTCGGCCTGATCGGCGAATCGGGCGCCGGCAAGTCGACGATCGGCCTTTCCGCGCTCGCCTATGGCCGGGGCGGCGCCGAGATCACCGGCGGCGAGGTACGGCTCGATGGCGCGGACATCCTGACGCTGGGCAAGAACGGCATCCGGAAAATCCGCGGCGCCCGGGTCTGCTACGTCGCGCAATCGGCCGCCGCCGCCTTCAATCCGGCGCACAGGCTTGGCGACCAGGTGATCGAAGCCTCGCTCAAACATGGTTTGATGACCAGGGAGGAGGCGCGCAAGCGGGCGCTTTATCTGTTCCGCGTGCTCGGCCTGCCCAATCCCGAAACCTTCGGCGAGCGCTTCGCTCACCAGGTCTCCGGCGGACAGCTGCAGCGCGCGATGACTGCAATGGCGCTCTGCTCCAACCCCGAACTCATCGTCTTCGACGAGCCTACCACAGCCCTTGACGTTACCACCCAGATCGACGTGCTGGCGGCGATCAAGCATGCCATAGAGGAAACCCATACTGCGGCCCTCTACATCACCCATGACCTTGCCGTCGTTGCCCAGATCTCCGACGACATCATGGTTCTGCGCCACGGCAAGCAGGTGGAATATGGCAGCGTGCGGCAGATCATCGAAGCGCCGCGGGAAGATTATACCCGGGCGCTGGTCAATGTCAGGCAGGCCTATCGTGAGGAAGCCGCCGACCAGTCCAAAGCCCTGCTGAAGGTGGAGCATGTTAGCGCCGAATATTCCAATGGCTTCAAGGTACTGCACGATGTCTCGCTGCATGTGCCGAAGGGGCAGACGCTCGCCGTCGTCGGCGAATCCGGTTCGGGTAAATCATCCCTCGCGCGCGTCATCACCGGCCTGTTGCCGCCGAGCAGCGGGCGCATCGTCTTTGACGGCAAGCCGCTGATGCCGGGTCTGAAGAGCCGGCCGAACGACGACCTCAGGCGCATCCAGCTGATCTATCAGATGGCCGATACGGCGATGAACCCGCGGCAGACGGTTCGCGACATCATCGGCCGGCCGCTGACCTTCTATTACGGCCTGAGAGGCGCTCAAAAAACCGCCCGGGTGAAGGAGCTACTCGACCAGATCGAAATGGGCAACGGCTTCATCGATCGTTATCCGGCCGAACTGTCCGGCGGCCAGAAGCAGCGCGTGGCGATCGCCAGAGCGCTTGCGGCCAAACCCGAACTCATCCTTTGCGACGAGCCGACTTCGGCGCTTGATCCGCTGGTGGCGGAAGGTATCCTCAAGCTGCTGCTCCGTCTGCAGGAGGAGGAGCAGCTGTCCTATATCTTCATCACCCACGATATCGCGATCGTCCGGGCGATCGCCGACAGCGTGGCGGTCATGCATCGCGGCAAGCTGGTGCGGTTCGGGCCGAAATCGACGGCGCTGTCGCCGCCCTTCGACGATTACACCGATCTGCTTCTGAAATCCGTGCCGGAAATGGAAATCGGCTGGCTGGAACGCGTGCTTGCCACCCGGCGCATGGAAAGCGCTGGTCATTGAAAGGAACAGACATGACGTCCCGCGGCTTTACCACCATCGAGAATGAATGGATCACGCTGAAGGATGGAACACGGCTTGCCGCGCGCATCTGGATGCCTGACGGCGCGGCGGAAGACCCGGTTCCCGCCGTCTTCGAATTCCTGCCCTACCGCAAGCGCGACGGAACCAGCCCCCGCGACGAATCCACCTATCCGGTCTTTGCCGCCGCCGGCATTGCCGGCGTGCGCGTCGATATCCGCGGATCGGGAGAATCCGACGGCGTCATCGACGGCGAATATACCAAGCGGGAGCTTGCCGATGCCTGCGAGCTGATCGCCTGGATTGCCGCGCAGCCTTGGTCGAACGGCGCGGCCGGCATGATGGGCATCTCTTGGGGTGGCTTCAACAGCCTGCAGGTCGCAGCCCTGCGCCCGCCGGCGCTGAAGGCCATCATCTCGATCGCCTCGACCGTCGACCGCTACAATGACGACATCCACTACAAGAACGGTTGCCATCTCTCCGCCCAGCTTTCATGGGCGGCGACGATGCTCGGCTACCAGTCGCGCCCGCCGGATCCTGCCCTTGCCGGCGAGCGCTGGAAGGCAATGTGGCTGGAGCGGTTAGCGGGCGAACCCTTTCTCATGGAGGAGTGGCTGAGCCATCAGCGCCGCGACGATTTCTGGCGTCACGGCTCAATCTCAGAGGATTTTTCCAGCGTCGAGATTCCCACGCTGGTCATTGCCGGCTGGGCCGACGGCTACCGCAATACGCCGCTGATGGCGGTCGAAGGCCTCGGTGACAAAGCCAAGGCGCTGATAGGCCCTTGGGTGCACAAATATCCGCATTTCGCCTGGCCGAAACCGCGCGCCGATTTCCATGCCGAAGCGATCGCCTGGTGGAACAAGTGGCTGCGTGGCGAGGCCAACGGCATCGACAGGCTGCCGCAGGCCCGTGCCTATATCCTCGATGCCATCCGCCCTGCCCCGCGCCGCAACAGCGATCCTGGTTTCTGGATCGCTAAGGATGCCTGGACGCCGCCGCGCATGCAGTGTTTTTACGTCGAGCAATTCGGCAGGCTGACGGAAGGCATGCCGATCCCGCACGCGCCCGAACATCCCGTCTACCTCCACTCTCCGCTCGATACCGGCACTGCGTCGGGTGAATATTTCACGCTGAAGCCCGACGCCGAAATGGCGATCGATCAGCGCTCGGACGATGCCGGCTCACTGGTCTTCGATACGATGCCGCTTTCCGGCGATTGCGACTATCTCGGCCGGCCGGTGCTGACGCTGGCGCTGCGATCCCGAACGTCGGGCGGCAATCTCTGCGCCCGGCTGATCGACGTCCATCCGGATGGCACGGCAATGCGGGTCGCCTTCGGCGTCGTCAATCTCACCCACCGTGATGGCAATGCCGATCCCAAGCCGCTGATCCCGGGTGAGACGGTGTCGATCCGTCTCGTGCTCGATGCCTGCGGTTATCGCTTCCGCAAGGGGCATCGCATCCGCCTTTCGCTTTCCACCGCCTATTGGCCAATGATTCTGCCGCCGCCTGAAGATGAAGGGATCGAGATCGATATGGCATCGCTCGGCCTGGGGCTGCCGGTGCTCGGCGACCATCGCCGCATCGAAATCAAGGAGCCGGCCAATCCCGATCCTCTGCCCAAATATATCGAGCATGCCGCGGCGGCGACGGAGCGCCAGGTCGTTCGCAACCTCTCGGCCAACCGGACGGACTATCGCATTCACGAGGATACCGGGCTCTACGAACATCCTGAGACGGGCCTGTCGACCCGGCAATTGCGCGAGGAAGTCTGGTCGATTTCACCGGATGATCCGTTGTCGATGACCGGTGTGTCGACCTGGACCTGCGACATGCGCCGCCCCGGCTGGTTCGTGCGCACCGTGGCAACGGCGCGGATTGCCTGCACCGCCACCCATTGGATCGTCAGCGCCGTCGTCACCGCTTTCGAGGACGACGTGCAGATCTTCGAAAAGATCTTTGCCGAGAAGCGGATCTCACGCGACCTGATGTGATCGTCAGGGCGCTGCGAAATGCCGGACGGCCTCGCAGACGGCATGGAAGCCATCGCGGGCGCCATCGCTCATATGACGGGCGCGCAGCCAGGCATGCACCATCTGCGGCTCCTCCCGGAACCAGACCTCTCCGCCTGCTTCCGTGAGCCGGGCGGCATAGTGCCGGCCGTCGTCTCTCAAGGGGTCGAAATGCGCGACCGTGATGAAGGCCGGCGGCAGCCCGGCAAGAGAAGACGCCTGGAGTGGCGCGGCGATCTCATTTCCTGCTGGCGCCTGCAGAATCTCGCGATAATAGGCGACATCGGCCGTCGTCAGGCCGGGTGCGGCAGCCATTTCGACATAGGAACCTGCATCGAGGTCGCCACCAAGCGCGGGGTAGATCAGCACCTGGCCGACGATGCCGGAGAGGTCCTCGTCGCGCGCCCGCAAGGCAAGGCCTGCCGCAAGGTTGCCGCCGGCGCTGTCGCCGATCAGCACGACTTTGTTATTGGCGGCAAGCAGATGTCTGAGCACGGCGAAGCCGTCATCCGTCTGTGCCGGCCAGCGATATTCAGGGGCCAGCCGGTAATCGACGGAAACGAGTTCGGCGCCGGCAAAATCGGCGATCTCGGCGCAGATGGCGTGATGGCTCTCGAGCGAACCGACGACGAAACCGCCGCCATGGAGATAGAGCAGAATGGTTCGGCTGACGATTTTTCGCGGACGGTAGCGCCGGATCGGTATGCGCTGGACCATGCCGTCCGCAAAGATCAAATCCGGGGGCAGCGGGCGGTCGAAGCGGGCGCAAAGCGCATCGTACCAATGCCGCTGCTGCTCGACCGACGCTTCGACGGCCTCAGTGGGATAGACACTATCGCAAATCTGGAGAAACTGCAGAATGCCTTTTTCGGTGGGGACAGGCGATGGAGCGGACATGCAGGGTCCTTTCGATTTGGGACTGCGGATTGACGTCCCTGGCCGACTCTGACCCCATCATGCGCCTTTGCGGCGGAGGCAATCTGTCTGGCCGCGACCCATGGATGTCGCGATGCTTGCTTATTTTGATCCTGCATTTCAAGGCTTTGCGGCTTGTAAAAAAAAATCCGATATTTTTTCATCGTCGACCCAAGGAAAGCCACTGGAGAAACGTCTCAATCCCGAAATAGCATCGTGCTTGATAGCTTGGGGGTAGGTGCGCATTGGATGCGGAGCTCATAGAACGAGCGCAGGGGGGCGACCGGGAGGCTTTCGGGCAATTGGTCTCGCGCCATTATGATTTCGTCCACGCGACGGCATGGCGATGGTCGGGCAGCTCCGCCGACGCCGACGATATCGCCCAGGAGGTCTGCGTCAAGCTCGGCGCGGCCATCCGCGGCTTTCGCGGCGCCAGCCGCTTCAGGACGTGGCTCTACACGCTGACGCTCAATGCCGCCCGCGACCATAGACGCAAACTTGTACGGGAAGAGCAGACATTCCGCGCTTACGCCGCCGAACCGCAGCCGGATGCACCGGGCGGGAACGACGACGAGCTGTCGAGCGAATTATGGGCGGCGGTGCGCGCTTTGCCGGAACGGCAATGCGACGCCGTGCTGCTCGTCTATGGCGAAGGCCTCAGCCATTCGGCCGCCGCCGATGTCATGGGCTGCTCGGAAACGACCGTGTCCTGGCAGGTCCACGAGGCGCGCAAGCGGCTGAAGGCCATGCTCGGCAAGGAAGAGGTATGATGGACAAGGAACTCGAAAAACTCTCCCGCCTCACCCCGCCGGCAGCCGATCCGGAGGCGCGAGCACGCGCCCTTGCCGCGGCGATGCAGGCCTTCGACAGCGCAGAAAATAATGCAGCGACAGCCCAAGGAAATGCGAAAGGCTGGCGTCCAAGCTCCATCATCAACTGGATATGGAGCTCTGCTGTGAATAAGAAATTCCTCGCCGGTTCAGCCCTTGCGACGCTGCTCGTCATTCCCGCCGCCGGCTATCTCACCCTCGAGCTGGCTCGCAACCAACCGATCGTCGACCAGGAAAAGATCGCCGGCACTGTTTCCAAAAATGACATGCCGAAACCGGCCCAACCCAGGCTTTCCGAAGCGCCGGCCGAAGAGAATCGGCCGGCTCAATCGTCGGCGGCTGATAGCACTCAAGTCTTGCAGGACAAGCAGCCACAGGCCGCAAAGTCCGCTGCGGAGCTGCGCGCTGAATTCGATGCCGGCGAGATCGCCACTCTTAAGAACAAGTCGGAGGGTTCCGCCGCGGCACTTGGCATGGCAAAACGGGCTGCGCCGGCTGCTCCCGGCGTGGTTGCTCAGGGCCAACTATTGGCTGAGCCGATGGCCGTTGCCCCCTCACCTGTTCCGCCGGCAGATGGGCGTATGCAGATTCAGCTCGATCCCAGCCGCGAACGCTTTGCCAATGCTGCGGCAAATCCGATCAAGAGTGTGGCGACCGATCCGGTCTCGACCTTCTCGGCCGATGTCGACAGTGCCTCCTATTCCTTCGTTCGCCGGTCGTTGACGGGCGGGGCGATGCCGGATCCGCAATCGGTTCGTGTCGAGGAGATGATCAATTATTTCCCCTATGACTGGGCGGGTCCCGAGAAGGCCGATCAGCCCTTCAAGGCGACCGTGACGGTGATGCCGACACCGTGGAATCACGACACGGAACTGATGCATGTGGCGATCAAGGGTTATGACATCGCGCCGGCGACGGCGCCGCATGCCAATCTCGTCTTCCTGATCGACGTCTCGGGCTCGATGGACGAGCCGGACAAGCTGCCGCTGCTGAAGAGCGCCTTCCGTCTTCTGGTCAGCAAGCTGAAGGCCGACGATACCGTCTCGATCGTCACCTATGCCGGCAATGCCGGCACGGTGCTTGAGCCGACGCGGGTGGCGGAGAAATCGAAGATCCTCTCGGCAATCGACAGGCTGGAGGCCGGAGGCTCGACCGGCGGCGCCGAAGGCATCGAGGCGGCCTATAATCTTGCCAAACAGGCCTTCGTCAAGGACGGCGTCAACCGGGTGATGCTGGCGACGGACGGCGACTTCAATGTCGGCCCGTCGAGCGACGAGGATCTGAAGCGCATCATCGAGGAGAAGCGCAAGGACGGCATCTTCCTCACCGTTCTCGGCTTCGGGCGCGGCAATCTCAACGATTCCCTGATGCAGACGCTGGCGCAGAACGGCAATGGCAGTGCCGCCTATATCGACACGCTGGCGGAGGCGCAGAAGACGCTGGTCGAAGAGGCCGGGTCGACGCTGTTTCCGATCGCCAAGGACGTCAAGTTCCAGGTCGAGTTCAACCCGGAACGGATCGCCGAATACCGGCTGATCGGCTACGAGACGCGCGCCCTCAACCGCGAGGATTTCAACAATGACCGTGTCGATGCCGGCGATATCGGCTCCGGCCACAGCGTCACGGCGATCTACGAGATCACGCCCAAGGGAAGCCCCGCGGTCATGAACGACGACCTGCGTTACGGCGCAGCCGGCAAGGCGCCGGCCGAGACATCGGACGGCACGCATCAGGGCGAGCTTGCCTTCGTCAAGATGCGTTACAAGCGGCCGGGCGAGGACAAGAGCGCGCTGATCACCACGCCTGTCGGCGACGGCAACACGGTCGCCACCGTCGACGCCGCGCCCGGGGACGTCCGCTTCTCGGTGGCCGTCGCCGCCTTCGGCCAGAAACTGAGCCGGATCACGGCGCTGGATGCCTATTCCTATCAGGCGATTGCCAATCTCGCCGCGGCATCGCGAGGCACTGATCCCTTCGGCTACAGATCGGATTTCCTCGGTCTCGTCCGGTTGGCTGATGGACTTAGCCAGTGATGAAGAAGGAAACACCGCAAAGCAGCGGCCGCCTGGGAAGGCGGCCTCTGCTGGGGGGCGTTTGAAGATCAAGCTGGATTTTCAGTGGAACGAGGAGCTTCGCCTTCAGTCTAGGGACTGACAATGGTCAATCAGCCCACAGTATGAAACAGACACCCACTAATTCAGGTCGTGGACTGATTTTATTGTTGGGCAACGAAGAGAGAAAAAGGAGCGGACTGCCTTATGTTTGCCGGCAGGCGCCCCGTGTCGACCACGCATAACGCCGCAACGGAGACCGGCACGACGGCGCGCTCTATCCCCGAGCTGACCCGTTGGCCGTGAGATAGACGGCATAAAGCGACGTAGTGGCGGTAATGAAGAGGCGGTTCCGTTTCTCGCCGCCGAAAGCCACATTGGAGACGATCTCGGGAATATGGATCTTGCCGAGCAGCGTGCCATCCGGGTCATAAGCGTGCACACCGTCGCCGGCGCTGGTCCAGATCCTTCCCTTCCGGTCCACGCGAAAGCCGTCGAAAAAGCCTGCTGTGCATTCGGCAAAGATGCCGAGATCGGTTAGCCTTCCATCGCCGGATACGGCGAGCTTTCGAATATGACGCGGGCCGCCGGGCAGATGCGTTCCTCCGGTATCGGCGATATAGAGCACCGTTTCGTCAGGCGAGAAAGCCAGCCCGTTCGGCTTGACGAAATCGGAGGCCACCCGGTCGGTTGCGCCTGTCGCCGGATCGTGCCGATAGACATGGCATCCGCCGATTTCCTCTTCGCCGTAGTCGCCCTCATAATCGTGGAGGATGCCGTAGCTTGGATCGGTGAACCAGATCGTCCCGTCGGATTTGACGGTGACGTCGTTGGGAGAATTGAGCCGCTTGCCGGCAATGCGATCGGCCAGCACGGTGATCCCGCCGTCGAAATCCGTTCGCGTGACACGGCGCGCCAGATGCTCGCAGGTGATCAGCCGTCCCTGATTGTCGACCGTGTTGCCGTTCGAGTTGTTGCTGGGCGAACGGAAGACCGATGTATGCCCGCTGGTATCGTCGTAACGCATCATGCGATTGTTGGGGATATCCGAGAAGACCAGATAGCGCCCGGCGGCAAACCAGGCCGGTCCTTCCAGCCAGCGACCGCCCGTCCAAAGCCGCTCGACGCGGGCATGGCCGACGAAACAGCTTTCAAAGCGCGGGTCGAGAACCTCGAACCCCGTCCCCTCGATTTCTCCGAACATGATGCTCCCTCATCTCAAATTGTTATCGATATCATAATGCCCTGTTTTTCGCTGTTCGTACAGACATCGGCGAACTGTGGAAGGCGGCATTGCTGCGATAATATCGATTGTGCGATGATAGCGATAACTTTATCGTGTGCTGAATTGCCCAACTCGGAAGCTGTTTTGAAAGCGGAGCCCAGTGAAAAACGAGGATGAGCCAAAAGACAAGCGTCTCAAGGGAGGCGACGCCCAAAAACTGACGATGGCCGAGGTCGCCAAATATGTCGGCGTATCTGCCATGACCGTTTCGCGCGCCTTTCGGCAGGATGCGAGCGTTTCCGAAGAGACCCGAAAGCGCATCATGGAAGCCGTCGATGCGCTGGGTTATGTGCTCGACCTGTCGGCCGGCAGTCTTTCCTCTCGGCGCAGCGGTTTCATCGCGGCGCTGGTGCCCTCGATCAACAATTCGAATTTTTCCGACACCGCCCGCGGCATCACCGATGCCCTGGAAGATACCGGCCTTCAGCTTCTTCTCGGCTATACCGACTATTCCGCCGAGAAAGAAGAAAAGCTGATCGAGGCGATGCTGCGCCGCCGCCCCGAAGGCATCATCCTGACAGGTGGTTCTCATACCGATCGGGCGCGGCGCATGCTTGATAAGGCCGGCATTCCGGTGGTTGAAACCTGGGAAATTCCGGAAGAGCCGATCAATCATGTCGTCGGCTTTTCCAACAACGAGGCGATGTCGCTGCTGGTGCGGGCGCTTGCGAGCCAGGGCTATCGCAGGTTCGGCTATATCGGCGGTACGACGGCGCGCGATACGCGCGGCAGCCAGCGGCGAAGCGGTTTTCTGAGGACCGTCGAGGAACTGGGTTTGGGACCGGGGCGGGCGATTTCCTTCGGCGTGCCGCCGATCAGCATGGAACAGGGCGGCCAGGCGATCGTCAGCCTCCTGGAGCGCTGGCCGGATACCGAAGTCGTTCTTTGCGTCTCCGACCTGTCCGCCTTCGGCGCGATCATGGAATGCAAGCGCCGGGGAATGCGCGTGCCTGAAGATATCGCCATTGCCGGCTTCGGCGATTACGAGATCTCGTCGATCTGTCATCCCAGCATCACCACCATCAATGTCGACTGTTACGGCATCGGCCGCCAAGCGGCCGCCCGGCTGCTCGATGCGTTGCAGGCGGGCGGCGAGGCGACCGGCGACGAGATCACATTGACGGGCTATAGAGTGGTCCTGCGCGAAAGCACGGATCGCGGCGCCCAATAATGGGCGCCGATGTCAGAAGGCGATCTGCACCTTCATCGACTTGCTGCGGTCGCTGGCCAATTCGAAGGCGGCGACGGCCTCTTCGATGGCAAAAACACCTGTCAGCAGCGGTTTCAGATCCACGCGGCGCGCGTTGATCAGTTCGACGGCAAGGGCAAATTCCTCGTGAAAGCGGAATGTCCCGCGCATCTCGATTTCCTTGGCGACGATCATGTTCTGCGGAATGGAGACATCGCCGCCAAGGCCGAGCTGCACGAGAACGGCGCGAGGCTTCAGCGCCTCCAGACCGGCGCGCACCGCCCGCTCATTGCCCGACGCCTCGAACATGACGTCGAAATATCCCTTGTCGGCGCCGTAAGCGGCGAGATCAGCGGCATGGGTGGCAACATTGATCGTCCGATCCGCACCGCTGGTGCGGGCGATTGCCAGAACGCTGTCGGTCACATCGGTCGCGACGATTTCGCGGGCGCCGAGAACACGCGCGGCAACGATCGCCAGCATGCCGATCGGGCCGCAGCCGGTGACGAGCACCCGTTTGCCCAGCAGCGATCCGGCGCGGCTGGCCGCATGCAGCGTCACGGCAAAGGGTTCGGCGAAGGCCGCCTCGTGAATGGAGATGCCGTCGGCGACCTTGTGGCATTGCCAGCGCTCCGCCACCAGCCGCTGGCGAAAGCCTCCTTGAATATGCGGCATCGGCATGGCGCTGCCGTAAAACCGCATGTTGAGGCAGTGGTTCTGCTGTCCCTTCAGGCAATATTGGCAATGATTGCACGGCCGGCTCGGAGACACCGCCACGCGGTCGCCGACGGCAAGATCGCTGACACCGGCACCGAGCGCCTTGACCGTGCCGGCGATCTCGTGGCCGAGGATCATCGGCTCGCGCAGGCGAACGGTGCCGAAACCGCCATGATTGTAATAATGCAGGTCGGAGCCGCAGATGCCGCCGGCTTCGATGGCAATCTCAACCTGCCCCTCTCCCGCAACCTCCGGCTCGCGCTCCTCGATCCTGAGATCCTTGGCGGCATGAATGACGATGGCTTTCATATAGAAACCCTCACACGACGGGAGTTGGAAGCGGGCTGCCGGCAAAATGCGCGGCGAGATTGTCTCTGACCAGCTGGCCCATGGCCTTGCGGGTTTCGACCGTACCGGAGCCATGATGGGGCTGCAACACCACGTTTTGGAACGCCAGGAAACGCGCATCGATCTTCGGTTCGTTCAGAAAGACGTCGAGGCCGGCGGCCTGGATGGTGCCGTCTTGAAGGGCTGCGATCAGCGCCTCTTCATCGACGGTCGTTCCGCGCGAAACATTGATCAACATGCCGTTTGGACCGAGCGCTTTCAGTACATCGGCGTTGATGATCTTCATGGTCCCCTGCCCGCCCGGGACGATGACAATCAGAAAATCGGCCCAATCGGCAAGTGCCACCAGGTCCGGCTGGTAGGCATAGGCGACATCCGTGTCCTTATTGCGGGCGAAATAGGAGATGTCGCAGCCGAAAGCGGCAGCCCGCCTGGCGATCGCCTTGCCGATCCGCCCCATGCCGGCAAGTCCGACCTTCTTGCCGGAGACCCGCGTCACCAGCGGCATGGGGACATTGCCCCATTGGCCGGCGCGGACGAAGACATCGGCCTGCGGGATCTGCCGCGCCGTGGCAAGCAGCAGTCCGATGGCAATATCGGCGACATCTTCGGTCAGCACATCAGGGGTGTTGGTGACGCGAATGCCGTTGGCGCGGGCATAGGAGAGGTCGATGGCGTCGGTGCCGACGCCGTAACAGGAGACGATCTCCAGCTTCGGCAATTGCTTCATCAGCTCGGCGGAGGCGCCGAGTTCGCCGCGCGTCGCGATGGCGCGAATATCCTTGCCGACCCTTGCGATCAGTTCCTGCCGGTCTGCGGCTTCCCACAGGCGGTGAACGCGATACTTCGCCTCCAGATCGACCATATCCCATTCCGGATAAGCTCCGGTCATCAAGATCTCTACGTCAGGCATTCCGTCTCCATCCCGCATTTTGGCAGTTGATTATGTTATCGATAACATATAATCCGGAGAAGCGATGTCAAGTGAGTTTCACCTGAAGTGGCGGTATAAGCCGTCATTCGCAGCGACACCGGAGGAGTTATTTGCATGAAGAACCTGTTTGATCTGACCGGGCAGCTTGCCCTGATCACCGGCTCGAGCCAGGGGATCGGTTATGCGCTGGCAGAGGGCCTGGCGCAGTACGGCGCCGAGGTCATCATCAACGGCCGCACGCCCGAAAGCGTCAAACGCGCAGTGGAAAGTCTCAAGGCTCAAGGCCTGTCTGCCCATGCCGCCATCTTCGACGTGACCAGCAAGGATGACGCCAAAGCGGGCATTGATGCGATCGAGGCCGATATCGGGCCGCTCGACATCCTGATCAATAATGCCGGCATGCAGTTTCGCACGCCGCTGGAAGACTTTCCGGCGGACAAATGGGAACTGCTGCTGACCACCAATATTTCCAGCGTGTTTTACGTCGGCCAGGCAGCCGCCAAAGGCATGATCGCCCGCGGTCAGGGCAAGATCATCAACATTGCTTCGGTGCAGAGTGAACTCGCCCGCCCGGGCATTGCCCCCTATACGGCAACCAAGGGTGCGGTGCGTAATCTGACGCGCGGCATGTGCGCCGACTGGGCCAAGCACGGCCTGCAGATCAACGCGATCGCGCCCGGTTATTTCAAGACGCCGCTCAACCAGGCGCTCGTCGACAATCCCGAATTCTCGTCCTGGCTCGAGAAGCGGACGCCGGCCGGGCGCTGGGGCAATGTCGAGGAATTGGTGGGTGCCGCCGTTTTCCTGGCGGGCCGCGGCTCGTCCTTCATCAACGGCCACACGCTGTATGTCGACGGCGGCATCACGACCTGCCTCTGACAGAGACGCGACGATGGAGCTCGAAAAAGAATCGCTGCCTCTGGCCGTCGTCGTCATGGGTGTGAGCGGTTGCGGCAAATCCTCGGTCGGAGCGGGCATCGCGGCTCGAAACGGCATGCGGTTTGTGGAAGGCGACCAACTCCACCCGGCTCGCAATGTCGAGAAGATGGCTGAGGGCATACCGCTCACCGACGCCGACCGGCTGCCCTGGCTCGACCGAATCGGCGAGGAAATTAACACCGCGCAAAAGGCGGCGCAGGGATTGGTGATTTCCTGTTCGGCGCTGAAGAAAACCTATCGGGACAGGCTGCGTCAGGCGGCGGGCGGGCGCCTGACCTTCGTTTTCCTGGAGGGGACGCGCGATCTGTTGCTGTCGCGGATGCAGGCCCGTCAGGGCCACTTCATGCCGGCGTCGCTGCTTGACAGCCAGTTGCAGACGCTGGAGCCGCCGACCGGTGAAGCCGGCGTGGTGACGGTGGCGATCGAGAATGCGTTGGAGGATATTGTGGCGCTGGCTTGCAAAGGGCTGAGCGGTGTGGCGGTCAAGGGAGGAGATAATCATGCAGGATGACTATAGAGCAGACGTCGCCGTCATCGGCGCGGGCATCATGGGAACGGCGATCGTCACGCGACTGATCGAAACCGGGCACAAAGTATCGGTCTTCGATCTCGATGCCGAAAAGGTCGCGGCACTCACAGCCAAGGGCGCCCGCGCGGCGGGTTCCGTGGAGAATGCCGTTGCAGCGTCGGAATTCTGCGTGCTCAGCCTCAATCACGCCAGCATCGTCCGAGCTGTCGTCTTCGGCGAGAAGGGGGTTGCGGCGGCGGCAAGCGAAGGCAAGCTGCTGATCGACATGTCCTCCATCGATCCGGCCGAGACGGCCGATATGGCGAAGCGGCTACGTGCGGAAACGGGCATGGCATGGGTGGATTGCCCGTTGTCCGGCGGCGTGCCGGGCGCGCTCGGCGGAAAGCTGACGATCATGGCCGGCGGCAGCCCTGAGGATTTCGAACGGGCTCGCGTGGTGATGCGGCATCTTGCCGCCAACTATACTCTGATGGGCCAATCCGGCGCCGGGCAGACCACCAAGCTGATCAATCAGCTGTTTTGCGCCGTGCTGTTCCAGGCGGTCGCCGAAGCCGTCAAGCTTGCCGAGGCCGGCGGCGTCGATCCCTCAGCCATTCCGGCAGCCCTTGCCGGCGGCAGGGCGGACAGCCGAATATTGCAGGAATTCATGGCAAAATTCGCCGCCCGCGATTTCTCCCCGACAGGAAGAATCGACAACATGCTGAAGGACCTGGATTCGCTTCAGGCTTTTGCGCTGAAGACCAAGACACCATTGCCGATGACCGGGGCGGTGGTCGAAATTCACCGACTGCTCTGCGCGGCCGGGCTTGGGCCGAAGGACTCTGCCGAGATGATGCGCCTTCTCGACGGGCTTCAGGCCGGCTGACGTCAATCTTCATTCGAAATTCGAGATTGTCATCTTTCCGCTTGACCATCCCCGAATGTTATCGATAACATACAGCCAATGACAACCGCAGCTTTGGGAGGAGCCACAGTGGAAGCCAAGAGACTGCTGGAGTTCCAATCGATCACCAAAAGCTTCGGCGGCACGCAGGCCCTGCGTGACGTCTCGATCGATCTGCGCGAGGGCGAGATTCTTGCGCTGCTGGGCGAAAACGGCGCCGGCAAGTCGACGCTGATCAAGACGCTTGCCGGCATCTACAAGCCGGATACCGGCGATATCCTCTTCCGCGGCCAGAGCTACCATCATCGCCCGCCGAAGCCGAACGAGCGGCAACCGGTTGCCTTCATCCACCAGGATCTCGGTTTGATCGAGTGGATGACGGTCGGCGAGAACATGGGCCTGTCACAGGGTTTCTCGATGCGTCGCGGCGTGATCGATTGGAACAGGACGCAGGCGCGTGCCAAGGAAGCCTTGAAGCTGGTCGGCTGCGACTTCGATCCGACGACGCGGGTCTCGGCCCTGTCGCGCACCGAAAAATCGCTTGTCGCCATTGCCCGCGCGCTTGCCGTGGAGGCCGACGTTCTGGTGCTCGACGAGCCGACGGCGAGCCTTCCCGCCGACGAAGTCGATCGGCTGTTCAATGCGATCCGCCCCCTGAAGGAGCGCGGCGTCGGCATGATCTACGTTTCCCACAGGCTGGACGAGATTTTCCGCATCGCCGATCGCGTCGCCGTGCTTCGCGACGGATGCATGGTGGGGCAGAAGCCCGTCAGCGAGACCACGCCCGACGAACTGGTGACGATGATCATCGGCCGCAGCGGCGACAGTCTCTTCTCGAAGAGCGAGATCAAGCCCGGCAAGGCGATCGTTGAGGTTCGCGACCTCGTCTGCGCCGGCACAAGCCCGATTTCCTTCGATATCCGCGAGGGTGAGCTGCTTGGGCTGGTCGGATTGCGCGGTGCCGGCCAGGAACGGATCGGCCGGGCGCTGTTCGGCTGCGAACCCTTCAACGGCTCGGTTCTGCTGCGTGGCCAGGCGCCGGACCTTTCCAGCCCACGGCAGGCTATGGCGTCGGGCATCGGATTGATCGCCCGTGACCGGACGGAGGAATCTGTTGCGCTGTCGCTTTCCATTCGGGAAAACACTTACCTCAATCCAGGCGCCGTCGGCCGCGGACTTTTCTCCTTCCTGTCGCCGCGCGGCGAAGCCGATCTTGCCCATGCGATTGGCCACACCGTCGGCCTGCGTCCGAATGATCCGGATCTGCCGGTGGAGGCGCTCTCGGGCGGCAACCAGCAGAAAGTCGTCGTCGGCCGCTGGCTGGCGACCGGCCGCAAGCTGCTGGTCGCCGAAGACCCGACCGCCGGCGTCGACATCGGCGCACGCGCCGAGATCTACCGCCTGATCACCCAGGCGCTGGAGGCCGGTCTTGCGGTCGTCGTCGTCTCGACGGACTTCGAGGAAATCGCCCATATCTGCCACCGCGCGCTGGTTTTCTCGCGCGGCAAAATCGTCAGCGAACTGACTGGAAGCGCTCTGACAACGGAGGCGGTCATCACAGCCGCCTCCGCATCGGAAGCGGCTTGAGCCATCGGGAGAACAGCCATGCAATCCATTGAATCCACCGCGCTGGAGCCGACCAAGAGCGAAATGGCCGGCTTGTCCACAGGCCAGAAGATCGGCCGCCTGATCCCGGTTTACGGGCTGGTGATCCTGACCCTCGGCCTGATCGTGATCTTCTCGATCCTTCTGCCGGATACGTTCCCGACCTTGCTGAACGTTCGCTCGATCGTCTCCGACAAGGCGATCATCGCGCTTCTGTCGCTCGCCGCGATGATCCCGATGGCATCGGGCCGCATCGACCTGACCGTCGGCTACGGCATCGTGCTCTGGCATATTCTCGCCATCAGTCTGCAGACGGCTTACGGCCTGCCTTGGCCGGTCGCCGTGATCATCGTTCTGGCGCTCGGCGTCCTCACCGGCTTCATCAACGGCCTGCTGGTCGAAGTGGCAAAGATCGACAGCTTCATCGCCACGCTCGGCACGGGAACGGTTCTCTACGCGCTTGCGCTCTGGCACACCGGCGGGCGGCAGGTGGTCGGCGTCTTGCCGGAGGGTTTCTATGCGCTGAACGGCACCATGTTGTTCGGCCTGCCGATCACCGGCTTCTACGTGCTCTTGATCGCCATCTGCATGTGGGTCGTGCTCGAATACCTGCCGATCGGCCGGTATCTCTACGCGATCGGCGCCAATCCCAAGGCTGCGGCCCTCAATGGCATTCCGGTCCGCAAGTTCGTGATCGGCGCATTCGTCACCTCCGGCCTGCTAGCCGCTCTGACCGGGGTCCTTCTCGCCTCGAAGCTGCGCATCGGCCAGGCGAGCGTCGGTCTTGAATATCTGCTGCCGGCGCTGGTCGGCGCATTTCTCGGATCGACGACGATCAAGCCGGGGCGGGTAAACGTCTGGGGCACTTTGATCGGCGTCATCATCCTGGCGGTCGGCATATCGGGAATTCAGCAATTCGGCGGGTCGTTCTTCGTCGAGCCGCTGTTCAACGGCGTAACCCTGCTGATTGCCATCGGCATTGCAGGTTATGCCCAGCGCAAGCGCGGAGCTGTGAGGAGGATCACACCCGCATCCAAATGAGGATGCCGGCTCACCGGCATTCCACAACAAACAAAATGGAGGAGTGAACATGAAGCGCAGGACTTTATTGCAGGCAACGGTCGCAACCGTCGCCGTTATGCTGAGCATGCCGGCAATGGCCGATTCCATGGCCGACGCCAAGGCCGTGGTCGACAAGTATGCGTCCAAAGTGAGCGCATGGGATGGCCCGACGAGCGGCCCCAAGGGCGCTAGCGGAAAGAACATCGTCATCCTTGCTGGCGATATGAAGAACGGCGGCATTCTCGGCGTGGTCAACGGCGTTCAGGAAGCGGCCGGCGCTCTGGGTTGGACGGTGAAGGCGCTTGACGGCGCAGGCTCGATCGGCGGACGGACGGCTGCCTTCGGCCAGGCGATGGCGCTGAAGCCCGACGGCATCATCATCAACGGCTTCGACGCGGTCGAGCAGAAGCCGGCGATGGAAGCGGCAAAGGCGGCCGGCATTCCGATGGTTTCCTGGCACGCCGCCTCGGCCGTCGGTCCGGTTCCCGAAGTCGGCGTTTTCGCCAACGTCACCACCGATGCGATGGAAGTCTCGAAATCCGCGGCGGATTGGGCTTTCGTCGATGCCGGCGGCAAGCCGGGCGTCATCATCTTCACCGACTCGACCTATGCGATCGCGATCGCCAAGGCCGACCGCATGAAGAAGGAGATCGAGGATCTCGGCGGCACGGTGCTGGAATATGTCGACACGCCGATCGCCGAAACCTCCCAGCGCATGCCGCAGCTGACCACGTCGCTACTGCAGAAGTACGGCGCCAAGTGGACACATTCGCTGGCGATCAACGACCTCTATTACGACTTCATGGGACCGTCGCTTGCCTCGGCCGGCATTGCCGGCGACGGAAAGCCGGTGAACGTCGCAGCCGGCGATGGTTCGGAGAGCGCCTATCAGCGCATCCGCGCCAAGCAGTTCCAGGCGGTCACCGTTGCCGAGCCGCTCAACCTCCAGGGATGGCAGCTCGTCGATGAGCTGAACCGCGCTTTCGCCGGCGCCCCGTGGTCGGGCTATGTGTCGCCGCTGCATGTGGTGACCAGCGCGAACGTCGAGTTCGACGGCGGACCGAAGAACAGCTTCGATCCCGATAACGGCTATCGCGATCAATACAAGAAAATCTGGGGCAAATAAGCCTCCAATCAGGGCGTATCGATCGATACGCCCTCACCTCCCCGCTTCACCATCGATCCAGCTCCGGCGAGTTTTGGAAAAGAGAACCTATGATCATTCGTTATGCTTTGTTTGAAGGCGAAATCCATCCCGGCAGAGAAGAGGAATTCCGCGCCTTTGTCAGAGAGCGGCTCGTTCCTCTCTGGACGAAATTTCCAGGCGCCGAGGAGGTTCGGGTCTTGGACGGGATGGAGCGCGATGAAGGCGCCCCGGTCTATGCCATGGCCCTGGCGATCCGTTATCCCGATATGGATGCGGTGAGCGCAGCGCTAAGCTCCGATGTGCGCTTCGAGAGCCGTGAGGTCACCGGCGAGCTCCTGCAGCTCTTCACCGGCAAGGTGCATCATCACGTATTCCAGGCCAACGAATACCCGCCGGCCGCTGCCTGAGGTCAGCGATTGAATTCTGCCGGCCTCAAGACAAGATCGAAGACTGGAGTTACCACAAGGCGCCTGCGGCAAATGCTCAGGCGCCTTTTTGCGTCTGGGCATCGGCAATCTCCCCGGGGCGCCCAATCGTTCTGGCGGCCCGAGTTTGGGACAATTTTTTATCGGCGGCGCGATTATTGAATTAAATAGTCTATAGATTTAGTAGATAATGTTCCATCTTACCGTGCATCGTTCCTGCAATCAGCAATCCGAAACGGGAAGATCGACGATGACATTGGCAAAGACATTCAAAATCGCATTGTTCAGTCTGCTTGGCTTCGGCGCCATTCACAATCCGGCCGCAGCCCAGGCGGACGCTCCCCTCCTTGCCAAAGTGCCGCCGGGCACCGTGCTGACGATCGGCGATCCGGTCACGCAGAAGGCCCTCGAAGTGTCCGGCCTCGACAAGGAGCTCACTTTCGAAGTGAAATGGGCCAATATCAGCGGCGGGCCGCAGACGTCGGAAGCTTTTCGCGCTCATGCGCTCGATGTCGGTTCGGTGGCCGAGATCCCCTCGATCTTCGCCAACTGGAACAACCTGCCGGTCCGCAACATCGCCTATCGCGAACGCCGCGACCCGATCGCCAATCCGATCTACCGCTTCGGCATCGCACCCGGCGCCGACGTCAAGACGCTCGCGGATTTTCGCGGCAAGCGCATCGCGTTCAGCCCCGGCCAGGCCCAGGGTACGCTCGTCTTGCGCGCGCTTCACGCTGCCGGTCTGAAGAGCAGCGACGTCACTCTCGTGGAATTGCCGAGCACCGGCGATGTCTATCCGAAGGCCTTGGCGAGCAAACAGGTCGACATCGCACCGCTCGGCACCGTCTATATCAGGCGCTACATCACGCAATACGGGCCGGATGGCGCGACCCTTATCGAACATGGCCTGCGCGATGATCCCGGCCATCTTTATGCGCCGCAATGGGTTCTCGACGATCCCGCCAAGGCGGCCGCTCTCGCCGAATATGTCGGCCTGTGGGCGCGCGCCACCGAATGGGTGAACCGCAACCCGGACCTCTGGATCAAGGAATATTACGTCGGTCAGCAGGGCCTCAGCCAGGAAGACGGGGAATATCTCGTCAAGATGACCGGGGAGCAGATCGTTCCCTCCGATTGGAGCGACGTGAAGAAGCGTCATCAGGAAACGATCAACCTGCTGGCGGACGAGCTCGGCAACAAGCCTTTCGACGTGGAGCAGATTTTCGACAATCGCTTCGAAAAGCTGGGTGCGGCGGCTTTGGTAAAGGGCCTGTAACGTTCCCCCATTCCATACAGGAGGAGATTTCAAGCATGGCAATCATTTGGGATGCAGATGGGGCGAAACTGTCCCTGAGGTCAGGCGGCAGAATTGCGCCGGCGGGTTTACGCGCGGCAAGGCCGGTTGGTCTTCTCGGCTCTGCCGGCCCGCGCGCCCGGCGCAGGCTGGGTCCCGGCCCGGCGATACCTTTCGGGCTGCAGATCGGGCCGGCATTGCTGGTCTTGGCCTGGGTCGCCGGCTCGGCGCTCGGATGGATCGACCCGCGTGTCCTGTCGGCGCCGTGGACGGTCGTCGAGGCTTTCGCGCGGCTCTTGGAGCAGGGCCGCCTGCAGGACAATTTCCTGACGTCGGCGACGCGCGCTTTGGTCGGCCTCAGCATCGGCTTGCTGATCGGCACGGTCCTGGCCGTGATCGCCGGTCTTTCCCGGATCGGCGAAGCGCTGATCGACGGCCCGGTCCAGATCAAGCGGGCGATACCGACGCTCGCCCTGATCCCCTTGCTGATCCTGTGGTTCGGCATCGGCGAGAGCATGAAGGTCACGACCATCGTGCTTGCCGTTATCGTGCCGATCTACATCCACACCCACAATGCGCTGCGCAGCATCGACAGCCGCTATGTCGAACTGGCCGAGACGCTGCGCATGAGCCAGAAGGACTTCATCCTCCAGGTGGTGCTGCCGGGCGCTTTACCCGGTTTCCTCCTGGGGCTGCGGTTCGCCGTCACCCTCTGCTGGGTTTCTCTTGTCGTCGTCGAGCAGATCAACGCCACCAGCGGGCTCGGCTATATGATCGATCTTGCCCGCAACTACGGGCAGACCGACGTCATCCTCGTCGGCCTCGTGGTCTATGTGCTGCTGGGTCTCGTCTCGGACGGCCTCGTCCGTCTCATCGAACGGAGGGCCCTCTCATGGCGCCGCACCCTGGCAAACTGAAACCCGAAGCCAACGCCATCCATGTCCGAAACCTCGTCCGGCGATTTGCGGCAAAGACGATCCTCGACGGCGTCGATCTCGATATAGCGGAGGGCGAATTCGTTGCCCTGCTCGGCCGCAGCGGCTCCGGCAAAAGCACGTTCCTGCGCGCCCTTGCCGGTCTCGATCACGGTGTCGAGGGAAGCGGCACCCTCGAGACGCCGGAAAGGCTTTCGGTGGTTTTCCAGGATGCCCGGCTGCTGCCCTGGCGCAGCGTCATCCAGAACGTCACGCTCGGTCTGCCCGGCGCCGCCGGCCAGGAAGGCGGCAGGAAGGCTTTGGCGGAGGTAGGACTTGAAGGGCGGGAAACCGCGTGGCCGAACCAGCTTTCCGGCGGCGAACAGCAAAGGGTCGCCCTTGCCCGCTCCCTGGTGCGCGAACCGGCTCTGCTTCTCGCCGACGAACCCTTCGGAGCGCTCGATGCGCTGACCCGGCTGAAAATGCACGACCTGCTGCGGGAATTGTGCGCAAAGCACCGCCCTGCCGTGCTGCTTGTCACCCACGACGTCGACGAGGCGATTTCACTGGCCGACCGGATACTGGTCCTCGACGAAGGCCGGCTCATCGAGGATCTCAGGATCGATCTGCCGACGCCGCGCGATCACGGCGATCCGCGCTTTGCAGAGTTTCGAAGCCATCTTCTCGGCCGGCTCGGGGTCGACGTCCCGGGCCGCAAGGCAGCGTGACATCCACCACGGCGCAATTTGAATTGGGGAAAAGCCAATGAGCACATCGAAAAGGCAAATGCGGCTCGGCGCATTCATTATGGCGACCGGCCATCATATCGCCGCCTGGCGTCATCCGGATGCGCAGGCCGACGCCGGCCTCAATATCGATCACTACCGGGAGCTTGCACAGACCGCCGAACGCGGGAAATTCGATCTCGTCTTCGTCGCCGACAGCCCCGCGGGATGGGAGCGCGCCAAGGACCTGGAGGCGTTTCGCCGCACCGCCCAGGGCACTCATTTCGAGCCGCTGACCCTTTGGGCCGCCCTCTCCCAGGTGACCGAACATATCGGCTTCGTCGCCACGGCATCGACGACCTATGAGGACCCCTATCTTCTCGCCCGCAGATTTGCCTCGCTGGATTATATCTCCAAGGGGCGTGCGGCATGGAACGTCGTCACGACGGGCGCCGACGTTTCGAAGAACTTTTCGATCGCAGGCCATCCCGCCCATGCCGATCGTTATGAGCGGGCCGAGGAATTCGTCGATCTGGTGAAGGGGTTGTGGGATTCCTATGAGGACGATGCGTTTATCCGCGACAAGGAAAGCGGGGTCTATCTCGATCCCGACAAGGTGCATCTCGTCAATCACAAGGGCAAGTTCTTCTCGGTGGCGGGTCCGCTCAATGTCGGCCGCCCCGTTCAGGGCTATCCCGTCATCGTGCAGGCCGGCGCATCGGAACCGGGACGCGAACTTGCCGCCCGCACCGCCGAGATGATCTTTACCGCCAATCAGACGCTCGACGATGCCCAGGAATTCTATTCCGACGTCAAGGGGCGGCTTGCCCGCTACGGGCGGCGGCCGGACGACCTGTTGATCAGTCCCGGCATATTCCCCGTTCTCGGCGGAACCGAAGCGGAAGCCCAGGCGAATTACGACTATATCCAGTCCCTCGTTCACCCTTCCATCGCCTGGAACATCCTTGCCCGCCACTATAAGGGCGTCGATCTTTCCGGCTATTCGCTTGATGATCCCGCCCCTCCCCTGCCGGGTGATACCGAACTCAACAAAAGCCGCCTCAAGCTGGTTTCCGACCTGGTCTCGCGCAATCATCTGACACTGCGCCAATTCTATCTGGCGGTCGCTACCGCGCGCGGCCATCGCACCGTCGTCGGAACGCCCGAGCAGATTGCCGATGCGATGCAACTCTGGTTCGAGAATGGCGCCGCCGACGCCTTCAACATCATGCCGCCGATCCTGCCCACGGCTCTCACCGATTTCGTCGATCAGGTCGTGCCGATCCTGCGCAAACGCGGCCTGTTCCGCCACGAATATGAAGGCACGACGCTGCGGGAGAATCTCGGTCTCGGGCGCCCGCCGAACGGCTTTACGCTTCGGGAGCAGGACGTGCAGGCGGCCGTATGATCTCTCGGCTGGATTTTCCTTTGGTCCCCTTTCCAACCGCACAGAACCGCAGCATCGCATGAGCAATCATTCCGAATTTCTCTGGTATATCCCGAACGACGTCAGGCCCGGCCATCGCGGCGATTCCGCCGTCGGCAACCACAACAGCCTGGAAACGCTGACCAGCCACGCGAGAGCGCTGGAGGAGCATGGTTGGAAGGGCGCGCTTATCGGCACCGGCTGGGGCCGTCCCGACACCTTCACCGTCGCGGCCTCGCTCGCCGCGCGGACCACCACCTTCGAGCCGCTGATTGCGATCCGTCCGGGCTATTGGCGGCCGGCGAACTTCGCCTCCGCGGCGGCGACGCTCGACCATCTGACGGGCGGCCGGGTGCGGATCAACATCGTCTCGGGCAAGGACAACCTGCCCGCCTATGGCGATAGCGAAGGCGACCAGGCGCATCGTTATGACAGGACCAAGGAGTTCATGCGGCTGGTCCGCAGGCTGTGGACCGAAGAAAACGTCACCTCTGCAGGCGACCATTTCCGGGTCGCCGAATCCACCGTGGTGCCGCGCATCGAGGTTCGCGGCAACCGCCGGCATCCCAAATTCTATTTCGGCGGCGCCTCGGAAGCGGCCGAACGGGTGGCGGCCACCGAGGCCGATGTCCAACTTTTCTGGGGCGAGCCGCTCGAGGGCGTCCGCGAGCGGATCGGACGGCTCAAGGGGCTGAGCCGGGCGCTCGACCGCGACCTCCCGCCGCTGGAATTCGGGCTGCGAATAACGACGCTGGTCCGCGACACGACGGAACAGGCCTGGGCCGACGCCGAGGCGAAGGTCGCCGAGATGGCGAAAAACAACGGCACCGGCTGGCACGATCATCAGCGTGTGCTTGCCGTCGGCCAGCAGCGGCTGCTGGCTCTTTACGAGCGCGGCGATGTTCTCGACGACAATCTCTATACAGCGCCGGGCAAATTCGGCGGCGGCGGCGCCGGCACCACCTGGCTGGTCGGTTCGGCGGCGGATGTGGCGCGGTCGCTGCGCAAATATCAGGATCTCGGGGTCACGCATTTCGTGTTGTCCGACACGCCCTATCTCTCCGAGATCAAGCGGCAGGGCGATCAGCTTTTGCCGCTGCTGCGCGACTGACGACCGCTGTGCGAAGGTGTCAGCTCGCCGGCGCCACGCACCGGTTGCGGCCGGCATTCTTGGCGGCGTAGAGGTTTGCATCGGCCACCTGCAGCGCCGCTTCGAGGCTCTCGGCCAAGGACCAATCCGCCAGGCCGATGGAACAGGCGACCTCGAGCTTCGGAGCGACCTCGGACCAATCATGGTCCTGCACCCGTAGGCGCAGCCGTTCGGCAGCGGCAAAGGCGTCCGCGGCTCGCGTGCCGGGAAGCAGAAGCAGGAATTCCTCGCCGCCCATGCGGATAGCCAGACCGCCTTCCGCCCTCGCATCGCCCAGCAAGTCGGCAACGCGGGCAAGGACGACATCACCGATCGAATGGGAAAAGACGTCGTTGATGCGTTTGAAATGGTCGATGTCGCACAGCATCAGGGCCGCGTGGGTGACGCCGGTATCAGCCCAGTCCCTGCACCGGAGCTGCAATTCGCGGCGATTGCCGAGGCCGGTCAGCGGATCGGTGCGCGATGCCAGCACCGCCTCGCGCTGTTCGGCGGCAAGCCGCAGATTTTCCTCCAGCAGGCGCTCGCGCTCCAGACGGGCGCTGTCTTCCTTGCGGCGCATGGTCTCCAGATCGAGCGCAAGCTTCATCGTATAGGCGCGCGCCGAGGCAAGCCGCCGATAATCCTCGACCACCAGCTCGTGATAGATCCTGTGATGGTCGAAGGCCGCCCGCCAGTCGCCGGCCATTTCGGCAATCCGGAAGCGCATGTCGAAATGGCGCAGCTTCATGCGCGGCACGGCCAGAACCTGCTCCATCGCCTCGACGCCGGCAAGCAGCGACTGCGCTTCATCGAAAGCGCCCTGGCTGGCCAGAAGATAGGCGTACCAATAGGAGGTCTCCGCCTCGAGCACCTCGTCCTGCGCGACCTGACAGGCGGCAATGGCCGCGACATAGCGGCCAGCCGCCGCCGTGTCTTCGCCGCGCGTCCAGGCCAGAAGCCCGAGATAACAATGGCATTCGGCAATCTCGTAGCTCAGCTTCTCCGCCTGGGCCTCGATCAAGATCGACTGCAGCTGCTCCTCAGTGCGGGCAAGCAGGAGAGCGTCGATCTCCTTTCGTGCCAACCGATGTTCGCCGAGCGCGCGCGCCGCCATGCGGCTGGCAATCGAGCGGGCGATCAGCACGGAGCTCTTGGCCAGACCGCTCGTCTCCGCATAATTAAGGCTCTCGGCCGCCGCCTCGGCGGCGCGGTCGAAGTCGTTCGAATCGAACAGTGCCACTGCATAGGCGGTGCGCGCGCGCCAGTTGGCCAACGGATCCGGGCAGGATTTGGTGCGTTTCTGGCAGTCGATCAACAGCGCGAAGCCGGTTTCCAGATCGCCGAGCGCCACGAGAATGCCGCCATGGACCGACTGAAGGGAAATGATCGCAGCTTGATCCTGGCAATATCGCAGCCAGGTTTCGGCGCGAAGGCAGATCTTCAGACCTTCAGCCAAGGTCTCCTTGTTGAAATGGATGAGCGCAAGCCGATGCGAGGCGCGCAAGGCTCCGGCAACATCGCCCGCCTCGAGGGCAGCTTCATAAGCCGCTTCTGCAGCCTCGAGCGCTTCGCCGGTGCGGCATTCCCAGTCCAGGCGCACGGCACTGTCCAGCAGTTCCTGCCAGCTCGCTGCCAGGTTCCGATCGCGCCTTGACGTGGAAGAAGCCTGCTGTGCCACCTCTGCCCTATTCCTTATCCGTACCGCATAGTCTGCGAGAACTTCTAACAATTCTCAAAGAGTTGCGCTTAACGGCGAACTTCATCGCTGAACATCGATGCTGGCAGGCGGATTTAAACGGACCGTTTGCAACAAGAAATGTGTGCCAATTCAAACCAACAACTTAGTGTACTCTATTCCGGCGCGGGCGTTGGTGTCATTAGGACCAAAAATACGACAAAATGTCCAAAAAGCGCAGCATAATGATGCTCGGTCGGCTTCGTTTACACTCTCTAAAATATCTCCTCCTATTTTTAAGCATATCGGAGCGACGTTCTGAGGATCGTCACCTACGCCATGATGGCCGGCCAGGTATCCCGAAATCCCGCATGAAATCGACTTGTTACCCTGACGCTCGCCCGGCTCTAGATGCGACGTGCGCAGTGGTGCCCGGCGACGCATTCGGGGACAGATCCTGGTCCAGACACCTTTAAACCTCGCCGACACGATGGAGCGCGCGAATGAACAGCATTAAGAGTTTCGGGATCGCGATGCGTCTCGCCCTTGGTTTCAGCTTTCTGATCCTGCTGATGGCGGGCCTCAGCATCTACTCGACAGGGCAGGTCGCGGAGATCAACAACAATCTCGGGACGATCAACGACGTCAACAGCGTCAAACAGCGCTTTGCCATCAACTATCGCGGCAGCGTGCACGATCGGGCGATCGCCATTCGCGACGTGACCCTGGTGACCTCCGCCGATGAACGCAAGACGGCCGAGGCATTGATCGAAAAGCTCGCCGCCTCCTACGCCGAAAACGAAAAACGCATGGCGGAGATGGTTGCGTCGCCGGCGGGTGCCACGGATCAGGAAAAGACCATTCTGAGCGAGATCGCCGACATCCAGGCGAAAACCAATCCCCTGGTCGCCCAGATCATTGCGTTGCAAGAGAAGGGCGATGGCGAGGCAGCTCGCAAGATCCTGCTCGAACAGGCAAGGCCGGCCTTCGTTTCCTGGCTGGGCGCCATCAACAAATTCATCGACTATCAGGAAGCACTGAACAAATCGATCGGGGGCGAGGTTCGCAGCACGGCAAGCGGCTTCAAGCCGTTGGTGCTGACGGCGTTGGGTATCGCGGCTCTTCTTTCGATCATTGCGGCTGCGATTACCGCGCGTACGATCGTTGGCCCGCTGGCAAAACTGCAGCTTTCGCTGAAGGCGATGGCGGAAGGCAATCTCGACGGCGACCGTCGCCTCGAAGCGCGCGGCGATGAGATCGGCAAGCTTGCGCGCGCCGTCGCCGGCCTGCGTGACGCCATTTCGGCAAAGGCGGAGCGGGAAGCCGACACGGAAGCCAAGCGGGCTGTCGCGGAACGGCATCGGCTCGAGCAGGATGCAGACGAACGCCGCACTCTTGCCGAGCAAACCGACCGCGCTGTCGGCCAGCTTGGCGAAGCATTGCAGGCGCTGGCAAACGGCGACCTCACGCAGCAGATCGATACGCCGTTCATCCCCTCCCTGGAAAAGCTCAGAGCCGACTTCAATACCGCGGTCGAAAAGCTCCGCGCCGCCATGCAGAAGGTTGCCCAGAACGCCAGTGCCATCGCCGCCGGCGCACAGGAGATCCGATCTTCCTCGGACGATCTCGCCAAGCGGACCGAACAGCAGGCCGCATCCGTTGAGGAAACCGCCGCTGCGCTTGAAGAGATCACCACCACCGTCGCCGACTCGAGCAACAAGGCCCAGGAAGCAGGGCAGCTCGTTCGCAAGACGAAGGACAGCGCGGAGCGTTCGGGCAGCGTCGTCCGGGGCGCGGTCGATGCCATGGGCAAGATCGAATCCTCCGCCACCGAAATCGGAAGCATCATCGGTGTCATCGATGAAATCGCCTTCCAGACCAACCTGCTGGCGCTGAATGCCGGCGTCGAAGCCGCCCGCGCCGGTGAAGCGGGCAAGGGCTTTGCCGTCGTTGCCCAGGAGGTGCGCGAATTGGCGCAACGTTCGGCCAAGGCTGCGAAGGAAATCAAGGAGCTGATCAACGCTTCGAATGGTCATGTGAAAAACGGCGTCGCCTTGGTCGGCGAGACCGGAAAAGCCTTGGAAGAGATCGTCGCACAGGTGCAGCAGGTCGACGGCAATGTCGGCGCTATCGTCGGTGCTTCGCAGGAGCAGGCAACGGGGCTGAAGGAGATCAACACCGCTGTCAACAGGATGGATCAGGGCACGCAGCAGAACGCCGCCATGGTGGAAGAAGCGACAGCCGCCGCCCATAATCTCGCCAAGGAAGCCGACGCGCTGTTCCAGCTCTTAGGCCAGTTCAGCATCGGGGGTGCGGTGGCATCGAAGCGCGCATCGCAGCCCGCTGCCGCGGCACAACATGCTCAACCTGTGTCCTCGCCGGCGCGCCAGATGATTGCCAAGGTAGGCAGGTCGTTTCAGCGAAGCGCGGGCCAGGGAAATGCGGCCCAGGGGAACGCAGCATTGGCCGGCGATTGGGAAGAGTTCTAAATCGGATTGATTTCTCGCCAGCTTCTGCTGGAAAGCAAATTGCAAAGGGCGGCGTTTGCCGCCCTTTGCTTTGATTGGACTCACGCCCGGGCCGGAACCTTGGCCGGAAGCAGGGCATTGAGCACGACTGCGACCGCGATGTTTGCCGCAAGCGCCAGCAGTCCGGTGTAGACGGTGAAGGGCTCGCCGCCGAGGCTGATCATATGCAGCGGCTTCCAGCCGGCATCCCAGACAAGGAATGTGCCGCCGCAGAAGCCGACGATCCAGCCGGCGAGCAGAGCGGGTGCACGGAACCAGTTGGTGTAAAGGCCGAAGACCAGAGCTGGGAGCGTCTGCAGGATCCAGATGCCGCCGAGCAGCTGCAGGTCGAGTGCGAACTGCGTCGGCAGGAAGATGATGACAAGCAATGCCCCCACCTTCACCACCAGCGACGTCACCTTCGCGACCTTGGCTTCACCCGCATCGCTGACCTTGGGATCGACATAGGCCTTCCAGAAATTGCGGGTGAAGAGATTGGCGGCACCAATGCTCATCACCGCCGCTGGCACCAGCGCGCCGATGGCGATCGCCGCAAAGGCGAAGCCGGAGAACCAGCCCGAAAACAGCGTCTTGAACAGGGTCGGAACGACGTCATTGGCGCTGTCGAGCTTCAGATTGGCGGCATGGCCCATATAGCCGAGCAGCGCCAGAAGGCCGAGCAGCAGCGTATAGGCGGGCAGCATGATCGCATTCTTGCGGATCGTCTTGCCGCTGTTGGAGGCAAAGATGCCGGTCAGCGTATGCGGATACATGAAGGCCGCAAGGGCCGACCCAAGAGCGAGCGTGGCATAGGCGACATACTGATTGCCGCCGAGCAGCAGGTTGCCGGAGCCCTTGGCCTGGAAGGCCGCATCGGCCGAGGCGAAGACATTGGCGTAGCCGCCGAGCTTCGAGGGGATGAGGGCGACAGCCGCGATCACCACGATATAGATCATGATGTCCTTGACGAAGGCGATCAGCGCCGGGGCGCGCAGGCCTGCCGAGTAGGTGTAGAGCGCCAGCACGATGAAGGCGATCGCCAGCGGCAGTTCGCCATGCAGACCGAGCGCCTTCAGGACCGCCGTCATGCCGACGAGCTGTAGGGCGATGTAAGGCATGGTGGCGATGACGCCCGTTGCTGCGACCGCGAGTTCGAGACCGCGCGATCCGTATTGGCCGTGGACGACGTCGGCGGCCGTCACATAGCCGAAATCCTTGGCGCGTTTCCACAGAACCGGCATGACCATGAAGACGAAGGGATAGACGACGATCGTATAGGGCAGCGCGAAGAAGCCGTAGGCGCCGACCGTATAGACCAGCGCCGGGACGGCGATCACGGTATAGGCGGTATAGAAATCGCCGCCGACGAGGAACCAGGTGATCCAGGTGCCGAAGTTGCGGCCGCCGAGACCCCATTCATCGATATGGGCGAGCGTCTCGGGCTTGCGCCAGCGGCTGGCGACGAAGCCCATGACCGTGACGAGAACGAAAAAGAAGATGAAGACGGCAAGCGCCGTGCCGTTGATGTCAGTCGTCATGGCGCACGCTCCGATAAGCAATCCAGGTCAGCGTCGCCGTGATCGGCACCCAGAGAAGCTGATACCAGTAGAAGAAGGGGAAGCCGAAAAGCGACGGCTCGCGGAGATTGTAAAATGCCGGCCAGAGCAGACCTATATACGGGATGATCAGCAGCCAGAGCGCTGCCTTGCTACGTGGTTTTTCCATGTCGGAATACCTTTCAGGCGCCGCAATAGCGGTCGCCATGTTCCAGTTGTCGGGCGTGGAAGGCAGGTCTGTCAGCCGGCGGCGGTAGCAGGCCCGGTTCGGGTCGCTCGAGCTTTTCCGGCGGATCGGAAGCTTATGTAACGCATGTGAATTCCTCCCAACGGCTTGGCGCTTGGCCAGCCGTGACTGGAGTCCTAGGGCGTTGGTTTTATCCCCACAAGATGGGCGCAGAGGCGAAATACCGGGGTCTACCCAGAAGTGGGTAGGCGCGAATTTCCCCCGACACTCGAGGCGATGCCGTGGTCGAGGGCATAGCGGATGAGGCCAGCCGTCGTGGCGATGCCGAGCTTCTTCTTGAGGTTTTTGCGATGGGTTTCGGCGGTGGCGGAGCTTATCCCGAGCACTTCCGCGATCTCGCGGTTGCTCCTGCCGGCAACGATCAGCCCGAGAATGTCACGCTCGCGCGGCGTCAAGGGATCGCTCCCCTCCTCCACGCGTTCGCCCATCAGCGCATCGAAGACGCCGGAGGAAAAATAGGTGCCGCCGCCGGCGACGGTTTCGATGGCCGCGACGATCTCGTCCGTCGAAACGTCCTTGAGGACGTAGCCTGCGGCGCCATGCATGACCGAGGAGGAAATATACTCGCGGCTGTCATGCATGGAGAGCATCACGACGCGGATCTCAGGAAATTCGTTCCGAAACAATTCGATCGCATCGATGCCGCTGAGCTTCGGCATGTTGATGTCCATGAGCACCACCTGCGGCCGGATCTGCCGGGCAATGTCGAGGCCGGTCTGCGCGAGGCCGGCTGTGCCAGCGACCTCGATATGGTCGAAGGTTTCGAGCACGGCTTTCAGCCCGTCCAGCACCAGCGGATGGTTGTCGATCAAGAGCACCCTAATTTTGGGTCGTTCCGTCATGCGGCTTCCGCCTGCCTGCCGGCGGCAAGATTGGCCGATCTCGGCATCATCGCCGTCAGCGTCGTGCCGGCCTCGCTGCTGTTGATCAGCAGCAGGCCGCGGAAGTGGGCTATGCGCTCCTGCATATTGCGCAGGCCGAGGCCCGACCTGCCGGATGCGCCGTCCCTGCTGCCGTCGAAGCCGGTGCCATTGTCGGATATCGTCATGCGGGCGCGGCCGTTGTCGCTCCAGAGCTTGACCGAAAGCTTCGAGGCGCCTGCGTGTCGCTCGACATTGTTGAAGGCTTCCTGCGCAACGCGATAAAGCGCGGTGTTGGCCTCGGCTTTCAACGTGTCGGTGAACGCCGAAGCGTCGATTTCCGTCTCGATCCCCGTCCGCTCGGCAAAATGGTGACAGAGCGCTTCGAGCGCGGCCTTCAGGCCGAGATCGTCGAGCACGCGGGGCCGCAGATCATGCGAGAGCAGCCGGATTTCCTTGATGGCGCCGTTCAACGCTTCGACGCCGCGCTCGATGGTCAGTGCAGCCTCGTCGACATTGGTCCTGACTTTGCGGCCGGCGAGGTCCATTGCATAACGCACGCCGAGAAGAGTTTGGGAGATGCCGTCATGCAGCTCGCGCGCCAGCCGCGTGCGCTCCTCTTCCTGGGTGTCGATGACCCGCTGTGTCAGTGCCTTGAGCCGGCCGTCGGCCATGCGACGCTCGTGGAAGGTCAGCAGCATGCAGGTGGTGAACACGACGAGCACCGAGGGCACGGCGATCAGCGCGACGATGACGAAGGTCCGTCTGATGTTGGCGCGCATCACCTTGTTGGCGGTCGCACTCTGGGCAAAGACGTCATCCAGGTAGACGCCGGTTCCCACCACCCAGTGCCATTTGTCGAGGCTGACGACGAAGGAGAGCTTGTCGGCGATCTGCCCGGTCGAGGGTTTCTGCCATTTGTACTGATGCAGGCCGCCGCCCGCCCGTGCCGTGGCGATCAGTTCGGCAATGACCTTGTCGCCATCGGGATCGGTCAGATCGAGCCAATTGTGCCCATGCCGGAAACTCTGGCGCGGATGGACGATATTGTTGCCGTCGTAATCGTAGACGAAGAAATATCCGTCCTTGCCGTAGTCGAGCGAGGTCAGAATCTCAGCCACCTGCTGCTTGGCGGCTTCGTCGTCGGCCCCGGCCTTGTCATAGATTGTCTGGATGGCGGAGAGGGCAAGATTGGTCAGATTGAGGATCTCGGCTTCCTTGGTCTTCAGCATGTTCTGCTCGAAGGTATCGATGCTGTTCTTGGCGAGATTTGCCGATTGCCAGGTGATGAAGGTGGTGATCGCAAGGATCGAAATGACGAGCGGGACGATCGCCAATGCGATGATCTGGTGTCGTAACGTCAAGGCTCGTCCTCCCGAGAATTTTCGCCCGGAATTATGCCCTTTGTCCTATATGAGTCCAGTCGCTTGCCGCTGAGACAGGATGATCGCTATTCCAGCGGCACGAACAGGCCGAGCTTGACGTCGCGCAGCACGACATTGGTGTGCATGCGGCGGATTTGCGGATTGTCTGCCATGATCAGGGCGGCGATGTCGTCATAATGCTCGACGTCGCGGGCGGTGACGATAGCGATCAGATCGACCGCGCCGGTGACGTAATAGACCTGCTGGATATGATCCTGCTTCTCCGCCCAGACGCGGAATTTCGCCAGCGCGTCGTAATTGTCCCGCTCGATCTCCATGCCGACGATGAACACCATCGATGTCCCCGTCGCCTTCCGGTCGACGACGGCGACCTCCGCCTTGATGATTCCCTCCTCGCGCAGGCGTTTCAACCGCCGCTGTACGGCCGAGACCGACAGTCCGATCCGTTCGGCGATCGTTTCGGCCTTCAGCTGGCAGTCGCGCTGAACGATATCGAGAATGTCACGGTCAAAACGATCCAGCTGTTCCATTGTCCAGTCCAATTCCACTTATGGCATTTCATAGATTTCGCCGCATTCGATGCGCGAGGAAGATTATTTTGCGCATAATATGCAAAATAGGTGATAATTGCGCGAAAAAACCGCGTTGTTTTATCATTATCCTTCGCAAACTCAGTTCAGCCGGACCCCTGCATGTCGGATCAGCCCTTTCCTGCTCTTCGCGTCGAAGATCTCCATAAAAGCTTCGGCTCGCAACAGGTTCTCAAGGGTATCTCGACGGAGGCCCACAAGTCGGATGTGATTTCGATCATCGGCTCGTCAGGCTCCGGCAAAAGCACGTTTCTCAGATGCATCAATTTCCTGGAAACGCCGGATCGCGGCCGCATTGCCGTCAACGGCGAGGACGTCGTGCTGAAAGCCGGTCGCGGCGGGCGGCTGCAGCCGCAAAGCTGGCGGCAGATCGAGCGGCTGCGGACGGGGCTCGGCATGGTCTTTCAGAGCTTCAATCTCTGGGCTCATCGCACCGTGCTGGAAAACGTCATCGAGGCGCCGGTGCACGTCATGGGCATGTCCAAGCGCGAGGCGATCGAAAAGGCCGAAGCCCTGCTCCACAAGGTCGGGCTGTTCGACAAGCGCGACGCCTATCCCGCCTTCCTCTCCGGCGGCCAGCAGCAGCGCGCGGCCATTGCCAGGGCGCTCTGCGTCGATCCGGCCGTCATGCTGTTCGACGAGCCGACATCGGCGCTCGATCCGGAGCTGGTCGGCGAGGTGCTGAAAGTTATCCGCGATCTCGCGGAAGAAGGCCGGACCATGCTGATCGTCACCCATGAAATGCGCTTCGCCCGGGATGTTTCGAGCCGCGTCCTCTTTCTGCATCAGGGACGGATCGAGGAGGAAGGGCCGCCGGAACAGGTTTTCGGGGTGCCGGTCAGCGCCCGCTGCCGGGAATTCACCCGTCTCAGCGCCCATTGATCCACACCAGCCATCATCGACACACGAACCAGGAGAATCCTGCGAATGAAACTGCTCCCCATGCTTTTTGCCGGCGCCGCACTTGCGCTTTCCGCGGTCACCGCGCAGGCCGAAGTCCGCTTCGGCGTCATGAACGAATCCTATCCTCCCTTCTTTGCCAAGGACGCCTCGGGTGAGTGGCACGGATGGGAAATCGACTTCATGAACGCCGTCTGCACGGAGATGAAGGAGAAATGCTCGATCGTCGACATTTCCTGGGATGGTCTCATTCCGGCTCTCCAGAGCAAGAAGTTCGACGTGATCTGGTCGTCGATGTCGAACACGGCAGAACGCTCGAAGGTGATCGACTTTACCGACAAATACTACAACACGCCGAGCACCCTGATCGGCCCCAAGGACCAGAAGCCGGGCGCCACTGCCGAAGACGTGAAGGGCAAGACCATCGGCATCCAGGTGTCGACGATCCAGTCTGAATATTACAAGAAGTATTTTGCCAATGCTGCCGAGGAGAAGACCTACCAGACGCTCGACGAGGCTTTCCAGGATCTGGCCTCCGGCCGTATCGACTACGTCTTCGGCGATTCGCTGGCGCTCGACGCGTTCCTGAAAAGCGACGGCGGCAAGGATTGCTGCGCCAAGATGGGAGATGTCGCCGACGACAAGGAAATTCTCGGAGCCGGCGTTTCGGGTGGTCTGCGCAAGGAAGACACGGAACTGAAAGCCAAGCTGAATGCGGCAATCGCTGCGGTTCGCGCCAACGGCCAGTATGACGCCATCACCAAGAAATACTTCGACTTCGACATTTACGGCGCGAAGTAAGCAATCCCGATGGCGACCGCACAACAAGGCATTCTCGACCTGCTGTCTCCCTATCCTCCGGGATGGGGCGGCGTTCTTCTGGCAGGTGCGGTTTCCACGGTCGCCATCTCGGCCTGCGCCTTCGCGGTCGGACTTCTGCTCGGCACCGGTGGAGCGCTGGGAAAGCTTTCCGGCAATCGCCTGCTCCGGCTGCTGCTCGATCTCTACACCACTGTCATTCGCGCGGTTCCCGAGCTGATCCTGATCGTCGGGCTCTATTATGCAGGCACCGACGGCCTCAATCGGCTCCTCGCGGCATTGGAGCTGCCGCCGGTCAACGTCAACGGCTTCGTCGCCGCCGTTGCCGTGCTCGGCTTCGTGCAGGGCGCCTATATGACGGAGGTGCTGCGCGGCGCGATCCGCGCCATTCCCGTCGGCCAGATCGAGGCGGCCAAGGCCTTCGGCATGGGACCGATGCTGCGGTTCCGCCGTGTGCTGCTGCCGGCGCTTTTGCCGAACGCGCTGCCGGGGCTTGCCAATCTGTGGATGTCGGTCACCAAGGACAGCGCGCTGGTGGCGGTCGTCGGCTACCAGGAACTGGCGCTTGCCACCCGCCTCGCCGGGGCGAGCACCAAACACTACTTCGTGTTTTTCCTGGCTTCGGCCCTCCTCTACCTCGCCATCACGCTCGTTTCCAACGTCGCCTTCAAACTGATCGAGGGACGGGTGCGGCGGGGACAGCCGCGCCTTGCCTGAAGAAAGCGCCCCATGAGTTTCACCTGGATCTCTTCCTACTGGCCGCTTCTTCTGACCGGCGCCTGGCAGACGGTAGCGCTGCTGGTCATCTCCGTAGTGTTCGGCTTCGTCATCGCCATCGGTCTCGCCTTCGCGCAGGTCAGCGGCGGCAGGCTGACCCGGCTGCTTGCCCGCGGCTACTGCACCTTTTTCCGCGGCACGCCGCTGCTGATCCAGCTATGGCTTCTCTATTACGGCGTCGGCTCGCTCCTGCCCATGGTTCCCGGCATCCGGCAGAGCCTGTTCTGGCCGATCCTGCGCGAAGGCTTCTTCTTCGCCGCCGTCAGCTTTACGCTGAACTATGCGGCTTACGAGGCGGAGGTCTTGCGCGGCGCCCTGCTTGCCGTGCCCAAGGGCGAGCTCGAAGCCGGCCGGGCCTTCGGCCTGTCGCCCTGGAAGCTGACCCGGCGCATCTGGTTGCCGCGCGCCATCCGCATCGCCCTGCCGACCATTGCCGGCGAGATCGTCATGCAGTTGAAAGCGACGCCGCTCGCCTTCACGGTGACGGTGATGGATCTCTATGCCGTGGCCAACAAGGTCCGCCAGGACACGCTGCTGGTCTACGAACCGCTGCTCGTCGTCACCCTCTTCTATCTCGCTTTGACCGCAGTCATCGCCCGCGTCTTTCGAGGTCTCGAAGCGCAGGTGCCGGTGCGGCGCTAGCCGGGAGAAGGGACCGGCCATGAACCCCGGCGCGTATCGACGCGCACCTCACCCCGTTTTTTATGAAAAGCCCGCCGCCGGTAACGGCGCGGCAGCCTGAATGGAGACCCTTGATGAGCACGACACGAATCCTCGATGGTGGCATGAGCCGCGAGCTGCTGCGGCTCGGCGCCGAATTGAAACAGCCGGAATGGTCGGCGCTGGCGCTGATCAATTCGCCGGATATCGTCCGCGAGGTGCATAAGGAATTCATCGCCGCCGGCTCTGAGGTCATTACAACAAACAGCTATGCGCTGGTGCCCTTCCATATCGGCGAAGACCGGTTCCAGAAGGAGGGGGCGGCGCTGATCCGTCTCGCCGGCCGGTTGGCGCGCGAGGCGGCCGATTCCATCACCGATCGCAAGGTGCTGGTCGCCGGTTCGCTGCCGCCGATCTTCGGCTCCTACGAGCCGCAGAATTTTCAGCCGTCGCGGGTCCAGGATTATCTGAAGGTGCTTGTCGAAAACCTTGCGCCCTTCGTCGACATATGGCTCGGCGAGACGCTGAGCCTGATCGCCGAGGGTGAGGCCGTCCGCGAGGCGGTGGCAGCAACCGGCAAACCGTTCTGGGTCTCCTTCACATTGGCGGATGACGAGGCAGACATCGAAAGCGGCGAAGCGAAGCTTCGCTCGGGCGAGAGTGTCGAGACGGCTGCCTCCTGGGCGGTCTCGTCAGGTGCCGAAGCCTTCCTGTTCAACTGCAGCAAGCCCGAAGTCATGCGCGGCGCCGTCGAGACGGCGGCGCGCGTGTTCCGTCAGGCGGACGCTCGGATCGAAATCGGGGTTTATGCCAACGCCTTCGAAGGGCAACAGGGCGCCTCGGCCGCCAATGAAGGCCTGCACGACACCCGCGACGATTTGAACGACGATGCCTATTCGCGTTTTGCCTGCTCTTGGGCCGAAGCCGGCGCGACGATCATCGGCGGCTGCTGCGGCATCGGCGCCGCCCATATCCATCGTCTCGGCAAGACGCTTTCACGATAAGCCGCAGCGCGGCTTCGTTCACTCCGCTTTCGGCGCCGTCTTCTGGAGTTCGAGCAGAAGCTCGATCAGCTTCGGCGCCATCACCCTGATTTCCGAAAGATGGACGGCGCTCAGCCGCGTCAGAAGCTCGTCGGCCTTCCCGGTCAGCAGGAGCGTCTGGCGGCGCCTGTCGGCCGGATCGGCATGGCGTTCGACCAAGCCGGCATCCGACAGCCGTCCGACGAGTTCGGTCGCCGTGTGCGGCGCGATGATCAGCCGCTCGGCCAGCATGCCGATGGTCATCGCTTCGCCGCTGCGTTGCCCCTTGATCGCCAGCAGCGCCTGATGCTGCTGCACGGGCAGTCCTTCCGACTGGGCGGCAGAGGCGCTGAAGTCCATGAACTGGCGAAGCGCGAACCTGAGGTCGGCGAGCGCCTCGTAATCTTCCTGCCTGAGCGGCGGCGGGATTTTCTTCACACTCATTCTCCTCTGCCGCTCGGTTCGCAGGAGACGATCCGTGTGCGCGCTATTGCCGGTCTCGAATAGATGGGCAGCCGCCGGCCGGTCAAGGGAGGCATCGTCCGAGACATTTTCGCCTTCTTGCTTTCGTCCATTGATTTATATCGTATCACGATATAATGACGCCACTCAAGCATAGCAATTCCGCGTAGCAGAGGCTTCCATGGCGCAGCATCAACCCAGCAACCGGCCGCATGATTTCACCGGCGGTCTTTCCCGGCGCGAGGCCGGCGATTTCACCACCGACAGGCGGGTTCTCCTGCTGGTCGGGATGTCCATCATCGTCGGCACTGCCGGCGCCTTTGCGGCCTGGTGCCTCGTCAGCCTGATCGCGCTTGTGACCAATGTCATCTGGTTCGGGCAGATCGGCATTCAGCCCGCTTCTCTCGCCGCCGTGCCGCGCTCGCTGTGGGTGGTGCTGGTGCCGCCGCTCGGCGGGCTGGTCATCGGCCTGATGGCCCGCTTCGGGTCGGAGAAGATCCGCGGCCACGGCATCCCCGAGGCGATCGAAGCCATTCTGATCGGCGGCAGCCGGATGTCGCCGAAGGTCGCGGTCCTAAAGCCGCTGTCCTCGGCAATCTCGATCGGAACCGGCGGCCCGTTCGGCGCCGAAGGGCCGATCATCATGACGGGCGGGGCGATCGGATCGCTCTTCGCGCAGTTCTTCCACATGAGTGCGGCCGAGCGGAAGACGCTGCTCGTCGCGGGTGCCGCCGCGGGCATGACGGCGATCTTCGGCTCGCCGATCGCCGCGGTCATGCTGGCGGTTGAACTCCTGTTGTTCGAATGGAAGCCGCGCAGCTTCATTCCCGTCGCCGTTGCCGCCTGCGTGTCGATCTGCTGGCGTCCGCTGCTCTTCGGCACAGGCCCGCTGTTCCCGACCCATTTCCAGGTTGATTTGCCCTGGTGGGGGATCTTCGCCTGCGCGGCGATGGGCATCATATCGGGGCTGCAATCGGGATTGCTGACGACGCTGCTCTATCGGATCGAGGATCTGTTCGAGGCGCTGCCGATCCACTGGATGTGGTGGCCGATGCTCGGCGGTATCGTCATCGGCCTCGGCGGCCTGATCGAACCGCGGGCGATGGGCGTCGGCTACGACATCATCGACGGCTTGCTCAACAACCGGCTGCTCGCACCGGCTGTCATGTCGATCCTGCTGGTGAAGACCGTCATCTGGCTGTTTGCCTTGTCGTCGGGCACATCGGGCGGCGTGCTGGCTCCGCTGCTCATTTTCGGCGGCGCTCTCGGATGGCTGGTCGGCCTCGTCATGCCGGGCAACGATCCGGGCTTTTGGGCGCTGCTCGGAATGGCGGCGATGATGGGCGGAACCATGCGGGCGCCGCTCACCGGCACCTTCTTTGCAATGGAGATCACCGGCGACATCGGCACGCTCGTTCCGCTGCTCGCCGCAACGGTCGTGGCCTATGCCGTGACGGTCCTGCTGCTGCGCCGCTCGATCCTCACCGAGAAGATCGCGCGCCGCGGCCAGCACATCACCCGCGAATATGGCGTCGATCCGTTCGAACTCTCCCGGGCAAGGGAGATCATGATCGGCGATGTCGACACGCTTCCGGTCACCATGACGGTCGGAGACGCCTGCGATTTCTTCGCCTCCCAAGAGAAAACCCATCGGATCTATCCGGTGGTCGATGCTTCAGGCAGGCTGGCCGGCATCGTTTCGCGCGCGGATGCCCTGCTCTGGCAGGGGAAAGCGGATCTCGCCGTCCAGACGCTCGGCGAAAACGTGGCGGACGGCTCCGTTCCCGTCGGGCATCCTGATGATACCGTCGCCTTCATCGCCGACCTGATGCTGTCGACCGGCGATGGCCGCATTCCGATCGTCGATCCGGCTTCCGGCAAACTATGCGGCCTGATCGCCCGCAAAGATCTGCTGCGGCTGCGCAGTTCCTACCGGTCGGCGGAACTGGATCGGCGGCCGTATTTCGCTGCTGGTCCGAGGAGCAAGTTGCAGTAACGTTCTGCGGTTCTTCCGCATCGCTGCCGCAACTGCCGCGCGTCGCATGAGTCAGGTCCCATGCGGCGCGTGTTTACGTCTGGACACCGTTAATGCAGTCCGAACAGGTTCAGCAGCTCTTCACGATGCCGGACGAATTCCGGTGCGCTTCGATCGCGCGGGCGCGGCAGATCGATGTCGATCAGGCGCGGTTCGGCTCCCTTTTCCCGCGGCAGGATCAGGATCCGGTCGGCAAGGTAGATCGCTTCCTCGAGATCGTGGGTGACGAGAATGGTCGTCACATCTTCATCGCGCCAGATTCGGGCGAGTTCCTGCTGCATGCCGATCTTGGTCATAGCGTCGAGCGCGCCGAGCGGCTCGTCGAGCAGCAGGATTTCCGGCTGGACGGCAAGCGCCCGGGCGATGCCGACGCGTTGCGCCATGCCGCCGGAGAGCTGGCGGGGATAGGCCGCCTCGAACTGCTGCAGGCCGACGAGCTTGACATAGTGGCGTGCCCGCCCCCTCGCCTGCTCGCGCGACAGGCCCCTTGTTTCCAGTCCGAAGGCGACATTGTCGAGCACATCAAGCCAGGGAAGAAGACGTGGCTCCTGGAAGATGACGGCGCGCTCGGCGCCGACACCGCGGATTGCCTTGCCGTCGACCAGCACCTCGCCGGTATCGGACTCCTCAAGGCCGGCCAGAACCCTGAGCAGGGTGGTCTTGCCCGAACCGCTGGCGCCGACGATGGCGAGGCTTTCACCCGAGCGGATATGGAGATTGATATCTTTCAGAACCTGCAGATGGTTGCCGTTCAGCGTGTAGGATTTCGAGAGGTGACGGATCGTCACCTCTCCGCGGCGAATGTCCTGGGCGAGGCTCATCACGGTTCCTCAGTTGCTTGCCGGCTTGGCGTCGGCGGCAAAGATGATATCCTTGGCCGCCAGCTGGCCTTGCTTCAGCTTGCCCTCGCGAACCAGGACGTCGATCCAGAACTGGATATCGCGCTCGACCGGCAGGCCGCCGGCGCGCACGCCGTAGCCGCGGAAATACTGGGCGATATCCGGGTTCTCGCCGCGCTCGCTGAGCGCCTTGGCCAGGATCTTCTTGGTTTCCTCAGGATGTTCGCGGGCATAATCGAGGGCGCGGGCCGATTGCTCGACGAAAATCTTGGCAGCTTCCGGATGCTGCTGAATGAAATCGCGGCGCAGGACTACAAAGCCGCCGGCAATGTCGCCGAGCACGTCGGTATCGTCAAAAACTGCGCGCAGGCCGCCGTTCTTGAGCGCCGCACCTTCGAACGTCGTCTGCCAATAGCCGAAGGCGGCGATATCGACCTGCTTGGAGCGCAGCACCTGTTCGAGCTGCGGCCCGGGAACGACGACCTGATTGGCGGAGTCGCTCGGCAGGCCGGCGGAATGCAAGGCCTCGCGGATGGTATAGTCGAGATGCGCACCGAGTGTATTGACCGCGATGCTCTTGCCGGCAATATCCTTGATGCTTTTGATCGGGCTGTCTTCCAGCACGTAGAAGGTCGACTGCACCTCGTCATTGATTCCGTTCGACGGATAGGCGGCGACGAAGTCATTGCCGCCGATGATCGAATTCAGCACGGCGGAGGTGGCCGCACTGCCGATCTCGACATCACCGGATGCCAGAGCGATCAGAGAGGCCGGCCCGCCCTGGGCATAACCGACATTTTCGAACGTGATGCCGGTATCCTTGAAGTAGCCGAGCTCGTCGGCGAGCTCGTGGGCGGCAAGACCGCCCTGGCTGGCGAGATAACGCAGCTTAACCGTGTCGGCGGCTGCGGCCGGCGTGGCAAGGCCGAGCGCGATGACGGCCGGCAGGAGGAGGTTGCGGGGATGGAATGTCATGACGTGTCCCTTTCGGAAGAGGAAAATGGGCGGAAGCAGGTTAGCGGCTCGGCTGAGACCAGCGGCAGAGACGGCGCTGCAGGAGAACGAGCAAGGCATTGGCCGCAAGCCCAAGAAAGGCGAGCAGAAGGATCGCCGCAAACATCAACGGGATCTGGAAATTGTACTGGGCGTTCATCACCTGGAAGCCGATGCCCTTGTTGGCGCCGATCATCTCGGCGGCAATCAACAGGAGCAGCGCGGTCGTGGCCGAGAGACGCAGGCCGACGAAGATTGCAGGGACAGATGCCGGCAGAATGACGCGGCGGAAGACGGTCAAAGGTCCCGCGCCGTAGGTTCGCGCCATCTCGATAAGCTTCTGGTCCACCTCCTTGACGCCGCCGATGGTCGCGAGCAGCACTGGAAACAGCGTCGCCCAGAAAATCACGAAGATTTTAGAGGTTTCCCCGAGGCCGAGCAGCAGGATGAAGATCGGGTAGAGCGCCAGCGCCGAGGTTTGCCGGAAGAGCTGCAAGATCGGATCGAGCGCCTGCTCGACCGCACGCACCTGGCCCATGAACAGGCCGAGCGGAATGCCGATCACGACGGCAAAGGCGAAGGCGGTTCCGGCTCGCTGCAGGCTGATGGCGATGTCGTCCAGCAGCGCGCCGTTGGCAAGGTTGGTCCAAAGAGCCGACAGGATCACGTTCAAGGGCGGAAAGATGGCCGGATTGATCCAGCCTTCAGTGCTCGATACCTGCCAGAACGCGAGGAAGGCGAGGAGCAGGCCATAGCGCGGCAAAAACGATGCGAGCAGCCTGCGCAGATGGGAGCCGAGAGTGGAAGTCGTGCTTTCACTGCTCTTTAGGCGGCCGAAGCTTCTCGGGAGAGTCTGGTTGATTTCATAGGCCATGGATCGCTCCTCACTCTGCTGCCTGGAGAGCTGCGCGTCCCGCGGCCCATCGATTGGCGGGGAAAGGCAGGCCGAGGTTTTCCCGAAGCGTCCTGCCCTCATAGGCGGTGCGGAACAGGCCGCGGCGCTGCAGCTCCGGGATGACCAGATCGACGAAATCGTCGAGGGCCGTCGGCAGCCAGGGCGGCAGAATGTTGAAGCCGTCGGCCGCTTCGTTCTCGAACCAGGTCTGCAGCGTGTCGGCAATCCGTTCGGCCGTGCCGACGATGGTGTAGTGACCGCGGGCCGATGCGATCCACTGATAGAGCTGGCGGATGGTGAAGTTGTTTTCGTCGGCGATCTGGCGGATGAGGGCCTGACGGCTCTTCATGCCTTCCGTCGGCGGCGCCGGCGGCAGTGGCCCGTCGAGATCATAACCGTGCAGGTCGAGCGTGCCGCCGGTCAGGCCGTTGAGGAGGCCGATCCCGTCCTCTTCGACAATCAGCGAGGTCAGGCGGTCGTATTTCTCGCGCGCTTCCGCTTCAGTCCTGCCGACGAAGGCGGAGACGCCGGGCATGACGAGGATATGATCGGGGTTGCGGCCGAGGCCGCGGGCGCGTGCCTTGATATCTCGGTAGAATTCCTGGGCGGTTTCGATGTGCTGATGGGCGGTGAAGATGACTTCGGCCGTTGCTGCGGCAAGCCCGCGCCCGTCGTCCGACTGCCCGGCCTGGACGATAACGGGATGTCCCTGCGGCGAACGCGAGACGTTGAGCGGGCCGCGCACGCTGAAATGTTCGCCGCGATGGTCGGTGTCGTGCAGCTTGGCCGGATCGAAGAACACGCCCGACTCCTTGTCGCGGATGAACGCGTCGTCCTCGAAGCTTTCCCAGAGTTTGCGGACAACGTCGACATGCTCGGCAGCACGGCGATATCGATCGGCATGTGGAAGCTGCGTATCACGGTTGAAGTTCTGTGCCGTGAGGTCGCCCGTGGTGGTGACGACATTCCAGCCGGCGCGGCCGTTCGAGATCAGGTCGAGCGAGGCGAATTTGCGCGCGGTGGTGTAGGGCTCCTCATAGGTGGTCGAGGAGGTGGCGATAAAGCCGAGATGGGTGGTCAGAGGCGCCAGCGCCGAGAAAAGCGTCACCGGTTCGAAGCCGGCCACACGGGCATTGCCGCCTTCGCGTGCGCCACCAAAACCGACAGCCAGTCCATCAGCCAGGAAATAAGCATCGAAAAGGCCGCGCTCGGCTGTCAACGCGAGTTGCTTGTGAAACTCGAAACTGGTGGCGCCGTCGGCTGGCTGGTCGGGATGCCGCCAGGAGGCGACATGCTGACCGCCACCGGGGAGAAATGCTCCAAGCCTGATTTTCCGTGTCATTTCGCGTCCTCTCTGTTTGCCGTTGATCGCCTGGTCTTCTTCAAGGCCAAGCTATAGATCGGCTGTCAGGACGCTAAACTACGTTTTCCATAAATTTTATAGAGAAACTACATTTCATAATTTCGGAGGAAGAGTGAATAGTTTTTCGGGATCGGCTTGAATCTGGAAATCGACGATCGCGGCGGCCAACAAGAGATATGTCTTGCGGCGGTCTTTATGTTTTCCACGTCGGACAGGTCGGCGAGCGGCGTCCCGCCTCAGCGTGACATGATTTGTGGCGTCAGCCTCGTTTGGGCCGGGCCGGGGCATGCTCCAGGCCGGCGGCGGCCTTCTTCAGGCAGTCGAGATAACGGTCGCGGTTGGCAATGCCGTCGTCGCGCGGGGTGACGAGGCAGAGCGTTGCGGCGGCGTGACCTTCCTCGCCGCGCACCGGCACGGCAAAACAATGGGTAAAGCTGTCGACGATGCTGTTGAAGGTGAAGAAGCCTTCACGCTCGGCCTGGCGCACCTCGGCAATGAAGGTCTGAGGCTCGAGCCATTCACCGCCCGGCAGACGGAAATCCTGCGACGGAATGAAGTTCAGGATGTCCTGATCCGACAGATGCGCGACGAGCAGGCGGCCCGACGCCGTCCACGGGATAGGCACCGATTGTCCGACATCCGTCGAAATGCGGAAGGGCCGAGCGCCTTCGCGCATGCGCACGACCGTGTATCTGTTTCCATCCAGCATGCAGAACTGCGCCGTCTCCCGCGTCTCGTCGGCAAGCTGTTCCAGCGTCGCTTCGCATTCGCGGGTGAAATCGAAATGGTTCTCGTAGGCGGCGCCGAGGAAATAGAGTTTGCGGCCGAGATAGACGCGCCCCTCGCCGCCGGTGAATTCGAGGATGCCGTTGCTCAGCAGCAGGTTGACGAGCTCGTACACCGATGAGCGCGGCGCGCCGATCTGCGCGGCGATTTCATTCGGCTTCAAGGCCTGCCGTTTCTGGCGCAGGAAATCGAGGATCTCGAAGGCGCGGTCGAGCCCTCGGGCGCGCTTGCCGGCTGCTTCGTCCTGAACTGCATCCATCTCTATCGTCCTGTTCTTTTGTCCGGCCAAGCTCTTCAAGCCGCTTGCCGTATCTGTCAATCGATCCCGTCATTCAATCGCGAATGAAATTTTCCCACCCCTCTTGCGGGGTGAAAAAATCGGCATAAGATCGCCGCGTCCGGTATATAGATCACATGTACGATATATTGGACATAGATGGCAAGCCGTCAAGGTTGCCGCACAAAAAAGGGGATCGACATGAAGAATTTTGAAAACAGCATTTCCGCCTCGCTGCGCCGCCGCCTCCTCGCGGGCGCTGCCGCAGCAGCCACCCTCCTGGTCTTTTCCACCGGCACTGCCTCGGCCGCTGCCAATTGCATCAAGGGCGACAGGAAAGCGCCCTATACGATCGGTTGGGCGAACATCTACTCCGTGCCGACCTGGATGAAGCAGACTGAAGGCACCATCACCGCTGAAGTGGAGGAGCTGAAGAAGGCCGGGCTCGTCAAGGATCTGATGATCACCGACGCGCAGGGCAACTCCCAGACGCAGATCCAGCATATCCAGTCGATGATCGACGCCAATGTCGACGCCATCGTCGTCATCGCCGGCTCCTCCAATGCGCTCGACCGCGTCATATCGGATGCCTGCGACAAGGGCATCGCGATCGTCAATTTCGACAGCCTGGTCAACACCGACAAGGTGACGGCGAAGATCAATACCGATTCCAGCGAATGGGGCGCGACCGCTGCCAAGTGGATGGTCAGCCAGCTCGGCGGCAAGGGCAAGATCATCATCATGAACGGCCCGGCCGGCATTTCGGTCAGCGACGACCGCCGCAAGGGCGCCCAGCCGGTCCTCGATGCCAATCCGGGTCTTAAGGTGATCACCGAGACGAACACCGAATATAACGTCGCACCGGCACAGGAAGCGATGACCAGCCTGCTCTTCGCCAATCCCGAAATCGACGGTGTGCTGTCGCTCGGCGGCGCGCTGTCTGCCGGTTCCGTCCTCGCCTTCGAGCGTCAGGGCCGCGACCAGGTACCGACGACGGGCGAAAACGCCCGGCAGTTCCTGGAACTCTGGAAGGAAAAGGGCCTGAAGGGCTGGGCGACCATGCAGCCGAACTGGCTCGGTGCGCTTTCCGTCTATACCGCCGTGCAGGCGCTGCAAGGCAAGGATGTGCCCGCTTTCGTCAAGGTGCCGCTGCCCGTCATCGACGACAGCACCATCGGCAGCTATCTCGCCCGGGCCGACAAGTTCCCGGCCGACGGCTATATCTACTCGGATTACGACCAGGCGCTCTTCGACAAGCTGCTGGCCAAGTAATCCCGAGCTGAGGGGACCGTCATGACGGAAGAAAGGCCCCTGCTGCAAGCCCGGCAGGTGTTCAAGGGATTTTTCGGCAATCCCGTTTTGAAGGGCGTCGATATCGCCCTTCTACCGGGCAGGGTTCACGCCCTGCTCGGTGAAAACGGCGCCGGCAAGTCGACGCTGATCAATCTCCTGTCCGGTGCCCTCCAGACGGACGGCGGGTCCATCCTCGTCGACGGCAAGCCGGTCGGGCGTTTCAGCCCGACGGCGGCGCGCGCGGCCGGCATCGCCGTGGTTCAGCAGGAGCTGAGCCTGACGGCCAGCCTGTCGATTGCCGAAAACATCGGGACCGGCGCCTTTCCGCGCCGGTTCGGCCTCATCGATTACGCAGCGCTGCATCGCGGCGTGCGAGAGGTCTGCGACATGGTCGGGCTTACCGAACCACTCGACATGCCGGTCGCCGATCTCGCGCTCGGTCGCCGTCAGATGGTGGAGATCGCCAAGGCGCTGTTCCGCAAGCCCCGCGTGCTCATTCTGGACGAGCCGACCTCGTCGCTCTCCGCCCACGAAGCCGGTATCCTTGCCCGGCTGATCGAGACGCTCAAGGGCCGCGGCACCGCACTTCTCTATATTTCCCATCGCCTCAACGAGGTGCAGGCGCTCTGTTCGCATGTCACGGTGCTGAAGGATGGCGGCGTCACGGCCGACCAGTCGCTCTCCGGCATCGATGGCGAGGGGCTGGTCCGCCTGATGGTCGGCCGCGAGACCGGCGACCTGTTCCCGCCACGCGCCGCCACCACGCCCGGCGCGACACGCATCAGCGTCGAAGATTTTTCCGCCGGCATGGTGCGTCACATCGGCTTCTCCGCCCGCGCCGGCGAGATCGTCGGCATCGGCGGGCTGGTGGGGCAAGGCCAGGAAGACCTGCTGCTCGGGCTCTATGGCGCGATTCCCGCGTCTGCCGCCCAGGCGGAAGTATCGGGCAAACCCGGCCTGCCCGCAGATGTCGGCGCGGCGAATGCGGCGGGCATCGTCTATGTGCCGGCCGACCGCAAACATGAGGGACTGGTGCTGCCCCACTCCATCGCCGCCAATCTCATTCTGCCCTCGCTCGCACGGCTTGCCCGCAAGGGGTTGCGCGACTTGGCGGCGGAAAGCGGCCTGGTCGCCGATCTCGCGCGTCGCCTGACGATCAAGGGCGATACGGCCCGCCCGGTGCAGGCGCTTTCCGGCGGCAACCAGCAGAAAGTGGCGCTTGCCAAATGGCTGCCGCTCGATCCGTCCGTTCTGCTCCTCAACGATCCGACGCGCGGCGTCGACATCGAGACCAAGCGTGAAATCTACCTGATGCTGCGCGCCTTCGCCGCGGAGGGGCGGCTCGTCATTCTCGCCAGTTCCGACACGCCGGAACTCGTGCATCTCTGCGACCGCGTCGTGGTTCTGCGCGAGGGGCGCATCGCGGCAACCCTGTCGCAGGATGCGATCAGCGAAAGCGCGATCGTCGGCGCGGCCATGGGTATTGCGGCGGCGACGCAGGGAGAGGCGGCATGAGCACGATTTCACCATCCCGGCTCTACGGCTCGATCCAGCTCCGCCGCAACCGCGGCCTCGCCGGCCTCTATCTCGTCGTCGCCGCTTTTCTCATCCTCTATGCGGTGCTCTTTCCCGGCATTCTTTCAATCGGCGGCTTTTCCAAGTTCACGCAGAACTGGTTCCCGCTTGCGCTCGTCACCATGGCGCAGGCGCTGCTGATGCTGAACGGCGGCATCACGCTGGCGATCGGCCCGCTCGTCAGCCTCGGCGCCGTGATCGCGGCGACGACAATGCAAGGGGCGCTCGGCGTGCCGGGCGGCATTCTGGCTGTCGCGGTCGCCGGCCTTTTGATCGGCGCCGTCATCGGCGCCATCGTGACGCATCTGAGGCTGCCGGCGATTATCGTCACGCTGGCCGGCTCCTTCATCATCAGCGGTATCGCGCTCATCCTGCTGCCGCGGCCGGGCGGGTTCATTCCCGATTGGCTGTCGACGGTGCTTGCCGGCCATACGCCCGTCGCCTTCGTGCTGCTCGCCGTGATCCTCATGCTCTGGAAAGCTTTTCTGGCAACGCCGCTCGGCCTCGGCATCTATGCGGCCGGCGACAACCCGGTCGGCGCATTCCGCTCCGGTGTCCCGGTCGAACGGGTGAAGGTCGCAGCCTTCGCGCTCTCCGGTCTGCTTGCGGCACTGACCGGTCTTTTCGTCGCGGCGCAGACCGGCTCGGGCGATCCTGTGATCGGCACACCCTTCACGCTGAATTCGATCGCTGCGGCCGTGCTCGGCGGGGTGGGTTTCCTCGGCGGCAAGGGCACGATGCGCGGGGCGATCTGCGGCAGCCTGCTGCTCTCGGTGATGATCAACGTGATGTTCTTCTTGGGCTTTCCGCCGGTCGCGCAATATGTCGCGCAAGGCTTGATCATCGTCGGTGCGGTCGCCGTTCCGGAACTTCTCAAGGGTTGGAGGGTAAGATGATGAACATCGTCAGATCCGCATTCCGCAATCCGCCGCTCCTGACCTTGCTTCTGGTCGCGCTCGTCTGGATCGTTGCTAGCGTCTCGCTCCGTGGTTTCGGCGCCTACGGCCATCTGCGTTATCTACTGGAACTCGCCGCGGTGATCGGCATCGTCGCGGTCGGGCAGACGCTCGTCATCCTGATGGGCGGCATCGATCTTTCCGTCGGTGCTGTCATCACCGTCACGGCAATCCTGCTGCCGCTGATTTCGCCCTCCTGGGATCCGACCGGCCTTGCCGGCATCGCGGCCGCCCTTGCCATCGCCACCGGCATCGGCTTGATGAATGGCGCGGGTGCTGCCTATCTTCGCGTGCCGCCGATCATCATGACGCTTGCGATGGCGACCTTCCTGCAGGGTCTGCTCGTCATCGTCGCCGGCGGCAGCGCCGTCACCGTCAGCAACCCGGCCGTCATCCTGCTCGGGCAGGCGCGGCCGCTCGGTATTCCCTCGGGCATCCTGCTGTGGCTCGCCGTCTCGGTCGTCGTCCTGCTGCTGATCCACCGCATGCCGCTCGGCGCCCGGTTCCTGGCGCTCGGGGCGAACCCGCTCGCCGCCCGGCTTTCCGGCGTCAGCGTCACCCGCAACACACTGATCGTCCATACGCTGTCCGGTTTTTTCGCCGGGCTTGCGGGCATTCTCGTGCTGGGCATGAACCGGCAAGGTTATGTCGGCATCGGCGACCCCTATCTGCTGACCTCGATTGCCGCCGTCGTGCTCGGCGGTACCTCCATCCTCGGCGGCCGCGGCACCTATGCCGGCACCATTCCAGGGGCGATCCTGCTCGTCACCACGACGGCGCTGATCACCGTCGTCAACGCCTCTCCCGGCTGGCGGTCGATCATGTTCGGTACGCTGATCCTCGCCCTCCTGCTTGTGTCCGGCCGCGAGGCGCGCAGATGACCGGGCGCTACGACGGGCCGGTGATCGACCCGCACCACCACCTCTGGGATCTCAGCCTGCAACGCCATCCTTGGCTTGAGAAGGCGCGGGCTTCCGGCGAGGAGATGGTGTTCGGCAGCCTCGCGCCGATCCTGCGCGATTACGGCATCGACGATTACCGCGCCGATGCCGCGCGCCAGAACGTCGTTGCGACGGTGCATGTGGAGGCCGGCTGGTCGGTTGCCTACCCGCTGGAGGAGAGCCGCTGGCTTGAGGGTCTCGACCGTAGCTCCGGGGTGGCGCACCGTTATATCGCGCGCGTTCCCCTCGACGGGCCGGATGCCCCGCGGCTGCTGGAGGCGGAAGCTGAGAACCCCAATGTCGTCGGCATCCGCGATATTCTGAGCTGGCATCCCGATGCGGCGAAGCGTTTTGCGCCGCGTCCGGATCGCATGGGCCATCCAGCCTGGCGGGCGGGGCTTGCCCATGCCACGCGGCTCGGGCTGGTCTTCGACCTGATGCTCTATCCCTGGCAGATGGCCGAGGCGCTCGATCTCGTGCAGGCCTTTCCCGAAACGCTTTTCGTGCTCAACCACGGCGGCAGTCCCGCCGACCGGACGGAGGGCGGCATGGCGCTCTGGCATCGCGGCCTGCGGGCGCTCGGCGGCGCGCCCAACGTGCGCGTGAAGATCTCCGACCTCGTCGCCTATGATCATGCATGGACGCTTGAAAGCCTGCGGCCGGTGATCGAACATTGCCTCGATTGTTTCAGCCCAGCACGCGCGATGTTTGCGAGCGACTTCCCGGTCGCCGGCCTGCACGCCTCTTTCGACGAGGTCTATCAGGTTTTCCGCACGGTCGCCGCCGAGCTCTCTCTTGACGAGCAGCGCGCTTTGTTCTTCGCCACCGCCAACGACACCTATCGCCTTGGTTTGGCTCATCCGGCCGAGATCGGGAGAGGCCGCCATGTCTGATCTTCATAGCGCGACGGAAAACGTCCTGATCGACGAGCGGGTGCGCGGCTTTCCGCCGGGCCATCCGCCGCTGCCGCTTGCGGCAGTGGGAATGCAGGGATGGAAGCCCTACGACGGTAACATGGCGCTGCCGCTGATCTCGCTCGACCGGCAGGCCTTCGCCGGGAATGTCGAACTGATGATGGCTTATGTGAAAAGCCACGGCGCCGAAATCGCGCCGCATGCCAAGACCCCGATGTCGACGGCGCTGGCAGAGGCGCTTCTGGCGGCAGGCGCCTGGGGCACGACCGTTGCCGACATCCGCCAGGCCGCCGTCCTGCTCAAGGCGGGACAGCGCCGGCTGATCCTTGCCAACGAGATTGGCGGCGCCGCCGCCGCCCGCCGGCTTGCGGCCCTGCTCGGGCATTATCCCGATGCGGAACTCCATGTCTTCGTGGATTCGACGGCGCTCGTCGAGGCGCTTCGCTCCGCATGGCAGGAGCGCGCGGATCTGCCGCCTCTCGGCCTGATGGTGGAATTCGGCGCCGGTCGCGCCGGTCTCCGCAGCGCCGAAGCCGCGGCGGCAATTCTCGACGCGATCCTGGCCGTGGAGACGCCGGCCTTCCGGCTGACCGGCATCGCCGCCTATGAGGGGGCGGCCGCCACCGCCGATCCTGAGGAGACGATGCTTCGCATCGACGCGCTGATGGCGATGACATCAGATTTCCTGCCGAAGATCCGCGCCCGCATCGGCAGGGAACGGCCGCTCCTCGTCACATCAGGCGGTTCGGTGTTTTTCGATATTGTGGTGGCGCGGCTTTCAGCCGCCGTCGCCGCCGATCCAGCCTGCCGGCTCGTGCTGCGCAGCGGTGCGATCTTCTTTCACGATCACGGCGTCTACGAGCGCGGCCTTGCCGGCCTCGATGCACGCGGCGGCTTGCGCATCGGCGATAGGACGGTTTCGGCGGCCGCCGGTTTCCGCCCGGCGCTGAGGGTCTGGGCCGAGGTCCTCTCCCGGCCGGAGCCAGGGCTTGCGATCGCAGGCATGGGCATGCGCGACGTGGCGATGGACCAGGGCTTGCCGCGCGCCCTGGCGCTCTATCGCAACGGCGCGTATCTCTCCGATCTCAAAACCGCCGAGGTTTTCCGCCTCAACGATCAGCATGCCTTCCTGGCACTTGCCGAGGATAGCGACGTCTCGGTCGGCGACGTCATCGAGTTCGGCATCTCGCATCCCTGCACCTGCCTCGACCGGCACACAATCCTCTATGGCCTCGACCCGGATCATTCGGTGACGGCCGCCTATCTCACAAGCTTCGGCTGAATTCTCCCTCAAAGAGCAAGAAAAGGAAAAGCTGCATGATCCAGCGTTACCAGAAGGGTTCGCGTATGAGCCAAGCCGTCAGTTATGGCGGCCTCGTCTATATTGCCGGCCAGGTCGCGGAAAATCGCAAGGCCGGCATCGAGGAGCAGACCCGCGACGTGCTCGGCAAGATCGACGCCCTTTTGAAGGAAGCCGGGACCGATCGCTCGCGTCTCCTCGCCGTCAATGTCTTCCTGCCCGCGATTACCGATTTCGAGGCGATGAACGGCGTCTATGACAGCTGGATCGATATCGAAAACCCGCCGGCCCGTGCCTGCACCGAAGCCCGCCTTGCCGATCCGGACCTGCGCGTCGAAATGACCGCGATCGCGGCGCTGTAACTGCGCGGCAACCGCCCGCACTGGAGAGATCATGCATAGCGGCCTCGTCAATCCGATCGACTTTTCGCGCCAGGGCCGGCAGGCCGGCCATCTCGCCATTCCCTATTCGATCGACCGTTCGCCCTATTATCAGATCCGCATTCCGATCCTTCGTCTCAGAAATGGTGAGGGGCCGTCTTTGCTGCTGATGGCCGGCAATCATGGCGACGAATATGAGGGCGAGTTACAGCTCGGCCGGCTGATGCGCCTGCTCGATGTCACTGACATAAGTGGCGCGGTCACCATCCTGCCGATGGCGAACCTGCCGGCGGTAATGGCCGCCAAACGCTGCTCGCCCTTCGACGGCGGCAACCTCAACCGGGCCTTTCCCGGCGATCCCATGGGCTCGCCGACGGCGCGTCTGGCGCATTTCCTCGAACACGAGCTCTTTCCGCGCCATGACGTCATGCTCGACCTGCATTCGGGCGGCACGTCGATGGCGCATCTGCCCTGCACGCTGATCGAGCGGCAGGCCGATGGCGCCCGCTTCGAGCGGTCGGTCTCGCTGATGCGGGCGATGGGCGCGCCGCATGCCTTCATCGCCGACAATGGGCCGGCGGCGCCGACATCGATGGGGGCTGCGGCGAGGGCCGGCATCATCGGTCTTTCCGGAGAGTTCGGCGGCGGCGGAACCGTGACGCCCGCGACGATGGCCTTCACGGCGGCGGCGATCGACCGGCTGCTTGTGGCGCTCGGCATTGTCGGGCGTCCGGTCCTTTCCCGCGCACCGCTCGCCGAGCCCGGGCCGTTGCAGCTTCTCTCGCTGTCCCGGCACAGCCAGGGCATCTATGCCGAGCGCAGGGGCTGGTTCGAGCCGGCCGCAGCCCTTAGCGCCACCGTTTCGGCCGGCGACCTCGCCGGATGCTATCACGATCTGGAACGGCTAGAGCAGCCGGAGGAAGAGCTGCGCTTTGCCGAGGACGGCATCGTCATTTCCCACCGGCTGCATTGCGACAGCCAGGCCGGCGATTGCCTGATCCAGGTCGCCGAACCGATTGCTGCTTAGAGGATCGCGCCGACCGCCGCCTTGACCCAGTCGAGACGTTTTGCCGGGATGAGGCCGTAATTGTAGAAGTTCACGCCATCGGCTCCGGCATCGACGGCGGCCTTGGCGCGGGCCGCCAGCACTGAGGCTTCACCGACCTCGGGATAGAAGATGCGCAGGCCGACGCCGAGGAATTTTTCCGATCCAAGGGCTGCCCGGCCGGTGCGGATGACATCGCCGATCGCATCCGGCTCCATGTCGTAGCAGCAGAGGATCGCCCCGTCGCAGAGCGTGCCGACGGCTGAGAGATCGACGCCGCCAAGCCAGCCGTCCTTCAAATCGATGAGCACGATGCGGGTTGCCGGATCGGCTGCCGCCTTGATCTCGCCGATCAGGCTAGTCACCGGTTCGCTGCGCCAGGCGAGATAGGCATAGAGATCGGGATGGTCGCGGAAGGCATCGATGCCGGCTGCCGGGAAATCCGGGAATTGCCGTTCCGGCACCGCCCGTTCGCAGAGTTCCGCAATGAAGCGCGCCACCGTCCGGCGCGCACCTTCGACCGGCACGCCGGCCTTTGCCGCGCGTGCCGTGCAATGGTCGCAGAAGCAGAGCGACAGCAGAAAATCGTCTTCCGGGTTAAGGCCGACCCCGTCTTTCTCGTGATGATATTCATGCGCGAAGCCCATGAAACTAGGGCTTTCCAACTCCACCATGTCGGGCCGATAGTTCGTGGTGATGTCGCGGACAAGGGTGACGGCATAGTCGCGCGCCGCCGGGCTGGAGGGGCAAAGATTGTAATAGTTGGGATTGCCGAAGGCGTTGCGCGTCACGTGGTCGGGATGCAGCATGCCGAGACGGCTATTGTGGAGGCAGACCGTCCAGCAGGAGACCTTGAGACCTGTCGTCTGCCGCTCCCTGACGAGCGCTTCGAGCATGTCGCCGCGCTCGCTCACATTCCCCGCCATCAGCGGCCGGATCAGCTTGTCCTGCCACAGGCTTTCATCAGGCCGAAAATAGACCGTCCCGTCCTCGGGGAAATAGGCCTTTTGCTGCGGGCTGCGCGGCTGCAGGAAGCGGCCGGCATGATAGGAGGTCGCCAGGCTGACCGTTGTCAGGCCTGCCCGGCCGGTAAGCTCGGCGGCAAAGACGCCGAGCCCCTGGTCCTGGATATCCCAGGGATAGGTCCACATGGAAAGATGCATGGCGCGCTCCCGTCGAATCTGTCCACTTTATAGAACATGTGTCCATAATAGTGTCCAGATCGATCTTGGAGCGCCGGCATGTGCAGGCGCACCGATTGCTCATCGTCGCCGGCGCCGTTCCATCATCGGCTGATCGTCGCCTGCAGCGCGTCGATGGAGGACTGGATGCCGGCGTCTGTGGACATGGTGAAATCCTCCATTTCGAGACTGACCCAGCCGTTGTAGCCGACCATGCGGACGACCGAGAAGAACTCCTTCCACCACTGCAGATCATGGCCGGCGCCGACGGCGACATAATTCCAGCTGCGGTTGGCGACGTCAGTGACGTCCTTGAGCTCGAGCAGGCCGTTGACGTCGGCAAGGCCCCGCTCGATGCGCGTATCCTTGCCGTGGCAATGATGGATCGCGCTTCCCAGCGCCCGCGCCGAAGCAATCGGGTCGGCGCCCTTCCAGAAGAGATGGCTGGGGTCGAGGTTCATGCCGACGGACGGGCCGACCTCGTTGCGCAGGCGGAACAGCGTTTCCGGGTTCCAGACCAGCATCGCCGAGAAGTTTTCGAGCGCATATCTCTCGACACCGACTTCCCGCGCGAGCTTGACCAGATCGTGCCAGAGCGGGAAGGCGCGATCCTCCCACTGGTAGCGGTCGCGCTCGGGCATTTCGTCAGGCCAGCTCTTGGTGTAGACGAGCCAGTTCGGCACGCTGTCGCCCGGCGCCGCTTCCGGCAGGCCGGACATCGTGACGATCGTCTTGACGCCGATCTCGCCGGCAAGACGGATCGTCTGCTCCATCTCTCTGCGGTGACGCTTGCCCATGTCGCCCGGATCGAGCGGGTTTGCCGAGCAATTCAGTGCGGCAATTTCCAGGCCGCGGGTTTCGATTTCCTTGAGCCTGGTTCTCAGCAGTCCCTTGTCTTCGAGCAATTCATCCGCGCGGAAATGCGGGGCGCGCGACCAGCCGCCGCCGGTCATCTCGATGCCTTCGACGCCGAGTTTGACGCATTTGTCGAGCATATCGGTGAAAGAAAGGTCGCCCATGACATCGGTGCAGATCGAAAGTTTCATCTCGTTATCTTTCTAAAAGAGAGGATGGGGGCGCACCTTTGGAGGAGGATGGAGGAGATCCGGCGCGCCCCCTGTTTGGTCACTTGAACGCGACCCAGGCCGCGCCCGCATCAGCCGAGCGGACGCAATTCTCAAGCCAGCGCACGCCTTCGGTGCCGGCCTCGATACCGGGATAATGATGGGTCTTGAGGAAGGCTTCATTGCCGCGCCGTTTTGCATCGATCGCCTGGGCGATCCAGAGATAGATGTTCGCCCAGCTGTCGCCGAGGCCCTCGGTGTGCAGCGCGCCCATGCGGTCGGCCGCCAGGCTTTCCTCTTCGAGATAGGGCATGCCGTGGTGCAGGGTGCGGTTCGGCTCGCCCTGCACTTCATAGATCAGCTGGTCGGGATGGGAATCGGACCATTCGATCGAGGCCTTGGAGCCGACGAAGCGATAGCGTTGCGAACCCATGTTGCCGGCATTGACCGACGACACCCAGAGACGGCCGCGGGCCCCGTTGTCGTAATGCATGAGAACGGTCGCATGGTCTTCGAGCGGCGCGCGGGTCGGAATGAAGGCCTTGCGGTCGCAGAGCAGCTTTTCGATCTTCAGATGCGGCAGCACCACTTCGGAGAGGTAGTAGAGGTGGGTGCCGATATCGCCGAGAACGAAGGTCGGGCCGGCGGTCTTTGGATTGGTGCGCCATTTCACCGCCTCGCCGGCGCCGACATCGTCGCCCGAATTGAAGCCGTGGCTATATTGCATGTCGACGATGCGGATCTCGCCGAGCATGCCCTTCTTGACCATCGCCGCCATCTGATGCACCAGCGGATGGCCGGTGAAGCCATAGGTGACGCCGACGATCAGGCCTTTTTCTTCGGCGAGCTTGGCGATCTCGTCGCATTCGGCGACGGTGAAGAACAGCGGCTTTTCGCAGATCACGTGCAGCCCGGCCTCCAGGCAGGCCTTGGTGATCTCGTAATGGGTGAAGTTCGGCGTGGCGATCGAGACCACCTCGACGCCGTCGTCCCGCCCGGCCTCCCTGGCGATCAGCTCCTTGTAGTCGCCATAGCAGCGGTCGGCGGCGACGCCGATCTTATTGCCGAAGTCGCGCCCGCGCTCGGCGTCGAGGTCGAAGGCCCCGCAGACGAGCCGGTAGGTGCCGTCCCGCTGGGCGCCGGTTCTGTGCTTGTAGCCCACCTGCCCGGTGCGGCCGCCGCCGACCATGCCCCAGCGTAAGGGGCGTTCGATGGATCTTTCTCCGTTGATCATCTGATCATTGCTCCTGAAATGGCCTGCCGTGTCATTCCGCCGCCATGGCGGACGGCGGTGCGTAAAGTTTGGGTTTCGGTATCATGTTGACCGGTTCGAGGCCGCCGCTGGTCACGGCTCGCAGAGCGGCATCGGCCACCAGCGTCGCCGCATATCCATCCCAGGTGGAAGGTCCGCCTGCCGTTCCTTGAGAGGCGGCGACGATCCATTCACGGAATTCCTGGTCGTAGGCCTCGATGAAGCGCTCGCGCCAATCCTCGGGGATCGCTTGGCGAATGCCGTTCGAATCCGAGATCACGGTCGCCGGGCGGTTTGGAAGCGCAGCGACACCCGCCTCGCAGCTGATTTCGCCGCGGATGTCATAGCCATAGGCGATGTTTACCGAGATCTCGACGTCAACCAGCGCGCCCGAGGCCATGTGCAGGAGGACGAAAACCGGATCGCGCAATTCGCCGCCGCGTGAGGACCGGCGCGGCACACGTACTTCGACCCCGGTGACTTCGTCGGACAGGAGCCAGCGGGAAATGTCCGCATCATGCACCAGCGTGTCAGTCAGCGGCATCTCCGAGGTATAGAGCCCCGCAGGAACCGAGGCGTTGCGATGCACGGAATGAAAGAGCAGCGGCGCTCCAAGTTTGCCGCCGTCGATGACGGCCTTCAGACGGCGATAATCGGCATCGAAACGGCGCATGAAGCCCACCTGCACGAGCCGCCGGCCGAAAGCGGCTTCCGCCTCCATGACGCGAAGTGCGGCCGCCTCGGAGGTCACGAGCGGCTTTTCACAGAAGACCGGCTTGCCGGCGGCAATTGCGGCGAGCAGCTGCTCCTCATGGGCCGGCCCCCAGGAGCAGATGATCACGGCCTGCACTTTTTCCGAAGAGATCAGCGCCGACGGGGTGGCGAAGACCTCCGCCCCCGCAGGGGCGGCAGCGGCGGCGCGGGCCTGGTCGATATCGGTAACGCCGACGATTTCGACACCGGAAACGACGTTCGTCAGGCGGCGGATATGATCCTGACCGATCATCCCTGTGCCGATGACACCAACCTGAAGGGTCATTTCGCCCCCCAATACTTATCGATGTAACGCTGGATTTCGGCACGCATGAAGGTGCCGCTGTGATCCGCCTTGTCCTCCCAGGCGAAGACGCAGGTGGTCATGATGCCGTCGAAGCCGATTTCGGCGAGCGTGCCGAAGAAGTCGTCCCACGGAACCTCGCCCTGGCCGATATTGAGGTGCTGGTGCACCCGGGCGTTGGTGCCGGGCGGATTGAGGATATAACGAAGGCCCGACGAAGCCTTGTGATTGAACGTGTCGCCGACGTGGACATGCGCCAGCACGTCCTTCGCCTCGCGCAGCATCGCCTTGGTATCGTCGCCGAAATAGAAGGTGTGCGGTGCGCAATAGAGGAACTTGACGCTTTTCGAATTGACGGTGCGGATGATGTCGAGCGCCGGCTGCAGCGTCTCGCACCAGTCTTCCGGATGCGGTTCGACATTGAGCTGAATGCCCTCGCGCTCAAGGATCGGCACCAGCGCCTCCATCGAGCGCCACCAGGCATCTTCGCAGGCCTCGATCATCGAGCCGGTGTGGCAGCAATAGCAGGATCCCCTGTCCGGATGCGGGCCGCGGCCGAACTCGGAATTCATCACGCTGACTTCCAGCTCGACGGCGATCTCGATGGCGCGTTTCCAGTGTTTGACGGCGGCCTGGCGTTCGGTCTCGTCGTTGGAGGCCCAACGGTACATCGGCAGCAGCGAGGCGATGCCGACATCGGCTTCCTTCAGTGCCTTCTTGAGCGTTTTGATGCGCTCGGGAAAGACACGTGGCGCTTTGAACCATTCGAGGAAATCTCCGCGCGGTGAGAGCTCGATCCAATCGTAGCCGACTTCCTTGACCTTCCCCGGCAACGCCTCGAGTGAGAGATGCCGATGCATGAACGGGTCGATTGCGATCTTCATTTTGACCTCCGGATTCCAGACATATTTTTCCTTCCCCGGCGGCGGTCTGTTCTGCCGCTGGTGGACGATGTGTGTTTTGTGCTGTGTCGTTTAGGGTGTCGTCAGCGGTTACTCGGCCGGCGACGAATGGTTCTCATGGCTGGCAATGTAAGTATCGATCTGAGCTTCGAGATCCGCCATGGTTTCTCCGCCGGCCATCAGGTCGGTAATCTCTTCGCGGGTCTTCTCGCCTCGGCGGAAATCGGCGGCGATCGCTCCGCGGATGAGCACGGCGAAGTGGTCACCCACCGCCATCGCATGCATGACCTGGTGGGTGATGAAGATCACCGCCAGACCTCGACGCTTCGCCTCGTTGACGATCCGCAGCACATGTGCGGCCTGCTTGACGCCGAGAGCGGCCGTCGGTTCGTCGAGGATCAGCACGCGCGCCCCGAAATGCACGGCCCGGGCAATGGCGAGCGACTGGCGTTCGCCGCCGGAAAGCCCGCCGACGAGACGGTCGCCATCGTCGATCCGGGTGATGCCGAAATCCTGCACCGCCTTGACGGCAATCTCGTTGGCCTTCCTGCGGTCATAGACCTTGAACGGACCCCAGCCCTTGGTTGGCTCGACGCCGACGAAGAAGGAGCGGCCGATCGACATCAGTGGAAATGTGCCGCCGAATTGATGCACCGCCGAGATGCCCTTTTCCTGCGCATCGCGCGGCCCGCTGAATTCGACCGGATTGCCATCCATCAGGATTGTGCCGCGCGTCGGTTTGTGGACACCCGCGAGCGTCTTGATCAGCGTCGATTTGCCGGCGCCGTTATCGCCGAGCAGGCAGAGCACCTCGCCGGCACTGACCTTGAGCGAGATGTCGTGCAGCACGTCGATCGGGCCGAAGCTCTTGTCGACATTTTGAAGTTCAAGGATCGGAATATTGTCGGACATATCGACGCTCACTTCCTTTTCTTCGGCACGAAGCTCAACGCCATCTGCCGGAAGGTGTTGTTCATCAGAACGGCGGCCATCAGCATCACACCGATAATCAGGTTGGACCAGTTGCGGTCGATGTTGGTGAAGTAGATGCCCTGGCTGACGACGGCGAAGGTCAGCGCGCCGAGAAAGATCCCGGCGACCGAACCGAAGCCGCCCGTGAGCAGCACGCCGCCCACCACGATCGAGACGACCGTATTGAAGATGTAATTCATGCCGCCCGAGACCTGCGCGGAATTGAACAGGATGGCGCCGCACATTCCGACGAAGGAGGCGGCCGTGCTCGACAGAACGAAGAGGACGATCCTCAGCCGGTCGGTCGGAATGCCGGCATTGCGGGCGCTGACCTCGTCTCCACCCATGGCGGCGATCCAGTTGCCGTAGCGCGTTGCGTGCAGCACGAAACCAAAGACCACCGTCAGCGCCAGCCACCAGAGGATGATCACCTGGAATTTGCCGTGGATGAGGTCGCCGAACACCGTCTTGGCCCAGGCCGGGGCATTGAGCGGAACCGAAGCGGCCCCCGTCAGGATGACGGATCCGGCAAGAACGAGCCCCTGCACCGCCACCAGCGTGCCGAGCGTGATGATCAGCGAGGGCACGCTGGTGCGCACCGCCAGGAGACCGTTGACCAGCCCGACGAGGACGCCGATGGCGAGCACGCCGAGCATGCCGATGACGATCGGCAGCTCGTAATAGCCCGAGAGAATGGCAATCGTCATCGAACCCGCCGGGATCATCGCGCCGATCGAGATATCGAGCTCGCCTGATATCATCAGCAGGCCGACAGGCAAGGCGACGATACCGAGATTGGCGGCGAAATTGACCCAGCTTGCCGCGCCGAAGAGCGTACCAAGGCTGACGCCCCCGAAGGCGACATAGAAGACGATCACCGCGATGAAGCTCAATACGGCACCGAATTCCGGGCGGCGTACAAAGTGTCCAATGGAAAAGCCGTTCATCTCCCCGCCCTCACTTCTTCTTTTTCGCGGCATAGGACATCGCCACCAGCCGGAATTTGTCGTTCATCATCACGGCGAGCAGCAGGAGCGCGCCGATGATGACGCTGCCGAGATTGGGGTCTATGCCGGTGAAATAGATGCCTTGATTGACGATCGCGAAGGTGAGCGTGCCGAAGACGATGCCTACCACCGATCCGGCGCCACCGGTCAGAAGCACGCCGCCGATGACCACGCACATGATCGAGTTGAAGATGAAGGATTGCCCGCCGAGCACCTGCGCGCTCTGGTAGACGAGCACCTGGCTGACGCCGACGAAGGCGGCGGAAAAACCCGACAGCATGTAGAGGGCGATGGTCAGCTTTTCCGTTGGAATGCCGGCGTTGCGGGCCGAGACCTTGTCGCCGCCGAGAGCGAAGATCCAGTTGCCGACCGGTGAGATGTGCAGCAGGCAGAAGAACGCCACCGCAAACAGGAGCCACCAGAAGATCGTCACCTGGAACATGCCGCCGATAAAATCGCCGAGGATCGCTTTGACGGCCGGGCTTGGCACCAGCGATACGCCGGTGCTGCCGGCGATCAGCACGGTGAAGCCCAGCGTCAGTCCCATGACGCCGAACATCGAGCCGATGGTGACGATCAAGGACGGGACGCGAGTGCGGTTGACGAGGTAACCGTTGAAGAAACCAACGATGAGCCCGACGCCCAGGCCGGCTGAAATCCCCACGATTTCGGGCAGGCCGTAATGGCCGGATATGATCGCTACCGTCAGGGATGATGCCGGGATCACCGCGCCGATCGAGAGGTCCATTTCGCCTGCGATCATCAGGAGCCCGATCGGCAGTGCGACGATGCCGATCTCGGCCGCGACGTTGAGCCAGCTTGCATAGCCCGCAGCCGACAGGAAGACCTTGCCGCCCAGCAGGGCGAAGAAGACGAACACCGCAATCAAGCCCAGCAACGATCCCGCTTCAGGGCGCCGGGAAAGCTGACCGATGGTCGCTTTGGCATGGCCGCCCGAGGGAAGCGAAGAGGCGAGCACATCGTTTCTCGCGTTCATTTGACACCACCAGTAAAGCCGCATGACCGAGCACGGCCGGCGCTTTTTGAAAGAATGGAAGCTGCCCGCGTGAGGGGCAGGCAGCTTCACGACGTTCGGCCGATCCCTTAGCGGGCGCCGGCCTTCACGCCAGCCAGGGTGGCGTCGACGTTCGAGGCGTCGATGACGCCGGGACCGGTGAGGATTTCCCGGGTCGGCACGGTGAGGCCGTAATTGACGTTGCCGTTCAGGATGGAGACGGCCAGATAGCCCTGCAGGTAACCCTGCTGGTCGATCGCGCAAAGCTGGCTGCCGCTCTTGATGTTATTCAGAACGGTTTCATCCATGTTCATGCCGCAGACCTTGACCTGTCCCTGCTTGCCGGCCTGAGTCACCCCGTTGACCGCCGAATTCGTATCGACGTTGCCGATCGCGAAGACTGCCTTGATCTCCGGATGCTGCAGAAGGTGCGCTTTGAGGGCCTGCGCCACGGCGGTCGCCGAACCGAATGACGTTGCCGGCAGCGGCAGCGACGAACCGGCGCCGCCACCTTCCGTCACGCCATCGGTCATGCCTTTGCAGAAGGCTTCGATGTTTGCCGCACCCGGCAGCGTGTTGAGGCAGACGGCATTCTTCAGGTCATGCTTGGCGAAATAAGTGCCCGCTGCCTTGCCGGAGAGATAGTCATTGGAGCCGACATAGTTCATCGCACCAAGGCGATCGGCAGCTTCGATGCCGCCGGCATTATAGATGACCAGCGGAATTTTCTTGTCGACGACCGCCTTGAAGGCAGGGTCCATGGCCTCCGGCACCCAGTCCGGGCCGACGATCGCATCGGCGCCCTGGTCGATGGCCTGACGGATCAGCTCGGCCGCATCGACACCAAGATTGTCGTAGTTCTGAGGCCCGAGCCAGACGACCTTGCCGCCCTGGGCTTCTGCGACCTTGCCGGCATCCTCGGCGCCACGCTTGACGATCGACCAGAACGGATCGTCCGGCTTGCCGCCCACAACGAAGATGTTGGCGGCCATAACGGCCGTGGCAGTGCAGGTCACGATGGCGGCAGCCGACACGGTTGCCGCGAGGCGGCGGAATTTAGTCATCTCAATTTCCTCCCTTGGTCCGCCTCCCTGGCCTGACCGTGAAGAGAAACATATCACCGCTTGAAATTCTCGAAATGTGAAATCATACTAAACATGCATAAAGTATCACAGAGTATCAGTCATAATGATACGAACGCTCTGACGATGGAGGGAATGATCATGCGGCGGCCGACCATCTCCGATCTTGCCAAGGAGGCAGATGTCTCCATTGCGACCGTCAATCGGATTCTGGCCGGTACCGCCTCCGTCAAAGGCACGACCGTGCAGCGCGTCCAGGCCGCCGCGGAGCGGATCGGCTTCTACGGCGCCGGCGCCATCGAAGATCGGCTGCGCAAGTCGGTGCCGAAATACCGGCTTGGCTTTCTGCTGCAGCAATCCAGCCGTGAGCTCTACCAGCTGTTCGGCAAGAAGATCGTCGAGGCGTGCCGCGCCAGGCGCGACGAAGTCATCGACCCGATGGTCGATTTCGTCGATCTCCTGACCCCGGAGAATATCGCCGGCCGGCTCAAGGCCCTCGGCGCAAACTGCGACGCCGTCGCCGTCGTTGCCGCCGATCACCCGGTGATCGCCCAGGCCATCCGTGAGCTGCACGAGAAGGGCAAGCCGGTCATCGCCTATATTACCGACCAATCCGCCCGGGAACGGGCCGCTTATGTCGGAGCCGACAATTGGAAAATGGGGCGGACGGCAGCCTGGCTGATCTCGAACATGACCCATGGACCGGGGCGGATTGCCGTCTTCATCGGCAACCATCGTTACCAGTGTCAGGATGTCTCCGATGCCAGCTTCCGCTCCTATGTGCGCGAACATGCGCCGCATCTGACCATCGAGGACAGCCGCCCCACGCATGAGGAGCCGAACGAGGCCTACCGGATGGTCAAGGAGCTCCTGGCGACGACGGATGACCTCACCGGTATCCTGATCGTCGGCGGCGGCATTTCCGGGGTGTTGCGGGCGCTAAGGGAGGTGCCTGCGGAGCGGCGCCGAAGCATCCGCCTCGTCTGCCGGGATATTGGCCCGGAGACGCGAAAGGGCTTGTCAGAGGGGATGATTACCGCGGCTCTCTGTCATCCGCTGGAACAGACGTCCACGGCGCTGGTCGAGACGATGATCGAAACGATCACGCAGGGCGCTTCGGGCGGTACGATCCAGCGCACCATTACCTTCGAAATCGTGACGCCCGAGAACATTTGAAATGCCGCGGTCGCGGGCGGCAAAGCCCGCGACCGGAAAAAAGCGGCGCGGGCTTAGCAAGAGGTCATCCGTGTATCGTCTCAGATGTCGACGACAAGGCCTTTGGCTTTCAGCACCGGTGCCAGATTGCTGACCTCGATGACCGATTTGCCCGCCTTGTAGGCGGCGATATAACCGGCTTCGGCATCTTCGCGAGCCTGCGACAGCCGGGCGGCTTCCTGGGCTTCCTGCCTGCGCACGACCACCAGCCCGTCGGCATCGCCGACGATGATGTCGCCGGGATTGATGGTTTCGCCGCCGACGATGATCGGGTCGTTCACCGCCGCAATGGTTTCTTTCACCGTGCCCTTGATGCAGACGCTGAGCGAAAAGACCGGGAAACCGAGTTCCCGTAGCTGCAGCGTGTCGCGCACGCCGGTATCGGTGACGAGACCGCCGATGCCCTTGGCAAGGCAGGCATTGGCAAGCACGTCGCCGAAGGAGCCGGCCTCTTCGTATTCGCCGGCGGAGACGACGATGATGTCGCCGGGCTTCGCATAATTGATGGCAAGCTGCAGCATGATGTTGTCGCGCGGCGCGCATTTGACCGTGAATGCCGGACCGCACAGTTTCATCCGGTGGTCGACGGGCTTGAGGCGGGAGGAAAGTGCGCCGCGGCGCCCCTGGGCTTCGTGGATGGTCGCGGGCGAAAATTTGGAAACGGCCTCGATGTCGGCTTTGCTGGGCCGTTCAGCGATGTCTTTTATATGAATCATGGGTGCCTCACATCGTTGGTAGACGGCGGGCAAATCCCGCCGTCTTATCTCGGTTGAATGTCTTCGGGAGGTTCCGAGACCGGTCGGTCTACGGGATCGGGTCGAATTTCAGCTGCGCGAGCGGCACGACTTTGTCGGTGCGGGTCATCTTGTACTCGGTGTTCGGGCCGAGCCACTTGTCCCAGATCTTGTTGATTTCACCGGACTCGTCGAGCTTGTGCAGGATCTCGTTGATCTTGGCGGTCAGCGCCGGCTGATCCTTGGCCATGCCGATGCCGATCGGCTGATAGAGCATCGGCTCCTCGATCATCCGCATTTCCTTGCCCTTGCTCTTCGATTCATTGACGAACTTGGTCGTCGTCATGGTGTTGGCGACCATGCCGCGGGCCTTGCCCTGCTGGACGGCGAGATAGGCTGAAGCAGTATCCTGGAAGGTCAGCGGGTCGGATTTGTTGAGCTTGATCGACATCTCAGATGTCGAGCCCTTGGTCGAAGCCAGGCGCTGGCCGGCGTAATCGGCCTTCTGCTTGCCGGCATCGTCGGCCGGCACGATCAGCATTTCCTTGGCAAGATAATAGGGATCGCTGAACTGGATCTGTTCGGCGCGGCTCAGCGTATAGGCAAGGTTGGCAACGGTGATGTCGACGCGGCCGAGCTTGACCTCGGGCACGCGCGCCTCGACCGAAACCGGCTTGATTTCAGCCTTGACGCCCAATTCCTTGGCGATGGCGCCGCAGAGATCGACGTCGAAACCGGCCATTTCGCGGGTCTTCGGATCCGGCGAAGCGAAGGGAGGAACGTCGGCGAAAGTCGCGCAGCGCAAGGTCTTTGCCGACATGATGGTGTCGAGCTGATCGGCTTTGGCGGGCAAGGCGGCTGCCATGCCGGCAAATGCGACGGTGAGGCTTAGGTATTTCCAGTTCATTGCTGTTCTCCTTTGTTTTTGGTGGTTGGTATCAATGCCTGAGATCAGCGAGGAAACGCTGAGCCCGGGGATGGGTCGGATTGCTGAAGAAGTCCTCGGGAGCTGCCGTTTCGATGATCTGGCCGGCATCGATGAACCAGATCCGATCGGCGACATCGCGGGCGAAGCCCATTTCATGGGTGACGCAGAGCATGGTCATGCCTTCGGAGGCCAGGCTCTTCATGACGGCGAGCACTTCGCCGACCATTTCGGGATCGAGCGCGCTGGTCGGTTCGTCGAACAGCATCACCGGCGGTTCCATGGCCAGAGCACGGGCGATCGCCACCCGCTGCTGCTGGCCGCCCGACAGCTGGCCGGGATAGGCGCGGGCCTTGTCGGCAAGGCCGACCCGGTCGAGAAGCTTGAGCGCCTTTTCATGCGCGACATCGGCCGCGACGCCCTTCACCCGGATCGGCGACATCGAGACGTTTTCGGCGACCGAGAGATGCGGAAACAGGTTGAAGTTCTGGAAGACGAAGCCGATCCTGCTGCGCATCGCGTTGAGTGCCTTTGCCCGCATGGAGGCGTGAATGTTCTGTCCGTCGAGCGTGATCGATCCGCTGTTGATCTCCTCGAGGCGATTGATCGTGCGGATCAGCGTCGATTTTCCCGAACCGGACGGTCCGCAGATGACCACCACTTCGCCGCGCGTCACCTCAGCATCGATGTCCTTCAGGACCGGATAGTCGCCATAGCTCTTGCAGACCTGCGAAAGCCGGATCATCTGCGATTCCTGCGTTGAAACGGACATGGTCATAGCTGCTCCGATACGATTTTCGACGGCGTGACCACGGCGACGGAGACGTTAAGAAGTCCCGCACGCCGCCGCGTGATGCGCCGCTCGAGGCGATTTGCGAAGTAGGTCAGCGTCCAGCAGATGGCGAAGTAGACGATCGCCAGGATGAGGAAGACCTGGAAGGGCTGCGTCAGCAGCTGATTGTTGACCTGGCTTGCCGCAAAGGTCAGGTCCGGCACGTTGATCACATAGCCGAGCGTCGTGTCCTTGATCGTCGAGACGAAGGTCGAGAGGATGCTCGGGATCATGTTGTAGAGCGCCTGCGGCAGGATGATGTAGCGCATCGCGCCGAGGTAACCGTGGCCGAGCGCGCGTGCCGCATCCATCTGGCCTGGTCCAAGCGCGACGATGCCGGCACGAACGACTTCGCTGAGGAATGCGCTCTGATAGACCACGAGTGTCGTCAGCATGGTGACGAAGCTCGGCACGTCGGCGCCGGTCAGCAGCGGAACCAGGAAGTAGCTCCACAGAATGAGCATCAGGAGCGGCACGCCTCTGGTGAAATAAACAAGGGCCGTGACCGGCCAGCGCAGCAGCGGCGACTTGGAAAGCCGCGCTAAGGCAAAGAGGATGCTGGCCGGAAAAGCGAGGGTGATGCTGAGCGCCGACAGGATCAGCGTATTGGCGAGCCCGCCGAGCGGTCCGTTCGGATATTGGCCGATCAGGAGCAGCAGCCAGTAGTCTCGGACGATGGCGATCATATCCTGGATCATGCGCGCGCACTCCTGGCAGGATCGGCGCGCATCGACAGATAGGCGCCGATGCTCATGATCACGAGCGAGAAGAAGAGATAGAGAACCGTGCCGATCAGGTAGATCTCGAAAGTCCGGAAGCTGAGGTTTTCGATTTCCTTGACCGCATGCGTCAGTTCCGATGCCCCGATGATGACGGCCAGACTGCTGTTCTTGAATAGGGAAACGCTGTGATTGATGAGTGGCGGCAGCGCGTTGCGCACGCCTTGCGGCATGATGACGAAACGCATCGCCGAGACATAACCGTGGCCCAGCGCCCGGGCTGCCTCCATCTGGCCGGGACCGACCGAGCGCACGCCCGAACGAAGATCTTCGCTGAAATAGGCCGCCTGGCAGAGCCCGAGCCCGATCACCGCGAAGATGGCCTCGGCATTGTGGACGGAAAGCCATTCTCCCAGCCCGCCCGGCATCAAAGTGAAGATCCCGAAATACCACAGCATTAACTGAACCAGGGTGGGCACGTTGCGGTGGTAGGATACGTAAGCAGCGACCAACGGATCGCCGAGGCGAAACGGTGACAGACGCAAGCTGAGCAGCAGAACTGCCAGCGCCATCGCCAGCGACCAGGATCCGGCAAAGATGATGAAGGTCATCTCGATGCCATGCAGCAGCATGGCGGCATAGTCGGGATTCCCCAGGATTGCCGAAAGGTCGAAACCGCTCACGGCTTTGGCTCCCCGGATGGATCTGTCTTCGGCTGCGGCCTTGCAGTCTGCAGGCCGCCCATGACCTGCAGCGTCGGTGTGATCTCCATATGTCCGATGTTGACGGCGACCGGGGCCGAGATGGCGAAGGCGATCGCGTCGGCGATATCGGTTGCTTCAGGCAGTTCGAAACCGTCGATGAACCGTTCCCGGATGCTCGGATCATTGCCGTGGACGTGATTGAAAATATCGGTGGCGACCCGGCCGGGGCAGATTTCGGTGACCCGCACCCGCTTGCCGAAAGCATCGATGCGCAGCTGGTTGGACAGCATGCTCACGCCGGCCTTGGTGGCGTGATAGGACGAGTTGCCGCCGAAATTATAGGCGCCGGCGATCGACGAGATGTTGATGACGTGGCCGCGGTCGCGCGCCACCATGCCCGGCACGACCAGGCGGCAGATGTGCAGAACCGCCCGCAGATTGACGTCGACGAGCAGATCGATATCGCCCTCGTCGGCTTCGAGGAACTTCTTCGGCCGGTCGACGCCGGCATTGTTGACGAGGATGTCGAATTCCACCTGAGACGCGAGCTCGGCGATTGCCGGCCGGTCGGTCACATCGATGGCGTGGGCAACGCAACCCGTACGCTCGGCCAGCTGCTGCAGCGCTTCGGCATTGCGGGCAACAGCGTGGACCTCAATGTTCTCCCGGCGGAGCCGCTCAACCACGGCTGCGCCGATTCCGGAGGATGCGCCGGTCACCAGTGCGGTCTTGTAGTCGGAGAATGGCATTGTCGTTCCCTTGTTGTTGATGGAGACAGTAGCGAAGCTTTAACCCCTTGCCTAAGACCGATTATCTCTGGAGCAATAAGCAACGGTTATGGAGCCGGTGCGGCCTGCCGAAGAAGAGAAAGCGGCGATGCCGGTATTCTCTTGCGGCTCGCTTCAGGCCGTGTCGCGTTGCAAAAGCAATGCGTCTCTGCAAACATGCCCTCCGCAGATCAGAATGGTACCCCGATCCCCATGGACATCAGACGCCTCAAATCTTTCATCGTGATCGTCGACAGCGGCAGCATCACGCGAGCGGCGGATCTTTTGCATATCGCCCAGCCGGCTCTCAGCCAGCAGCTTGCGGCGCTGGAGGAGCATTTCGGCCACAAGCTGCTGATCCGCAGCCAGCAGGGTGTCAGCATGACCGATGCCGGACATGCTGTATATCGCCATGCGCAGATCATCCTTCGGCAGATGGAGCAGGCGCAAGCCGATGCATCGGCCGCCGGCAATTCGCTTGCCGGCCGCGTCTCCGTCGGCCTCGTGCCGTTCAGCAGCGCGGCGACACTCTCGGTCGATCTGCTGGCGGAAACCCGCAAACGCCATCCGGGTATTCTCCTGCATCTGACTGAAAGCGTCGGTCAGACCTATAGCCAGATGATCATGAACGGCCGGCTGGAGATGGCGCTTCTGCATGGAACAGGGCCAATCAAGGGCGTGCGGTTCGAACCGATCCTCAGCGAAGAGTTCTTCCTGGTCGCCCATCGCGACTTTGCCATCGAAGCCGATGCGAAACCCGTTCCGGTCAACGCGCTTGACGGAATACCGCTGCTCCTGCCGCCAGCTTATAATTTCGTCCGCCGCGCGGTCGATACCGCCTTTACCCGCACACGCACCAATTTGAAGGTCGTGGCGGAAGTCGAAATCGTCCGCACGCTCGCCCGCGCGGTCGGCAGCGGTCTCGGCGCGACGATCATGCCGAAAGCCATCGCCGATCGCATCGTCTCGGAATCGAGCGAGCCGCTGATCTGCCGGCTCGTCTCACCGCGGATCGAGGAAACCCTGTCGCTTTGCGTTTCCGATCAGAATCCCCTGTCGGAGCCGGCGCTTGCCGTCCGCGACATTCTTCTCGAGCTGACGGCGCGGCTGAAGGGTTAAAATCGGTCAGCGCATATCCTTGCAGAACTGGGCGATCCGCGCGCAGCCTTCGCCCAGTTTTTCCATGCTTGTCGCGTAGGAAATGCGGAAGAAGGGGCTCATTCCGTAAGCCGCGCCTTGCACGGTCGCGACGTGATGTTCGTCCACCAACGCCATGACGAAATCGACGTCGGTCTCGATCTTGCGGCCGCCCTTGCTGGTCTTGCCGATCAGCCCGGATATGTTGGGATAGATATAGAAGGCGCCCTCGGGCCGATGGCAGCGCAGCCCTTCCACACCAGACAATTTGTCGAGGACGAAGTCACGTCTTTCCTTATAGATCGCCGCACGCTCCTTCAGCAGGTCCTGAGGTCCGTCGAGCGCCGCGGTTGCCGCCGCCTGGGTGAGTGTGGCGATGCCGCCGCCATTCTGGCCGTTGACGTTGCTGACGGCGGAGATCAGATCTTTCGGCCCGGCGCAAAAGCCGAGCCGCCAGCCGGTCATCGCGTAAGCCTTGGAGACGCCGTTCATCGTCAGGACGCGATCGTAGAGTCTCGGCTCGACTTCCGCGATCGTGCAGAACTGGAAGTCGTCATAGACCAGGTGCTCGTAGATGTCGTCGGTCATGATCCAGACATTCGGATGGCGCAGCATGACCTCGGCGATGGCGGCCATCTCCGCCCGGGAGCAGGCCGCTCCGGTGGGATTGTTCGGGAAATTCAGGAAGAGCCATTTGGTGCGCGGCGTGATCGCCGCCTCCAGATCTTCGGCGCGCAGCTTGAAGCCGGTCTGCTCGTGGCAGGGGACCGGAACCGGGACGCCGCCGGCGAATTTGACGATGTCGGCATAGCTGACCCAGGAGGGTGTAGGGATGACGACCTCATCGCCCGGATTGCAGGTCGCCAGCATGGCGTTGAAGATCACCTGTTTGCCGCCGCCGGAGACGACGATCTGGCTGGCATCGTAGTCGAGATTGTTGTCGCGCCTGAACTTCCGGATAATGGCGGCCTTCAGCGCCGGCGTGCCGTCCATCGGCGGATATTTCGTATCGCCGGCAAGCGCTGCCGCATGGGCCGCCTCGATCGCGTGCGCCGGCGTGGGAAAATCTGGCTCGCCGGAGGAGAGGCTGACGACCTTGCTGCCGTTGGCAGCCAATTCTCGGGCACGCTGGGTCATGGCGGCGGATGCGGATATGGAGACGTTTTTCAGGCGGTCTGCGATGACGGACATCGGCATGGTCCTTCGATAAGGGATTGAAGTGGTCGATCGCCGAAGGCGATCGGAATTGCGTCATTCGGCGAGTTCGGCGGCGGGAGCGAGTGTCGCGCCGCTGGCTTCGATCTCGCCGCGCACGATGCCGGCAAGCTCCAGGGCGCCCGGTGTATCGCTGTGAACGAGGATGGAGCGCGCCGGCATGGCGATCACGGCGCCGTCGATGGTTTCGACGCTTCCGTCGAGGAGGAATTTTCGCACACGAGCGCGTACGGAGGCTTCGTCCTTGATGACGGCGCCCGGCAGCCCGCGTGTGACAAGCTTGCCGCCGGCGTCATAGGCCCTGTCCGCAAGAAAAAGCGCCAGCGTCTTCAGGCGGGCGCGTCTCGCCGCCTGCTCAATCGCGCTGCCTGAGGTGACGAAGACGACGAGATTGGCGTCGACGGTGGCGATCGCATCCATCATCAGGTCGGCCAGCAGAGGATCGCGGTTGACCATATTGCCCATGGCGGCATGGAAGCTGAAATGGGAGACGGTGACGCGCTCGGCTCTGGCGATCGCCATCAGCGCGCCGAGCTGGTAGAGCATCTGCTGGCGAAGCTCGTCTGCCTGAAAGGGTATTTCGCGCCGGCCGAAGCCCAGCCGGTCGGGCAGGCCGGGATGGGCGCCGATGCCGACGCCGTTCATTTTCGCCAGCCGCACCATGCGCCCCATCGTATCCGGGTCGCCGCCGTGGAACCCGCAGGCGATATTGGCCGACGAGACGATTTTCATCATCGCTTCGTCGTCGCACAGCCGGTAGGGACCAAATCCTTCGCCCATGTCGGAATTCAGATCGATCTTCATCAGTTCCTCCTTTCGCCTCGCTTAGGCCATCGCCTTCAGGGCGCGCTTGACCATCTGAGATGTCTGTCTGACATCCTCGACATAGCGGGCGACGGCCTGTTCGACCGCGCGCGCTTCTGCATGCGTCGACCGGACGAATTTCAAGCGGGCGCCGATGCGGGCCTGCCCGAGCCGCCAGAGGTCGCACTCGATCACGCCGGCGACCTTCGGATATCCACCGGCCGTGTTCGCATCGCTCATTTGCACGATCGGTTCGCCGCCGGGCGGAACCTGGATGACGCCAGGCACGACGCCGTGGGAGCGCATCTCGATGGAGGCGGTCGGCGTGATCGGCTCGCCGGACAGGCGGTAGCCCGTCCGGTCGCTGCGCGAGGAAATCCTCCAGGTCTGGCTCCAGAAGGCTTCGCCGTCTCCGGCGAAAAGATCATGCTCGCCGGCCGGCAGGGCGCGGATCGGCACGGCGCCGTCGACGGGTTCCGGGAACACCTCGCGCAGCGCCGCGGCCGGCTCGACGACGGCAAGGCCTGTGGCCGGCAGCATGGCGATCTCCAAGTCCTCGCCGACCGCGATCCGATCGCCCTTCGCCAGCGGCCGGCCGGCATTGCCGCCGAAGCCGCCGCGCAGCGACGTGCTTCGCGACCCCATGACGACAGGAATATCCAGCCCGCCTCCGACCGCAATATAGGAGCGCGCCAGCCGCGGGGGCTGCTGCAGCTGGAGCACCTGTCCGGGCTTTGCCGTATAGGCGCACCAGGGAATGAGTTCCGATCCGTCGAGATTGATATGGCTGTCGGCGCCGGTCACGGCAAAGACGGTGCGCCGCTCGAAACGCAGGCTGAACGGAAAGGTCTGCACCTCGATCACCGCCGCATTTTCGTCATTGCCAACGAGAACATTGCCGATCCTGACCGCAAACGGGTCCATCGCGCCGCTCGCCGATACGCCGATATCGCGATAGCCGGGACGTCCCAGGTCCTGCACCGTGTTGAAAGGGCCGCTTTCGCAAATCTCGATCATAGCTCGATCCCTGCCGGCAGAAACCGCACCGTATCTCCGGGCGCCATCATGGCGGGGGTCGGCGAGGTTGGGTCGAACATGTCAAGCGTCGCGAAGCCGATGGAGTTCCAGCCATTGGGACCGGTCAGCATGGCGACGCCGGTCTGCATGCCGCCGATGGTCACGCAGCCCTTCGGCATCTTCAGCGAAGGCACGGTCTTTCGCGGCATATAGATGCGCGGATCGAGGCCGTGCAGATAGCCGAAACCGGGCGCGCTGCCCAAGGCGAAGACACGATAGGTGGCTTCATGATGGATGCGGACGACCTCGCGGTCGCTTAAGCCAGAGAGATCGCAAAGGGCCGGTAGATCGGTCGCATGTTCGCCGCCGTAATGGACGGGGATCTCGATGGTCTTGCCGTCGAGATCGATGCTCTGCGCATTCTCCCATGCCTTGAGCAGCCGGGCGACCACCGCATCGGGATACTCAGGTGTCTCCTTGAAGATCACCAGCAGGTTGGTCATCCCGGGAATATTTTCCGCAAGGTCATCCCAGCCCCGCACTGTCTGGGACAGGGCCCAGATCCGCCGCTGGGCAATGAGATCGAAATCGCCTGGTGCCTCGAGCAGAAAGGATCTGGCGCCGATCGAGGAAACCCGCGCCCGGTTTTGGGTGGCCGGAACGATTTCGCGTTGCGAGGCATGTCTGTTCGTCGTGACGATCATGATGGCAGCTCGATTTCGAACAGAGGGTCACCGAAGCCGACCAGCGCGCCGGGCTCGGCGAGCAGCCTGGTCAAGACACCGGAACGGCCGGCGCGAAGGGGAAGAAGGATATGCCCCACCCTGACGAAGCCGAGGATATCGTCATCGGATACGGAGCGCGGCAGAGTTTGGAGCGTGGCGGCAGCAGCCGGATGTTCGGCGCAGAAATATCCCGCCAGCGGCGCCTTCACGACTGCAGGTGCGGAACCCGAAGCGCGGGCTGTGGCTTCGCTCGAACCGATCCGGGCGCCGCCCTCCCCTGAAACGACGATGCGAATCTGCCCGTCCGGCCGCGCGATTTCGAGGCCGGCCACTCCGGCGGCCGTCAGCGCGTCGGTGAGAAATGCGATGGTTGCGGGATCGCTGAAGTCGATGGGGCTCATGCCGCCGTCCTCCTCAGCTTCAGCCATTGCTCGAGATAGTGGATATCGGTCTCACCGCGCGCGAATGCGTGGTCCTCGAACAGGGCGCGCAGGAAGGAGATATTGGTGGCGATGCCCTCGATCTCGGTGCCGGCAAGCGCCTCGCACATTCTGGCCATCGCTTTCGCCCGCGTTGGTGCGTGGACGATCAGCTTGGCGATCAGCGAGTCGTAATAGGGCGAGACCCTGTAGCCGGAATGAATATGCGTATCGACCCGAATGCCCGGCCCCTGCGGCAAAGTGAGATGGGTGACGATGCCTGCCGACGGCAGGAAGTTATCGGGATCCTCGGCATTGATGCGGCATTCGAAAGAGTGGCCTTCGCAGGTGACATCGCCCTGGGCGAAATCCAGAATGTCACCCTGGGCCGCCTTTATCTGCGCCTGGACAATATCGACCCCGCTCGTCAGCTCGGTGACGGGATGTTCGACCTGAAGCCGCGTATTCATTTCGATGAAATAGAAAGCGCCGTCCTCATAGAGGAATTCGAAGGTGCCGACGCCGCGGTATCCGATCTGGCGGCAGGCCTGCACGCAAGCCGTGCCGACCGGCTGGATGATGTCGGGCGCGATCCCGGGCGCCGGCGCCTCCTCCACCACTTTCTGATGGCGGCGCTGCATCGAGCAGTCCCGATGTCCCAGCCACACGGCATTGCCGTGATTGTCGCAAATGACCTGAATCTCGATATGGCGCGGATGCTGGAGGAATTTCTCCATGTAGAGCGCGGGCGAGCCGAAGGCTTTGCGCGCCTCTTCCCGCGTCAGTGCGATCGCTTCATGCAGTTGATCGGCCTTTAGCACGACGCGCATGCCGCGTCCGCCGCCGCCACCGGATGCCTTGACGATGACGGGATAGCCGATCTCCAGCGCAATGCGCTCGATTGCTTCAGGGTCGTCGGGCAGTGCGCTGTCGGGACCGGGAACGCAGGGAACGCCGGCCGCGATCATCGCCCGCTTCGCAGCGATCTTGTCGCCCATGGTCGCGATCGATGAGGCCGTCGGGCCGATGAAGGTCAGCCCGGCCTTTTCGACGGCATCGGCGAATGCAGCGTTCTCAGACAGAAAACCGTAACCGGGATGGATGGCGCCCGCGCCGGTCAGGCGTGCGGCGAGAAGAATGGCATCCTGATTGAGATAGCTCTTGCCCGCGGTCGACGGGCCGATGCAAAGAGCACTGTCTGCGGTCTTGATGTAAGGCGCTTGCCTGTCCGCCTCGGAGCAGATGGCGACCGTCTTCAAACCGAGTTCGCGGCAGGCGCGCTCTATCCGGGCGGCGATCTCGCCGCGATTGGCGATGAGGACGGTGTCGAAACGGCGCCCTGCAGCGGCAGATTGTTCAGATGTTTCCGGCATCAGGCGATCTCCGCCAGCAGGTCGCCGGTCTCGACCTCGCCATTGTCGATATCGGTCACGTGGGTGATGCGCCCGGATCGCGGTGCGGCGATCGTATTGAAGACTTTCATCGCCTCGATGATGAAAAGCGTCTGCCCCTCCTCCACCGCGTCGCCGATCGCGACGAATGGCGGCTCGCCGGGCGCCGGCGCCCGGTGCAGAACACCGAAGACGGGCGCCTTCACCGCATGCGAGGCTTTCGCGACGCTCGAAGGCGCATCGGAGACGAGGCCTGTCGCCGATTCCGGCTTTTGCGAGGGCTCGGCAACGCCGGCCTCTGCCGGCGACGTGCGAAAGATCCGAACCGTTACGTCCTTTTCCGTCACGGTCAGCTCGGTAATATTCGATCGTCCGACAAAGTCGATCAGCGTCTTGATCTTCGAGAGGTCCATGTGCGTGCTCGGAATTTCAAATTCCACCGCGCAGACCTGAAGTCTCACGTCGCCCGGTGTCGTGATTTTCGTAGCACGATGAGCCGACTGATGGGGTCAGACGAAGTTTTAATGGAGCGCAATCCGCGCTCTATCGGGACATGTCGCCGGACGCGTTGAATTGCAGCCGGGCCGGCGAGGCTAGAATTGACGTGGTCTCTCAACGATCAAACGATCAAAAATCCTTGTATGGCGCTCTTCTGGCCATTCAGTGCTATCACAACCCACAAGGGTGGGTCGGGCGGCTTTTTGGTGGTATCGGTAGGCTTGGCGCCAAGCGCCGGTTTGGCGACGACGGGCCATACCTTGTCCGTGCTCGTAGCTGAATCATCTGCAAGTACTTCGACGTCAACTCTATCGCTGCCGTCCTGCTTGGTAGATACATAGACATCCATCCCCTCGCCAAAGCCATTGCCGATCAGTGTAAACGGCGTTCGTGTGCGTAGCGGAGCTTGCACAGGCTTGGGGTCCAAGCGCACAATTTCGAGAGTAGTTTTCGCGGCCATGATAGCCTCCCTGGTCCATCCCTATCCGTAAAATTAATCACCGTCGCCCGATCTGCGAGGGATGAATCCGCCTGATCTCGACATTACGCCGCCGGAGCGGGACAAGGCGCCGCCTGATCGGGACAATCCGCCGCTCGCCATTCCTCGAGGATCCGCTGCGGCCTCGGCCGAAAGCAGGATTTGCTCAAGGGTTCCCGTTTGGGCATCAAGCCTCATCGAGATATCGTCCTTGTCATAGATCCAGACCTTCATATCCCTGGCGAGAGCTCCGATTTGGGAGCCAAGGCCTGTTCGTGCACTCGAACCTGGGGACCGAGAGAGTCTGTCGTATTCGATATCACCATCGACGTTCCGCGGAGGGGGATCGTCGGGATTCAGGCCGCTGCCGTGGACAACGAAAATAGCCGGTGGGCTCAGTTCAACGAAACTTCCCTCGAAAGAGAAAGCATAGATTCGCGCGAGAGTCGCTTCGTTCGCGCTGAGCTGGCCCCTTAGAAAACTGTTCGTGCCCAATGGATTTCCGATCAGCGGCTGATAAACGTCGCCTCTCAGAAGAAGGTCACTCAGTTCGCGCCCGAAGAGATACACCGCTGATACGCCTAATAAGGTTTCGTTGTCTGCCACGTCTGCCTCCATCTACCTGGTTATTGACCGATGCCTGATCTCGACAGCAGAACTCTCTCGCGAAAGGTCATCTTCGGAAGCTCCAGATAATCTATCGGCAGCAACGTCCGAGCAGAGTGGACGTGACTGTGATGCTCGCCGCCTTTGAGGTGCGGGCCAGCGTGCATTTCACCAATCGCCCGTCGCCTGAAGTTCCTGCTGATAATCCGTGCGAACTGGCCGCTACTTTCATCCTGATCAATCGCAAGCATCGTTCTCGCGACGTCGCCGTAATCGAGAAAGTCGGGAGCGAGAGCCCACAAGGCTTCCGCCAGATACGTCCCGACGATATCGCGGGCGTCGAGCAATGCTTCGACAAACCCATCCGAATTCCGCGCGAAAGCACGGTCGAAAGCATGCTGCACCGGCGCCTCGGCAGCTGGATCGAACTCGGCAACATCTGCCAGGTCTTCAACCGCATGGGAGATCAGGCCGCGCGCCACTAGGCTCTCATGAAAGATGTCGACGAGGATGTCGAATATCGCACCGGTCAGCGGCTGCGAAAGCTCGTGCTCGTCCTTCCACCCACGCGCAAACTCGGCCATCGTCCGTTTGTTGTTTGCCGACCGTATCTGGCGATGCGGCGAAAATTCCGAAAAGCGTGACAGGCGGTTTGCCCGGTAGAGGTTCCCGCGCGTCTCCGCGAGAACATTGTTGATCACGGACGGAAAATGCATGGCGGCGATCAGCGACACGCAGTCGGAGAAGGCCTCCTGAAAACCAAGATATTCGGGATACTCAGCTTCGGGGTGCGGCACGCCCAAAACGCTGAAGATGATTGCGTGCCCCACCTCATGCGCGATGACGTCGAAATCCAGGCTGAAAGGAAGGACGCGCCCGTCGCTCTCGAACTGGCTGCCGACTTCGAGGAAACCATAGCCATACTGTGCGTTGTCCCAGCGCCGCAGGATCGAGATCTCCAGACGGTCATAATGATCACGAAAATGCCAGGTGAGCGGTTGACCGAGATAGCGCTCCCACACATCTAGTGTGAACCGCACGCATCCAAAAACATGCGCGGCTTCGAAGCCAGCCATCGAAGGTCGGAGATAGTCGAAATTGCCGCACGCGTCGGGGCTGGCGGGCTCAAGGATTTTCCCGGTCCAGGGCGGCAGATATATGTATGGCGTACCGAGCGGCCCGCGGTTCACGCCGTAAGGACCGGTCTTGCCGACCGGCTTCACAACGAACATGCGATCATCGGCCGGGCCGGCTGTCACGCTACCCAACGGAGACGAAACTTCGACGATCTCGGGACTAGACCGAGGGTCTTCAAATGGAGGCTGTACAAAAAGTCTGAACCGGGTGCCCATCCGCTCCCCCCTCAAAAGACTTTTATGCTGCCAGTTTAAGTTGACGATCGGCGCTCGCAAGAATTTTAGCAAGTAGTAAAATAGAATTAGCACTAGCCTGCAAAATGTACTGGAGCGTTATTCCGACAGTTCAACCAAGCCTAAATAGCGAGGGTGACTGCGGATCGGATCGAGGTCGGAATCGTTCTTGAACCACAGCCGCATCTCGATGCCGACCTGAGGCATCCAGACCTCGAGGAGGTCTATCGCTCGCTCAATCTCGCCAAGCAGTGCATAGGTGCAAGCCGCATTGTACTGAATGTTGATATCGTCCGGATCCGTCGCCAGCGAACGGGCCAACCACTCCAGAGCCTGATCGCGGATACCGAGAAAGGCCAGCGCCGTCGCTCCCAGGCAGGCAACATTGGCATTCTCCGGATGTAGCCGCAGTTCTTCCTCAGCCTTTTTCAACGCGATCCGCGCATAGCTGCTTGCCTTGTCTATTTGCCCGAGCGAACGAAGGACGTTCACAAGCATGATCGGCGCACCATAATCGGCAGGCTTGATTTCCATCGCACGCTGGAAGTGCGTGGCTGCGAGTTCAAATTGAGCTTCGGTGACGCAGAATTCGGCATAGTACCGATTTGCCTCGTGGCAATTGGCGTCGAGCGACAAAGCCTGCTCGAATGCAGAAACTGCCTCGGTGCGATTGCCGGCCACCGCCAACGCAAATCCCTTCGCCGCATGGGCCTCCGCCAGATTGGGATCGATAACGAGCGCCATCGTCGCATTCGCCAGAATGTCCTCTACCGGAATCTCGGTGCCGAACTGGGACCGCAGACGCGCATCGCAAACCGCGATTCCCGCATAGGCGCGGGCATAATTTGGATCCAATTCGATGGCTCGGGCGAAGCTCTGCCTGGCCATCAGATGGTTCGAGCGCGAGGCAATATGGTAGTATTCCCGCCCTCTGAGGAAATGCGTATAGGCTTCGACACTCTCTGTCGGCGCTTGCTCGATTGCCTCCTTTTCCTCCGGGAGCAGCTTGACCTTTAGTTGCTCGACAATTGCCTTTGTAATCTCGTCCTGCACTTCGAAGATATCGGTGAGGTCGCGGTCGTAACGCGCGGCCCAGACGTGACCGTCGCTAGCTGCGTCGATCAATTCGGCATTGATCCTCACATGGTTGCCGGCTTTGCGGACACTTCCCTCTACGACGTAAGCAACGCCGAGCTCCCTGGCGATGCGCTGCAGGTTCTCGCTGCGGCCTTTCCATGTGAAAACGGTGTTGCGGCTCAGGACAAATAGGCCTGAAACATTCGATAGATCAGTGATGATGTCCTCGGTGATGCCATCGCTGAAAAACTCCTGGGCGAGATCGTCGCTTATGTTGGCAAAGGGCAGGATTGCTACGGATGGCTTGTTGAGGGGCGCCTGCGTGTGGCCGTTTGTGGCAAGCGGCACGCCTTCACCGGAGGCAACATTGCCCCAATCGGCAAAATAGACGTGCACCGGACGGGCGATGTTCTTGACGGTCTTTTCGCCCTGGTCTGCGAAATCGAGGCCGAGTTTGTTTGCGACTTCGTGGCGCACGGCGGCCGAACAGGCAATACCCCCAGGCGCCGCAAGGGCTTGCAGCCGGACCGCCACATTGATGCCGTCCCCATGAAAGTCGTCCTCGTCGAAGACGATGTCGCCCAGATTTAAGCCTATTCGGAACGCGAAATGCCTGTCCGCAGGAATGCCGATGTTGCGCTCCAGCATGCCGCGCTGGATCTCGACCGCACAACGTGCAGCACCCAGCACGCTACCGAACTCGACCAGGAAACCGTCGCCCATTATCTTGATGATATGCCCGCCATGGCTTGCGACGGCAGGATCGAAGAGCTCCCGGCGATGTTGACGAAGGGCGTTGAGCGTCTCCTCTTCGTTTGCCTCCAGAAGACGGCTGTAGCCCACCACATCGGCAGCCAGGATAGCCGCAAGCCGACGTTCAAGAAGCTCTGCACACATGCCCGTCTCCCCAACGTGCTGGTGGCAATACTATGCAATTCTAGAAGCTAGCCGGTAATGTTGCCGGACGATTGTATTACTGACAACTAAAATCTCCCTCTCGGCGGTAAGAACTCCCGGAGTTGCAAGGTGACGGCAAGATCGGCAATGCCACGGGGCTCCTTGATCAAAGATATGGCTGACGTTGTCTGCGAATGAATTTAACGACGACACAATGCTTGTTCTGACGGCTGGCAGTGTTATATGTAGGTAAATACCTACATGAGGCATGTCATGACCGTCACCACGCTTTCCAGCCGCGAGCTCAATCACGATGTCAGCAGTGCGAAGAAAGCTGCAAAAAAGGGGCCGGTCATCATCACTGACCGCGGCAAACCTTCCCATGTCCTTCTGACATATGAAGAATTTCAACGTCTTTCCGGCAGCCGCCAAAGTCTGGTCGATGGGCTTTCCATGCCAGGCTTATCGGAAATCGACTTCATGCCAACGCGGGCCGAGATCAAAACCCGCGGAGTTGACCTGTCTTGAGCTATCTGCTGGATACGAATGTCATCTCGGAGCTGCGCAAGGTCGGTGATGGCAAGGCCGATCCTCAAGTCGTGGCGTGGATCGAAACCGCGAACGCTTCAGACTTTTATCTCTCTGCAATCACCATTCTCGAATTGGAACGCGGCGTGCTTGCCATCCAGCGACGAGATGCGCGTCAAGGTTCACGCCTGCGTACATGGCTGGACGACCATGTGCGCCCGGAATTCGCCGGCCGGATCCTGCCGATCGACGATGCCATTGCAACGCGTTGCGCGCATCTGCATATTCCCGACCGGCGCAACGAGGCCGATGCGTTGATTGCTGCGACCGCAATCGTTCACAATCTTACCGTGGTCACGCGAAACGTGAGAGATTTCGACGGCACCGGCGTCGTCATTGTCGATCCCTGGCAGGGTTGAGCAATGTGGACGCCCTTATCGTCAATCCTTCGGAGGGGCGATGCTCTCCCGCAGGATAAGCTGGCTGCGGACGACAGTGCGCAGCGTTTCTACATTTTGCCTCTGGCCAATGGCGTCGAGCAGGAGTTCCACTGCCGCGCGGCCCATTTCTTCTACTGGCTGCTCGATCGTCGAAAGCGGCGGCGCGGAGAATTCGCAGACCGGGGAGCCGTCGAAGGAGACGACGGATAGGTCGTCGGGAATGCTCAAGCCTGTGCGCTTGATGCGGCTGACGAATGAAATGGCCATGTCGTCGCTGGTGGCGATGACCGCCGTCGGTTTCTCGGCTAGCTCTGCGAAATCGTCTGCCGCCTGCACGCCGATATCGAAACCGTGCTGATAATCGAGACGGCCGCCCGAGCGATGCACGGCACCCTTCGATAGGCCGGCTGCTTCAAGCGCTTCGAGCACGCCGCCATAACGCTCGACATCGTGATAGTTGCCTTCAGGTCCGGCAAGGTAGAAGAACCGCCGGTGGCCCAGCCGGATCAGTTCGGTGGTGACGTCGCGCACAGCTTCGCGATCGTTGGTCACGACGCTCTGCAGGCCCGCATCGCTCATGTCGAGCAGCATCGAAACGATCGGCAGGCCGGAGTTTGCCAGCGAGCGCCCGTCGACCTCCGGAAGCTTCGACGATAGAATAATGGCGCCGCGGACGCTGCCGCCGAAGGCGAGGTCGAGGATGTGCCGCTCGGAAATCTCGTCACGATCGAGGTTGGCGATCATCAGATTGTAGCCGCCCTGGATCAGCGATTTGTTGATGCTCTGCAGGACCTGCGGAATGATCTGCGAGACGCCGTAATAGAGTGATCCGGGCAGAATGATCATGATGATGTTGGATTTGCCGACCCTGAGGCCTCGCGCCATCGCATTCGGCGTATAGCCGAGCTGCTTGGCCGCTGCGTTGATCTTGGCGCGAGTCTTCTCGTTGACCCGCCCGGGATTGGCGAGCGCACGGCTGACCGTCGAGATCGCAACACCGGCGAGCCGCGCGACATCGGCCATCAATGCGCCCGATTGATCTTCCCCGACCACATCCTTGTTTTTATTCACGTTTATTTCATTCCCTCGGATGCTTCGATTTGCAACTTTAAGACAGACAATGGTCGATAGCAAACGTTTGCCAAAAATCGCTTGCCAAAAAAACCAGCTTGGCTATCATCTCCAAATGGCAAACGATTGCCATTTCTTAATGCGTTGAAAATCCATGACTTATCGGATGCGGAAACTGCTGTCCCGCACGCTGATGGGTTGTGCCTCGAGAAATGGATAGATTATGGCTACTGGCGACAGGCTGCGTTTCGGCGTCGATCTCGTGACGTTCTTTCATGCCGGCTTCTGGGGCGTCGATAGCGATGATGCGATTATCGCCTATGCGCGCGCCGAACCACGGGCATTCTGGGACAAGATCCTCGACAGCGTGCAGGCCTCCGGCGTTACCGGCGTCGAACTGACCTTTTCTCCCTTCAACTGGCAGGATGCGATCAAGACCTATGGTTCGGTCGACGCTTTCGCAGCCGAGCTGGCAAAACGCGGCCTGACGCTCTGCAGCGGCTTCTTCGCGGAACTGGAGGCGGCGGGCGATTTTGCCGACCCCGAGGCCCAGCGCGCGCTGATCGACAAGGCGGAACGCTATGCCGACTTCCTGAAAGCCTGCGGCAGCGACATCATGGTGATCGGCGCTCCGCTTCGCCAGACGCTCGGCGCCCAGCCCGTACAGTTTCATGATTTCGACCGCGCCAAGGTGATAGCCGATTTCCTGAACCGGCTCGGCGCGACCCTCTACGCCAGGGGCGTGCGGCTGGCGCTGCATACCGAGGCGCATTCGATCTTTGCCGCTGCGCGTGACGTCGACCTGATGATGCTTCTGACCGACGCGGCCTATGTGCATATGTGCCCGGACACGGCCCATATCATCGTTGCCGGCTCCGATCCCGTCCAACTCGTCGATCGCCATCACGAGCGAATGATCATCGCCCATTGGAAGGATGCGATCGGCCCCATGCCCGCCGATACGCCGATCGACAAGCATATCCACGATCGCCACCGTCCCTATTTCTGCGGCTTCGGCCTCGGTCGGGTCGACTGGCCGGCCTGGATCCGGCTGCTGCGCGACCGGGCCTATGAAGGCTGGGCGATCCTCGAACTCGATGCCGCGCCGGATCCCGTCCGCGACATCGCCAACGGGCTGACGCTCGTCCGGCAGGCGCTCCTGCCGATCTATCGCTGACAAGCGATTCCTGAAGACAACGAACGCCCCGCAAAGAGGGCATTTTCAAGAGGTGGAACAATGAAGACAATGATGAACCTTTTTCTTGCCGGTGTGGCATTCGCCGGTTTCTTCGCTTCGGCGCATGCTGAGGACAAGCCGACAATCGAGATTATGTCGTCCTGGACGTCGGGCGGCGAAGCGGCAGCCCTCAATGTCATCAAGACCGAATTCGAAAAACGCGGCGGCGTCTGGAAGGATTCCTCGATCGCCGGCTTTGGCGCCGCCGATGCCGCCTTCCAGAACCGTATCGTCGCCGGTGACGCGCCCGGCGCCAAACAGGGCGTCATCGGTCTTGCGGCTGCGGATTTCGTCAGCCAGGGACTGTTCAATCCGATCGCCGACGTCGCCGCTGCCGGCAAATGGGCCGACGTCCTGCCGAAATCAATCCATGATCTCATCTCCTATGACGGCAAGGTCTATCTCGCGCCGACCGGCGCCCATGGCGAAAGCTGGGTCTTTTATTCCAAGGAAGCCTTCGCCAAGGCCGGCATCGCCGAGGAACCCAAAACCTGGGACGAGTTCTTCGCCGACTTCGACAAGCTGAAGGCTGCTGGCATCGTTCCCGTTGCCTGGGGCGGCCAGCCCTGGCAGCAGACCAAGGTCTTCAACATGATCCTGCTCTCGCAGGTCGGGATCGACGGTTTCCTGAAGATCTATGTCGACAAGGACAAGAGCCAGGCCTCCATTGACGGCGTCAAAAAGACCCTCGAAATTCTCGGCAAGCTGCGCGGCTATGTCGATGCGGGGGCTGCCGGCCGCAACTGGAACGACGCAACGGCGATGCTCATCACCGCCAAGGCCGGCGTCCAGTTCATGGGCGACTGGGCAAAGGGCGAATTCACCGTTGCCGGCAAGGAACCGGGCAAGGATTATGGCTGCATGATCGTGCCGGAGTCCAAGGGCATGGTCTACATCGCCGATTCCCTGTGGTTCCCCAAGACCGGCAATGCCGCGACCGACAAGGCCCAGAAACTTCTCGCCGAAGTCGTCATGGATCCGAAGGTGCAGGTCGAATTCGCTTTGAAGAAGGGCTCGGTTCCGATGCGCACCGATGTCGACAAGTCGAAGCTTGATGTCTGCGCCCAGAAGGGTGTCGAGCTGATGGCTTCCGGTGCGATCGTCCCGGATCAGGCAATCGTGCTGACACCCCAGCAGGTCGGCGCGCTTGACGATTTCGTCGACGAATACTGGAGCGGTGGCTCGAACGATATGGCCTCTGCGGCTGAGAATTTCTTCGCCGTCTTCGAGTAGAATAGTGCCTGCGGCGTCGGCCTGATCCCGGCGCCGCGGCCGCCGCCGCTGCCTTGCGCGGTGTGCCCCGCTTTCCGTCAACGAGCTGGCCGATGCCCATCAAACGCAAACCCAATCTTGCCGCCACCATCGCCCTGCTGCCGACTTGGTTCGCCGCGGTCGCGGTCTTCATTGGCACCATGGCCTGGTCGATCCGCCTGTCCTTCACCAACTCGACGCTTTTTCCATCCTCGACCTATGTCGGATTTGCCCAGTATTCGAAGCTGTTCTCCTCCGCCAAGTGGCTCGCATCGCTGCAAAACGTGTTGATCTTCGGCGTGCTTTACGTCGCAGGCTGCCTTTTGCTCGGCTTTCTGCTGGCCGCAGCACTTGATCGCAAGATCCGCTTTGAGAGCGCCTTCAGAACCATCTTCCTCTATCCCTACGCCATGTCCTTCGTGGTGACCGGGCTGATCTGGCAATGGATGCTCAATCCGACGCTCGGCATTCAGGCGAGCGTGCGTTCGCTCGGTTGGGAAAGCTTCGTCCTCGATTGGGTGGTCAATCGCGACATGGCGATCTATGCGCTGGTGCTTGCCGGCGTATGGCAGGGTGCGGGGCTGGTGATGGTCATCGCGCTTGCTGGCATGCGCGGCATCGAGGCCGAGCAATGGAAGGCGGCGCGCATCGACGGCATTCCCGTCTGGCGCATCTACATCTCGATCATCCTGCCGCAGCTCGGGCCGGCGCTGGCGGCGGCCGGCATGCTGCTCGCCATGGGGGTGATCAAGACCTACGACATCGTCGTCGCCATGACGAATGGCGGTCCCGGCAATGCGACGGAGGTGCCGGCAAAATTCATCATGGACAATCTGTTCGGGCGCCAGAACCTCGGCCTCGCCACAGCCGGCGCCACGGTTCTTGTCCTCGGTGTCATCATCGCGGTCGCTCCGTTCCGCTACGCGATGCATATGCGCGCCAGAGCGAAGGGAGCCGCGTGATGACCGGTCCCCATCCGAACGGCCCGAAACCGGCGCGCCTGACGGCGGGGCGCATCGGCCTCTATGCCTTCCTGGTCGTTGCCGCGCTTTTCTTCCTGCTGCCGCTCTATACGATGGTCGTCACCTCGCTGAAGTCGATGGACGAAATCCGGCTCGGTCAGATCTTTGCCCTGCCGGCGACGCTCGATTTCTCCGCCTGGGCGACCGCTTGGTCGGGCGCCTGCATGGGAACCGTCTGCGTCGGCATTCGCAGCGGCTTCTGGAATTCGGTGGCGATCACCCTTCCCGCGGTGGCGCTCTCGGTCTTCATCGGCGCCGTCAACGGCTATGCGCTGTCGCTGTGGCGGCCGCGCGGGGCAAATCTGCTCTTCGGCCTGCTGATGGCCGGCGGTCTCATCCCCTATCAGATCTTCCTCTATCCGATGGTCCGCGTGATGGCGAATATCGACCTCTACAATTCGCTCGCCGGCATCATTCTCGTGCATGTCATCTTCGGCCTGCCGCTGGTGACGCTGCTCTTCCGCAATTATTTCGTCAGCGTGCCGGAGGAGCTCTGCAAGGCGGCGCGCGTCGATGGCGCCGGCTTCTGGCGCATCTTTTTCGAGATCATGCTGCCGATCGCCGTGCCGATGGTGGTGGTGGTCTCGATGCTGCAGTTCACCGGCATCTGGAACGACTTCCTGCTCGGTCTGGTCTTTGCCGGTCGCGACAACCTGCCGATGACCGTACAGCTCAACAATATCGTCAACACCACGATGGGCGAGCGGACCTACAACGTCAACATGGCGGCGACGATCCTGACCGCCATCGTTCCGCTCGCCATCTATTTCCTGTCCGGCCGCTGGTTCGTGCGCGGCATCGCCGCCGGCGCAGTCAAGGGGTAATGCTTCCATGCAATCTGCCGTCTCCGTCAAGGACCTGAGGATCGCCTATGGCGACCATACGGTGATCGAGAAGCTGTCGATCGATATAGCTCCCCGGGAATTCCTGGTGCTGCTCGGCCCTTCCGGCTGCGGCAAGTCAACGCTTCTGAGCGCCATTGCCGGCCTCCAGGACATTACAGCAGGCGAGGTGTGGATCTCAGGCAAGAATGTCAGCTGGGAGGAGCCGAAGGACCGCGGCATCGGCATGGTCTTTCAGTCCTACGCGCTCTATCCACGCATGTCGGTCCGCAAGAACCTGTCCTTCGGCCTTCGCGTCGCCGGTCTGCCGAAACCCGAGATCGAGGCCCGCGTCGCCCGCACGGCTGCCCTCCTCCATCTCGACGCGCTGCTCGACAGGCGCCCTGCCGAGCTCTCCGGCGGCCAGCGCCAGCGCGTCGCCATCGGCCGGGCGCTGGTGCGCGAAGTCGATGTCTTCCTTTTCGATGAACCGCTGTCGAACCTCGATGCCAAGCTGCGCAACGAATTGCGCGTCGAGATCAAGAAGCTGCATCAGCGCCTCGGCAACACCATGATCTACGTGACCCACGATCAGGTCGAGGCGCTGACGCTTGCCGACCGCATCGCCATCATGCGCGACGGCCTGATCCAGCAGCTCGCTTCGCCGGCCGAGATCTACCGTCGCCCGGCCAATCTCTTCGTCGCCGGTTTCATCGGCGCGCCGGCGATGAATTTCGTCGAGGGCCGGATCGAGCGCGACGGCGCTTCGCCGGTGTTCCGAAGCAAGGGGCTCGCCGTCGAGCTCTCCGGCTATGCCTTTAGTGCAGGCGCGGCGGTAGGACCGGCAACACTTGGCTTTCGTCCCGAGCACCTCGTGCTCGACGGGGCGGCAAGCGGCCTGCCCACCATTCCCGGCCGCGTTTCCGTCGTCGAGCCGATGGGCTCGGACGCCGTCGTCTGGTTCGATTGGGCCGATCAAAGTCTCTCGCTGAGACTCATGGGCGACGTGGACCTGCAGCCGGGCGACGCCGTGGTGCCGGGGCTCGATATCGCCAAGGCGTCGCTCTTCGGCGCCGACGGATCGCGGCTCTGATGCGCCGCCCCTTTGTTTGCTCGCAATTGCCGGCGCGCTGCGCGCCGTTTTGAGCAATTGCTCCAGGACAGGATTTGGAAAGACATGTCTGAGATCGTTTATGATGCGCTGGTGATCGGCTCCGGCGCGGCGGGTTCCTTCGCGGTCAAAGAACTGACGGCGCAAGGACTATCGGTGCTGCTTCTGGAGGCCGGTCCTGCCGTCGGACCTCAAGATTTCGACCCTGCACGCAAGAAGGCGCCCGCCAGCAGCATTAATATCTGGGAGCGCGCGCGGGCCACCATCAAGGGCCAGCCGATCCAGGCGCGGGCGGCTTTTTTTACCGAGCGCTTCAGCCACTTCTTCGTCAACGACCGCAAGAACCCCTATACGACGCCGAAGGGCGAGCCTTTCCTGTGGATCCGCGGCCGCCAGGGCGGCGGGCGTCTGCACAGTTTCGGCCGCGTGCTGCTGCGCTGGACCGACGACGACTTCAAGATCCGGTCGCGCACGGGAAAGGGCGTGGACTGGCCGGTCTCCTATAATGAGCTGACGCCTTTTTACGACGAGGTGGAAACCTATCTCGGGCTCTACGGCAACAAGGATGATGTGCCGACCCTGCCGGATGGCATCTATGCCAGACCTGCAGGCCTGACGCCCGCCGAGCAGGTCTTCAAGCAGGCGGTCGAAAGCCGCTGGCCGGAGAGGCACGTCGTTTCCTGGCGCTACATCGCGCCGGACGCCGAACGCATGCCGCGGCCGCTCAGGGACGCCAAAGCCACCGGCCGGCTGACGGTGCTTTACGACGCCGTCGTTCGCCGCATCACCACCGACGAGAAGACCGGCCGCGCCACCGGCGCGGAATTCATCAATCGCAATACGGGGGAAATATCGACGGCCCGTGCCGCGACGGTGGTCCTTTCCGCCTCGCCGATCGAGAGCGTGCGGCTGCTCCTCAATTCGGCTTCGGCAAGACATCCTGATGGGCTTGGAAACAGCTCGGGCGTCCTCGGCCGCTATTTCATGGATCAGCTTCCCTGCCTCGCCTTCGGTTCCTTTTCGAAGGCGAAGGGCTGGGCGCACGATGAATCCGCACCGATCGACCCGTTCTACAATCCGTCGGGCGGGATCTTCATCCCCCGTTTCGGCGAGGGTGATGCCGCCCGCGGCGATTTCGACTACCAGGGCAGCGTCGGCCGCGCGCCGGTCTCCGATAATGCCGACGCGCGTCTCGCCTTCTTCGGCTTCGGCCGAATGCTGCCCTATGCCGACAATCGCATCACGCTCGATGGCAGGCGCAAGGATGCCTGGAACATTCCCGTGCCGCATATCCGCTGCGTCATGCAGGCGGAGGAGCAGGCGCTGCTTCGCCGGCAGGAGGAGACGCTGATCGCCATGATCAGGGACGTCGGCGGCGAACTCGAATTCATCGGCTCGCCCACCGGCCTCAAGGAGATGGGCAAGGGCGCCTTTCCCGACGCTGATGCCTTCAGCCGTTTCATGTTCCGCGCATGGTTCCGCAAGACCATGTGCATGGGTGCGGCAATCCATGAAACCGGCGGTGCGCGCATGGGCGAAAGTTCGGAGGCGTCGGTGCTCAACCCCTTCAACCAGGTCTGGGATGCCCCGAACCTCATCGTCACCGACGCCAGCGCTTTTCCCGGCAGCGGCATCGCCGGCACGACGCTTACCGTCATGGCCCTGACGATCCGTGCCTGCCGAAACCTTGTCGACCGTTACCGAACAGGACAGCTCTAACTTATTACACCCGATGTAATTGAGCCTATTCGCTCTCCCGCGTATCCATGGGCGGTCTTCCTGCAGGAGGAGCATTGCAGCCCTTCAACAGAGACGGCCAACCCGGCGATACCGATAGCCAAGTCGCTGCGGCCATGCCGGTGGCCGAGGAGAGTTAAGATGACGACGATGAGTTTCACCAAACGGCAGCCCCCTGAATGGCTGCTGGCTTTCTGGAGAGAGATCGATGAGAAGACCTTCGGCGAGGGCTTTGATTGCCTGGCAGAGGATGCCACCTGCAATCTCGGCGTCGCCGATTGGAAGGGGCGGGAGGCCATTCGCGAGAACCTGCGCGCCTTCATCGATACCGGCTTCTCCGCCGTTCACGATGTGACGGAATATTGGGATGGCGGGTCGCTTAAAGTCTTCCGCGGCACGGTGACAATGACGCCCGACGACCAGACCCACTCTGCCGTGAAGCCTGTGATGACGCATTTCTTCTACATGGATGAACGGGAGCCAGCCAAAGTTGGCCGGTGGTACGGGGCGGTCGGACCCGTTACTTTCTAGCGTATCGGTCCGACAGTCGGCATCGATTTTCCGAAAGCCCGATGCGTCGGTTCAAAATTACAGCGCCGCTGGCGGGGTGTTTAATCCCCGTCAGCCATCAACATGGATCGTCATAATGAGCTCGATGCATCCTCATGCCAGCCCGATGTCGAACGAGCTTGGCGCCCAGTTGCGCGCTTGGCGTGGGACGAGAGGCAAGAGCCAGTTAGACCTTTCGCTCGACACCGGCATATCGCAGCGTCAAATCAGCTTCATCGAAAGTGGCCGAAGCATTCCCGGCCGCCACAATCTGCTGCATCTCGCCGATGCGCTCGATGTGCCGTTGCGGGAGCGCAATGCGCTGCTGCTCGCCGCTGGTTATGCACCCATTTATGCCGAAGGCAGCATCGAAGACATTGAGATGAAAAGCGTCACGGATGCGCTGAAACGCATGCTTGCTCAGCATGAACCATTCCCGGCAGTGGTGATGGACCGGTATTGGAACGTTGTGATGACGAATGACGCAACATTCCGTTTCTTCAATTGCTTTATCGACATGGCAGCTCGCGAGACGCCGCGCAATCTCCTGCATCTGATGTTCGACCCGGCGGGCATGCGGCCTTTCATCCCCAATTGGAAGGAAACGGCAAAAAGCCTGATGGCGCGGGTGTTCAGAGAGTCCGTCGGCCGTGTCATCGACATGCGCACCAAGGCGCTCATGGACAAGCTTCTCGCCTATCCCGATGTGGAGCGTGCCTGGAACATATCGACGGCGGCGGACAGCACGCCTGTTATCCCCTTGTCCTTCGTCAAGGACGGCAAGCTCCTGAGGTTCTTCTCGCTCGTGACCACGGTTGGCACCGCCCAGACGATAGCGACGCAGGAACTGCGGATCGAGTGCATGTTTCCATTGGATGACGTTACCGAGGGGGAATATGCCAGGCTGATGCAGCAGAGCGAGACGCGTCAGAGCTGGATTGGCCCGTAAATGCGGTGATGAGAGAGGCCCGTCGATGTCTCGATGTTCGGCTGGCCGAACCGTCACACAAACTTCGCACTGGCATGCTCCTGTCAACACAAGCAGGAAGGAAAAACCCCATGTCGCAATCACATCAGGACCAGCTCAGCCGGATCAAGGCCGAAATCGCCGACAGCTTCGATGAGGAGCTGGAAATGCAGATGGAGGAGGACCGGCTGGACGATCTGGTCGCCGAAGGAATGTCGGAACCGGCCGAGCAGACGCTCGAGCGAAAGATCTATTTCCGCGAACTCTTCCGGCTGCAGCACGAACTGGTGCGGCTGCAGGATTGGGTCCAGCACAAGAAGCTGAAGGTCGTCGTGCTTTTCGAGGGCCGGGATTCGGCCGGCAAGGGCGGCGCGATCAAACGCGTCACCCAGAGGCTCAATCCGCGCGTCTGCCGCACCGTCGCACTGCCCGCCCCGACCGAGCGGGAGCGCCATCAATGGTATTTCCAGCGTTACGTCCCGCATCTTCCCACAGCCGGCGAGATCGTGCTCTTCGACCGCAGCTGGTACAATCGCGCCGGCGTCGAGCGCGTGATGGGGTTCTGCACGCCCGAAGAACTCGAGGAGTTCTTCCGCTCGGTGCCTGAATTCGAACGGATGCTGGTTCGATCCGGCATCGTGCTGATCAAATACTGGTTTTCGATCACCGACGAGGAGCAGGAATTCCGCTTCAAGATGCGCATCCACGATCCGCTGAAGCAGTGGAAACTTTCACCGATGGATATGGAAAGCCGTGTCCACTGGGAGGAATATACCAAAGCCAAGGAAGAAATGCTGGCGCGCACCCACAGCAAGGATGCACCCTGGTGGGTGGTGCAGGCCGTCGACAAGAAACGGGCGCGATTGAACTGCATCGCCCATCTTCTCGAGCAGATCCCTTACGAGGATGTTCCCAAACCGGATATCGAGCTGCCCGATCGTATCCGCCACGCCGACTACAACAGGGCGCCGGTTCCGCCTGAGATGCACGTGCCGGAGCGATATTGAGGCATAACTCTACCGGCCATCACGGTCGCAGATGACGCGCGGACTTCAGCTTCGCCGATGCTTTCGGCTATCGCTACACCACGTGTAGCGATAGCCGCGGCCTTTGAATGCGATCAGGCGGCGATGTTTCCGATTTGGTCGAGTTCATCGATAGCCTCATCCGGCAGAACAAGTGCCGCAGCGGCGAGGTTCTCCCTCAGATGGCCGACGGACGAGGTGCCGGGGATCAGCAAGATGTTCGGCGCGCGGCGTAGCAGCCAGGCAAGGGCCACCTGCATGGGCGTGGCATCAAGGCGCGCGGCGACATCGGACAGGGTGGACGACTGCAGCGGGGTGAAGCCGCCGAGCGGGAAGAAGGGCACATAGGCGGTGCCTTCGCGGGCGAGTTCGTCGATCAGGCGATCGTCGGCCCGATGCGCGAGATTGTACTGGTTCTGCACGCAGGCGATCTCGGTGATCCCGCGCCCTTCGGCGATCTGCTTCGATGTGGCGTTGCTTAAGCCCACGTGACGGATCAGTCCCTGCCGTTGGAGATCGGCAAGCACCGTCAGGGGTGCTTCGATCGAGCCTTCCGCAGGGCCATGAACATCGAACATGATTCTGAGGTTGACGACGTCAAGCACGTCCAGGCCCAGATTACGCAGATTGTCGTGGACCGCCGCCGTCAGTTCTTCCGGTGAGAAGGCAGGGTTCCATGATCCATCCGCGCCGCGCCGTGCGCCGAGCTTGGTGACGATGACGAGGTCATCACGATAGGGATGGAGCGCTTCATGGATGATCTGGTTGGTGACGTGCGGACCATAAAAATCGCTGGTGTCGATGTGATTTACGCCGCTCGCAACCGCCTCGCGCAATACGGCCAAGGCCGCGCCATGATCTTTGGGCGGGCCAAAGACGCCGGGCCCCGCAAGCTGCATAGCGCCGTAGCCGAGCCGCTTCACGTTGCGGTCACCGAGTTTGAAGGTGCCGGATTGATCGATGATGGACATGAGCTCACTCCTTTCAAGAGATGACGCCAAGATAGGCGTTGTCGGCGCGCCTGATAATTCGCTACAATCCGCACAGGCTGTGCGGAGTGGCGAACAGTGAAAGTCGATTTGGGCGATCTGAATGCCTTCGTTGCGGTGGCGCGGGCCGGTGGCTTTCGCGAGGGCGCGCGTGTAAGCGGCAGCAGCGCCTCCTTTCTCAGCGAGGCGGTTCGCCGCCTGGAGGCCGAGCTCGGCGTCAGGCTCTTCAACCGCACGACACGCAGCGTCGCTCCGACAGAAGCGGGCAAAGGCTTGCTGGAGCGGCTCGGCCCTGCGCTGACCGAGGTGGAGTCTGCGCTTGATGTGGTCAACGGATTTCGCGACAGGCCGGCCGGCTCGTTGCGACTCAATGTGCCGGTCAGCGCGGCGCGGCTGGTGCTGCCCGCCATCGTTCCGCCGTTCCTCGAAGCCTATCCCGACATTCGCCTCGAGGTGATCACCGAGGAGAGTTTCGTCGACGTGCTCGCTGCCGGGTGCGATGCCGGCATCCGCTACGACGAACGGCTGGAGCAGGATATGATTGCCGTGCCGATCGGGCCGCGTGTGCAGCGCTTCGCCACCGCCGCCTCCCCTGGCTATCTCGACCGCCATGGCCGGCCGCAGCATCCGAGCGAGCTGCTCGGCCATGCCTGTCTGCTGGGCCGTTTTGCCAGCGGTGCGCTGACGACGCCCTGGGAATTCGAGCGGGACGGCGAAGTGTTGCGGGTCGAACCGTCAGGGCCACTGATCGTTAGGGTCGGCGGCGCGACCGATCTGACCGTCGACGCAGCGATCTCGGGCACAGGGATCATCTGCGTTTTCGAGGACTGGCTGCGCCCGCATTTAGAGAGCGGCGCTCTCGAGCCCATCCTCGAACCGTGGTGGCAGCGCTTTTCCGGGCCGTTCCTCTACTACCCTGGACGCCGGCTGGTGCCGGCGCCGCTGCGAGCATTTATCGATTTCGTCAAGGCCTCGACCAGGCAGGCTTGAACAGCACTTGATGCGTCAAAGCTTGACCTCGGCATTGTCGCCCATATCGGGCTTGCTGTTCGAGACGGCTGCAGCCGCCATCTTGATATAGCTGATGAGGGTGCCCGGGCTGTCCCAATATTCGGCTGACGACGGGGTAATCTTCAGGATGCGGATGGAGGGATCGTCGGGATTGTCCCACCACGCTTTGGCCGGCGTTGCCCATAATTCCCTGATCTTTTCGCGGTCGTTCTGCACCTCGGCCGTGCCCGACACGGAAACGTATTTCTGCCCCTTAGTATCGGCAAAGGCGAGGCCCACATTTGGCCAGCGGGCAATCTCGTCATCTTTGTGGCTGGCCACATCGGTCAGAAAATAGACCGCATTCTCGAGCTGCGCGGTATAGGCGGACATCGGGCGGGCACGCAGATCGTCGCCGCTGCGGGTCGTCAGCATGCAAAACCCTATTCTGTCGATCAGTTCCCATACCCGTGTCGCATCATTATGCTCGGCCATCGTCATCTCCGTTTGTGCAAGACGAAAGGAGGTAACCATTTGCCGTGGCCAATGTTCCCGCGACCACTGACACCGTCCCTGCGTTTGTTCCTCAGTGCACGCTTGGGGTTTCCATGACCATTGCGAAATCTTCAGCGACCAGTTCGCTGACGGCGATGAGGATTTCCTCTCGGGAAAAGCCCGAAATCAATGCGCGTTGAATCAGGTCCTGCAGATCCGGCTCCACGACATCGCGGCAATCCTCGAGGCGTTCTTCTGAAACGGTGAGGCTATTCAATTCGTCCATTGTCTGTCCTTTCCTGTAACCGTCGAAGCTCGGCAAGGCCGGGCAAGATGGCCGCCAGAGCCCTTCCGTTTTTCTCAGAATGACGGAGATGCTCTATTTCTTTTGGCTTCACGCACTTCCGGACACAAAACCGCTAAGCACTGCTGGTATTCTCTAACCGGCCGCCGTCCGCTTCGGTCTGGCAATCAGGCCTTCACGCTGCATCTTTTTGCGTGCCGCCTTGCGCTGCCGGCTGATCGCCTGTGCCTTTTCCCTGACGCGCCGTTCGGAGGGCTTCTCATAGGCGCGCCGTTCCTTCATTTCGCGGAAGAGGCCCTCGCGCTGCATTTTCTTTTTCAAAACCCTCAGCGCTTGATCGACGTTGTTGTCTCTGACGAGTACCTGCATTTTTTAAGTTCTCCTTGTCTGGATGATGCGCCGATCGCGGTTCAGCCGAGCTGCTCGGCGATCAGGGCCTGCAATTCGCCGCGGGTGAGAAGGCAGGGGCACGGCTTCCAGGTTCTGGCAGCACGGCGGGCGGCCTCGTCACGCTCACGCGGGTTCGCCGCCCCAATGGCGGTGGCTGTGATTGTATCGTTCAAAAAAATCCTCGACCGGCAATCGCCGGCGTCATTGATTGTTTGTGGGATTGCCTGTCGCAGCCTCAAGGGCGCGCAGCGGTTCAGCCGATAAAAGCGTCTCGTTGATAAGCCGGTCACGGCCCTGCTTGGATCGGTTATAGCCCTAAAATAGTCGTCTCGGGACGTGATTGCAACAATGGCTCGGATGGCACGCCACCGGCGTCAGGAATCACCTTCAGATATATTAGGCGTCGATCTTCAAGTTAGCCGGGTATAGTTTTCGGCAAATTTTCTTCAATTTTGCTTGAAAATGACATTATTCCGCCGGGAATGAAGCAACGGGGAAATCGGAGACGACATTAACCTTTCATTAAATAACCCATTGACTTGCAGTATTAATAGGTTGTTAAAGGAGCCGCTCGCTGAGGTCGGAAACTGACCCGCTTATAACAATTTGGAGAGAGAGCAATGGCTTCGCCGATACACGCAACTGATGATAGTGCAACATTTCTAGAAACTGACGTTATTTCCGGAAACGTGCTTTCCAACGATACATCCGATAATGGCCACCTGTTCCTGCGCGCCTTTGACGGCGAGACCGTTGGCGCCAAGAGCGGCAACAGCCAGATCACCGAGATCCACGGCGACTACGGCACGTTCTTCGTCAAGCCGGACGGCAGCTACACCTATGTCCTGAGCGATGCCGCCAAGATCGGCTTCGCCAACGGCGAATCGTACCAGGAAAAGGTCTCCTACAAGATCTCCGACGGCAGCGGTCATACCGACGTCGGCCTGTTCACCCTGAACATTCAGGGCGTAACCCAGGTCAAGCCGATCGCGGTTGATGATGTCTACAACTTCACCGAAGGCCATGCCATCGGCGGCAACGTTCTGGACAACGACATTGCCGGCGACAACGGCAAGATGTTCCTCCGCCAGTTCCTGACCACCAAGGTAGACGGCACTGCCGACGCTGTAACCGACGTTGCCGGCACCTACGGCACGTTCCATGTCAAGTCGGACGGCACGTTCACCTACGACTTGAACACGGATCTGAATGACGGTCAGACCTACACGGAAGTTCTCCGTTACTACAAGATCTCCGACGGCGAAGGCCACACGGACACTGCCAAGGTGACGCTCAACATCACCGGCACCGACGCTCATATCGCCTGATAAGTGCGATAGATCTGTGAGACATGACGCCCGCCGCGCAATCGGCGGGCGTTTTCGTATACCTGGCTTATTCGGCCGAAGATAATTCTTTTTAGCTAGTTCTTATATATGGCGGGGAAGCGTAGTCTCGAAGTTCGGAGGACACGCCCTTGACCGAACACATCGAACCCAAGCAAATTGAGACCGATGATCTGACGAAAGTCTGGTCGGTAACCGAGTACTGCGCGCGCCATCGGATAGACGCCGAGGAACAGGCGCTGTTGCTCAAACTTTTCGGGCCATTCGCGACAGCCTGCGAACTGCTTCACAATGCCAAGCGCGCACCACGATTCAGATGAGCCTTGTCTATTCCCTTTGATCTTCTGGCACATGCCAACTCGTCGGCGAACGAGGCTGCCAGACATAGCGTGACTGGGTGACGCCCGGCCACTCCGGCTGCTGAAAAAAGCGCGGCGCCATTCCACGCGAATGGGTAGCGCCTGCCGCGAGAAGCGTGATTGACAAGCCGTCTTCATGATCGGCCGTGAGCCTTTCCGTATCTTCACGTCGCCGAAGATTCCTGAATTGCTCCTCACCCTCTGCACAAAATCTGCAATCCGGCGCGGCATGTTTCCGCCATGAGCACGAACGACAGCCAGCCCCGCGACCCATCCCCAGCTTTGCCGGAACGCCTGCGCAATGACGGGTGGTGGCTTGTACAGGAGCCTCAAGACTCGCCTGCCGCGGCGAGGTTGAGAAGCAGGCTCATCGTGATCGAAACGCAGCATTCGCAAGAGGAGCAGCAATGGATACAGCCAATACTTTGACAGAACCGATGCCAATCAGACGCGGCAGCGGCCGAACTGTCGCGCTGCTTGCGCTGGTGGGATTTGCTGATTTTCTGATTTTTGGCCAGGAACTCGGGATAAACCTCTTCCTTTTTGCGCTCGCCGTCTTCGCGGGCATTCTGCTTTCGGCCAGGAGGAGACCTCGGCTTTCGATGGCGGCGTTCCTGCTCAGCCTTTCGATTCTGGCGTCGGCGCCCCTGGTCGAATCGCCTTCGCTGACGGGCGTTGGCCTTTGCCTCGGCGCGCTAATGTCGGTTGCGCTCATCAGCGCCAGGCTCTTCCCCCGCCGCCTGCCCGCCCTGCCCCTCGTATTCTTCCGTTTCGCCCTCGTCATTCCCCTGCGGCTCGCTGAAGATATCAGGAAGTCTCTTGCGACGCCGGGGAAACGTTTCTCTTTCACTATGGTCCGACAGGGCGTCGGCCTCTGGAGCATGCCGCTCATCCTTGCGGCGGTCTTCGTATCCCTCTTTGCAACGGCAAACCCGCTTATCGAAATCGCGCTGCGCAGTATTGATTTTGCCGTTCTGCTGCAGTTTCTCGATCTTTGGCGGATCGGCTTCTGGATGATAACAGCCGTTGTCGTCTGGGCGATGTTGCGACCGCGCCTGAAGCGTCGCGCCAAGAGGCCGCCGACCGGCCGGCCGTTCATGATCGTGCCCACCAGGAATGCGCCGTTCGGTCATGCCTCGCTGCTGCGGTCGCTCATCCTGTTCAACGCGATCTTTGCCGTGCAGACGCTTCTCGATCTCGTCTATCTCTGGGGCGGCGCAGATCTGCCCGAGCACATGAGCCATGCCGAATATGCCCATCGCGGCGCCTATCCGCTGATTGCCACAGCGCTTCTTGCCGCAGCTTTCGTCCTCGTCGCCATGCGGCGCGGCGGGCCTGGTGATCATAGCGCGCTGATCCGCGGCCTCGTTCATGCCTGGATCGGCCAGAATGTCCTGCTCTGCCTTTCCTCGATGCTGCGGCTTGGGCTTTATGTGGAGGTCTATTCGCTGACCGAACTGCGTGTCGCCGCCGGTCTATGGATGGGTATCGTCGCCATCGGCCTTGTCTTGATCCTGCTGCGCATTCTGCTCAACCGATCCAATGAGTGGCTGGTCGCTGCGAACCTCGTCTCCCTCCTTACGGTTCTCTACATCAGTTCCTTCGTCGATTTCCCGGCTTTCATCGCTCGTTTCAATGTCGCCCACAGTCAGGAGATCAGCCAGGAAGGTCCGCCGCTCGACCTTTCTTATCTCTCCTCGCTCGGTCCCTCCGTCATTCCGGCACTCGATCTCTATCTCCAGATGCTGCCGAGCGACCTGATCGACCAAAGGAGCAAAGCGGTGACAGCTCGCTTTTGCCTCGTCAGGGATTTTGAGATGCAGCCGCGCGACTGGCGGAGCTGGACCTTTCGGTCTGCACGGCTGGAGACCTATCTTCTGTCTCCTGCAGCCATTGCAAGAGAGAACGAGAACGATGACAACAAGCAGGACCAACCAACACAGGACCGCTGATGGCGCCCCGCATTCTTGTCGTCGATGACGAACCTCACATCCGCGACGTGATCTGTTTCGCTCTTGAGCGTGCCGGTCTGATATCGACGGCCGTTCGCAATGGCACCGAGGCGATGGCGGCCTTCCGCCGCGGCAACATCGATCTGATCATTCTCGATATCGGCATGCCTGATATGGATGGTCTTGATGTATGCCGCCAGATCCGCAAGACATCGGGATTGCCGATCCTGTTTCTTTCCGCGCGCGATGAGGAGATCGACAAGGTGCTGGGTTTGGAAATCGGCGGGGATGATTATGTCACCAAGCCGTTCAGCCCGCGCGAACTCGTCGCCAGGGTCAAGGCGATCTTGAAGCGCAGCGGCAACGAAGCGGGGCCTGAGAGGCGCCGCGCCATCTTTGTCGCCGGCGAACTCAGCCTGGATCGCCAAGGCAGGACGGTCATGTTCGGCGACAGCGCCATTTCGATGACGGTGCTCGAGTTCGCCATCCTGGACGCGCTGTTGTCACGCCCCGACTTGGTCTTCAGCCGCGAACGGCTGATGGAGGCGGCCTATGGCGCCGGAACCTATGTCGCCGACCGGACGATCGACAGCCATATCCGCAACATCAGGGCCAAGTTCCTGGCGGCCGGCGGCCAGGGGATCATCGCGACGGTTCACGGCATCGGCTTCAAACTCGGCAGTGAAAGCGGGAGGAAGGCCTGATGTCGGCACCGAAAGTCAGGACGAAATGGCGCCCGACGCTGGCGCTGATCGTCTATGTCGTACTTCTCGCCGTCATGGCGCTGCCGATCCTGATCGTCATCTGGTTTCGCGCGGTCGAGGTGAGTTCGAACCGGATGGCGCCGGCGGAAATCGTCGCTCTCGCGGTTGTCGCCATGCTGACGCTCGCTATTGCCTATGTGCTGACGCGTACCATCACCGGCCCGATCGACGCCTTGATCGCCCGCACGGAAGAGATTGCCCGCGGCGGCAAGGGAGCAATCCGGCCGCTCGAAAGCTATGGAACGCGCGAGATTGCCGTGTTGTCGCAAAGCTTCCTCGATCTCGCCGGAAAACTGGTCGATCGCACCGAATATGTCGGCTCCTTCGCCGCCCATGTCTCCCACGAACTGAAATCGCCGCTGACGGCCATTCGGGGTGCAGCGGAGCTTTTGCGCGACGACGATGCAGAAAGGCCGATGACGAAGGCACAGCGTTTGCACTTTCTCGATAATATCGTCGCCGATGCAGCCCGTCTCGATGCGCTGTTGCAGCGGCTGAGAGAACTTGCACAAGCGGAAACCCCGGTAGCCGAGGGCAAAAGCAGCATCGTGGACATCCTGCCCGCGCTGCGCGGGCAATTCCCCGCCCTTGATATTTCCGGGAAAGGCGATACGGAGACATCAGTTGCTCTTCCCCGGGAAGCGGCCGATATCGTCTTCGCCAACCTCGCCGAGAATGCCCTTCAGCAGGGCGCCACGCTGTTGGAACTGAGCGTGTCGGCGGATGCCCGGACAACCGTTATTCTTGTCCGTGACGACGGCGGCGGTATTTCCGAGGCAAATCGCCAACGTATCTTTCAGCCGTTCTTTTCAACCCGCCGCGAACAAGGCGGCACCGGCATGGGTCTCGGCATCGTTCGCGCCATGCTGAGCGCCCATGGCGGTACGATCCGCTTGCTGCAGACGGCCGGCGCAGGCGCCGAGTTCGAAATCACCATACCCGTGTAATTCTCTTATGATGGGGGAATCCCACGTCGAGTTAGAGGCCTTTCGGGTGCCGACCGCATGCTCGTAAGCAAGCGGATCAGTCGTGCGGTTTTATTGCCGTCAACGCCGCCTGCGCGATGATATCTGCAATGCGTTCGGACAGCGCCGGGTCGGACACGGCGCGCGCAAGGGTGACACCGCCACTCAGCATGGCGAGAAGCAGGATCGCCTGATCTTCCCGGCTTGTCTCGGATCGGCCCTCCATCTTGTGCTCCGGCAGGCCGGCGGCGACTTCTTCGACGAGGCGTTTGATCTCAGCCGTGTAGGCGCTTCGCGTTTCATCATCCGCGCGCATCACGTCGGGCGAAAGGCTCGGCAGTGCACAGCTCTCGCCTAAATCGCAGGTTCTTTTATAGCCGAGATAGTAGCCGACGAACGTCGGCAGCCAGTCTTTCGGCTGATTGGTCTTCAGCGCGGCGATTCCTTGCCGCAGTTCTTCGAGCCCCTCCAGCACGGCTGTACGAAAGGCTTCGGCCTTCGATTTGAAATGTCCGTAGAAGGCGCCGTTCGTCACGCCGGCGGCCTTCGTCAGCGCGTCGATTCCGGCGCCGCCATAACCGTCCTTGCGGAAGATCTGGCCCGCGGCTGTGATGACGCGGGCTCGGGTTTCCAGTTTGTGTTCGGCGCTGTAACGCATGAAAACCTCATTTAAAGAGTGATCTCTCTTTATTGCTTGCTAAGAGAGTGACCGGTGTGTATCCATAAAGAGTGATCGGTATATCAGAAGCGGTCACGATTCAAAGAGGGAGATATTCGATGCCTATCACACTCACCGTGCCGGAAGGCCTGCTCTCGCCGGAGGCCCAGGCGCGAGCCTTTGCCGGATTGACGGACGCCTTGCTTGATGTCGCCGGGTTGACCGGCAACGCTTTCATGACCGCCAATGTCATCGGCACCATCAACGTGCTGCCGCGCGAGCACGTGCTGGCGGCCGGAAAGCCGATCGCTGCGGCGTTCGTCGAACTTAAATTGCCGGAGGTCGCGCTGGCGAGCACTGAAGCGAAGCAGGCCTTCATCGAAAAAGCGGCCGATGTCGTCGAGCAGGCCGCCGAAGGCCGGCTCAAGCGAGAGCATATATGGTCGAACATCGTCTATGCCCCCGAGGGTGCCTGGGGAATAGCCGGCGACAGCTACAGCAATGCCGATTTCGTCGGCGCCATCCAGGGCGCGGCCGCCGCGTCGTAACGATCCCGGCGCATCTGTGAACCTTTAGACCTGACACAGCAATGCGCCGCCATCCGGCGGCGCGACGGAGCCAACCCATGCAGCTTGCTAACTATCTGTTCTTTTCCAACGGCTGCGAGGAGGCGCTCGCCTTTTATGCCGAATGCGGGCTTGGCCGGGTCACGCTGTTGAAGCGCCATGGCGCAGATGGAATGCCCGTTGCCAGTAAAGCCATGCGGGGCAAGGTGATGCATGCGCGTTTCGAAGGACCAGGCATTCTGTTCTTTGCCTCCGACAATCACGATGCCGAGCCGATGCGAGGCTCCGCCCATATGCTGATCATGGATGACCGCGACAGGACCGAGGGGCTCTTCGCCCGACTGGCCGAAGGCGGCAGGATAACAACGCCGCTGGCGGTCCAGCCATGGGGGAGCTATTACGGCAAGCTCACCGATCGTTTTGGCGTCCAGTGGATGCTCGATTGTCTCGCGTGAGCATATGCAGCGGCGGGCGCCCTCGCGCTCAGTGTCCGCTCATCACCGCGTGGTATAGCCGCCATCGATGACAAGCACTTCGCCGGTCACGTAGCTTGCCGCCGCCGAGCAGAGAAACAGGGCAGCACTGGCCACCTCCTCCGGCTGCCCGACGCGTCCCATCGGGGTCATGCTGCGCCAGATCGGGAACCAGTCGGGATTATCGATGCCGCCGCGCGACAGATCTGTCTCGATATAGCCGGGGGCAATGGCGTTGACGCGGATATTCTCGGCGGCGACTTCGCTCGCCAGGCTCTTGGTCATCATATGAACCGCCGCCTTGGAGGCGTTGTAGGCGACCTGGTTCTGCGGAATGTTGGAGACGATGCCCGAAATCGAGCCGATATTGAGGATAACGCCCCTGCCCTGGCGGCGCATGGGAGCGAGTGCCGCGCGGCAGGCGCGGAAGACGGCGTCGACATTGACGGTCATGATCTCGCGCCAGATCGCATCGGAGAATTCGCCGCTGTCGCCATGAATGGCGATGCCGGCATTGTTGACGAGGATGTCGAGCCGGCCCGCCCGTGACAGCGTCTCGGTGACGAGCGCGTCGGCGGCATCGTCTTTCGTCAGGTCGGCGGCGATGAAATCGCAATCGACACCGGCCTTGGCGAGCCGGTCTTCCGCCGCCGCATTGCGGGTCCTTCCCGTGATGACAACTTTGGCGCCGGCCTCGCCGAGCGCCTCGGCGATCGCAAGCCCGATGCCGCGCGTGCCGCCGGTTACCAGCGCCACCTGCCCGTCCAGGCGAAATCTATCGAGGATCATGGCGGTTCCTTTCTGGTTTTGCGAAAGCGGCAAGCGCTCATCAGATGTCGGTACTCTGCGGCAGGATGACGAGATCGCGGATGGTGACGTTGCGCGGGCGCGTCAGCATGAAGAGCACTGCTTCGGCCACTTCCTTCGGCTCCATCAAGCCGCCGGCGGCAAGTGCCTCATCCAGCTTCTCCTGGGGCCAATCGCTCAAAAGAGCGGTGACCACGGGGCCTGGCGCGACCGCACCGACGCGGAGGCCATGCTTGGCCACCTGCCGCCTCAGCGTATGGACGAAGGCCTGCACCGCATGTTTGGAGGCTGTGTAGATCGGCTCCCATACCACGGGAACCAGACCGGCGACGGAGCTCGTCAGGATGATATCCCCGGTCTTGCGCTCGACCATATGCGGCAAGACGGCATGCACCGAACGGAATGCGGCGTTGACGTTCAGATTGAGCATCCGGTCCCAGGCGTCGGGGTCGCCGCCAAGCACCTCGCCGCCGATATAGGAGCCGGCGTTGGCGTGGAAAATATCCAGCTGGCCTGCCTTCGCCAGAATCTCAGGCATCATCCGCGCCGCGCTTTCCGGATCGGTGAGATCGATGACCAGCGCAATGGCATTGGCGCCAAGCGTCGAGCAGATTTCCTTCAAGGCCTCCTCATTGCGATCGACCAGCACGACCCGGGCGCCGGCGGCAAGCAAGGCCTTGGCGCATTCCAGGCCGATACCCGATGCCGCTCCGGTGACGGCCGCGACTTTTCCAGACAGATCCTGTCCCATTTTCTTCCTCTGTTTTCTCAAGTGGTTTAGGCGCGGCCGTGCGAGATCCGCGATCGGCGTGCCAGCGAGTCGACGATGACCGCGACAGCAAGGACGGCGCCGGTGATCATGTATCGAAGCGACGACGACAGATCGAGAAGCGTCAGGCCGCTGGCGATCGACTGGATGACGATGATGCCGAGAAGCGCCGAATAGGCGCTGCCCCGCCCGCCGAACAGGCTGGTGCCGCCGATGACCGCCGCAGCAATGGCGTTGAGATTGACGTCGCCGGTGCCGGCCTGCTGGCTTGCGGTTGCCAGCCGCGCTGCCGAAAGCACGCCGCCGGTCGCCGCAAGCAGGGCGCAGGTGACGAAGGCGCTCGCATAGATGCGCGACACATTGATGCCCGAGCGGCGGGCAGCCTCTCTGTTGCCGCCGACGGCTTGCATAGAGCGTCCCCATTTGGTGCGCGTCAGCGCATAGTTCATGGCGGCGACGAGCCCAACGAAGAGGCCGAACATCCAGGGAATGCCGCGCGACTGGTTGAGGTAGAAGGCAACCGCTTCCAGGGCGACTGTGATGACGACGGCGCGCAGCAACAATCCGCCCGTCGATTTCGCCGACAGTCCGGCTGCCCGCCGGCGCGCCGACGTGCGGTAGCTCGCGAAGAAGAAGGCAATGCCGGCAAGCGCCACCAGCAGATAGGCGACCGGGTCCGGCATGACCATGATCTGCCCGAAGTTCACCAGCCAGGAGCCATAGGGGAGATTGATCGAGCCGGTGGCTCCCAGAATATAGAGCTGCAGACCGAGAACCGCGAGCAGGCCCGACAGGGTGGAGACGAAGCTCGGCATACCGAACCGGTTGAACAGGAAGGCGTAGAGCGAGCCGATCAGCGCGCCGACGATCATTGCGGCGAGAACCGCGAGCATCACCGGCCAGCCCTGGTTGACCCAGAAGACGCCGACCAGCGCCGAGGCGAAGCCGCTGACCGAGCCGACGGAAAGATCGATCTCACCGACCATCAGAATGCAGACGATACCGAGCGAGATGACGCCGACCGTCGAGCAGTCGAACAGCATGTTGACGAGATTGGCGCTGGAGAGAAACACCGGATTGAGCGCCTGGAACACCGTCCAGATGATCGCCAGGCCGACAATCACCGGCAGCGAGCCGAGGTCGCCGGAGCGGATGCGGTCCCAAAAGGCGCGGATCGAGCCGGCGAGGCTATCGTCATGGCGCACTCTTTCGTCGCGTCGGTCGAGGAGCGCGGGTGCCGCCGGTTCATTCTGCAAGGTCTTCATCATGCCCTGCCCTCCTCATTCTCTCGGCTTTGCGCCTTGCGGCGCGTGGCGCGGCGGGAGACGGAATTGTTGGATGCGCCGGTGATCGCGCTGATGAGCTCTTCATTGGAGGCGTCGGGCATGAAGGTGCCGTTGTTGCGCCCGAGCCGAAGCACGACGATGCGGTCGGCGACCGCACGCACATCTTCCATATTGTGGCTGATCATGATGACGGCGAGGCCGCGTTCACGCACGCGCTCGATCAGATCAAGCACCTCGGCGGTCTGGGCGACACCAAGTGCTGCCGTTGGTTCGTCGAGCATGATCAGTTTCGGCTCGAGCAGCAGCGACCTGGCGATCGCCACGGTCTGGCGCTGTCCGCCGGAGAGCGAGGCGACGGGCTCGCGCACGCTAGGGATTCGGGCCGAAAGCTCGTTCAGCAGCTTCCAGGCGCGGATCTCCATGGCGACCTCATCGAGCTGGAAGGGATTGAGCTCCTTGCCGAGAAAGATATTGGCGACGACGTCGAGATTTTCGCACAGCGCCAAATCCTGGAAGACGGTCGCAATGCCGAGGTCGAGGGCCGCACTCGGGCTCGACAGATTTGCCTGTTTTCCCTCGAACAGGATCGTGCCCGAGCTCGGCTGGTGCACGCCGGCGAGGATCTTGACCAGCGTCGATTTGCCGGCGCCATTGTCGCCGACGAGCGCCACGACCTCGCCGGCATGCACGTCGAGTTCGATATCGGTGAGCGCCGACACGGCCCCGAAGTGCTTCGATATTCCGCGCAGGCTGAGGACAGGCTGGCGGGAGCCGTCAGAAATATGAGAGGTTTCAGACATCGCCTGGCCTTTCCGAAGTGAAAACCGGAAGCGCGGCCGGTGATCCGGCCGCGCTTCCCCTTCGCTCGATTATTTCGTGATGCCGAGCTTCTTGCAGCCGTCGGCATAACGGCCGGTGCACAGTTCCTCGGCGGTGTTGATCTTCTTGTCGATGATCTCGGCCTTGAGGTTTTCGGCGGTGACGACGGCAGGGACGAAGAGCTGCGCCGGCGTGTCGTAAAGCGTCATTTCGGCCTTGATCGTTTCTCCTGCCAGAAGCTTGACGGCGACGTCGGCCGCAGCCGCGGCGACGATTTCGCTCGGCTTGGAGATCGTATTGTACTGATCCCCCGATATGATCAGCTGCAGCGCGGCGATCGTCGCATCATTGCCGGTCACCGGCGGCACGGGATCAACGCCGGCTGCCTTGAAGGCGGCGATCGCGCCGCCGCCGGTGCCGTCATTGGCGGCGACGACGCCGACGATCTGTTTGCCGAAGCGGGTAATCTGGCCGGCCGCCCATTGCTGGGCATTCGCCGGCTGCCAGTTCGGCGTGTCGAATTCGGCAAGCGTCTTGTATCCGCCGCTGGCGAGCCCCTCGTGAATACCGTCCTTGATCAACCCGGCGGCCGCATCGGTAGGTGAACCGTTGATCTGCAGAATGCCGCCGCCATCGGCCGGCACGTTCTTCGCCTTCAGATGCTGGACAAGCGACTCTGCGATCGCCTTGCCGATCGCCTTGTTGTCGAAGGAGACGTAGAAATCGGCCTTGCCCTTCGGGATCGGGCGGTCATAGGCGATGACCTTGACCCCCTGGCTCTGGGCGAGTTGAACGAGAGAGGCGGCCGCTGCCGAATCCACCGGATCGAGCACGATGACCTTGGCGCCCTGGGTGATTGCCGAGTTGAACTGCTGCTGCTGCTTGGCGATATCGGCATCGGCATTCTGATAGAGGACCTTGCAGGATGCGCAGAGCTTCTTCATTTCCGCGACGAATCCCGGATGGTCGTGCTCTTCGTATCGGGTCGAGCCCTGGTCGGGCATGAGGAATGCGACCGTCGCATCGGCAACGGCGTTTTGCGCAAAGGCGGAGGTCCCGCCAAGCAGGGAAAGGGCAAGTGCCGCGGCGCCTGCCGCTTTTGTCGAGAATTTCATCATTTCCATCTCCTCCCATTGGAAAAATTGTGTAGCTTCGTCGTTGCAGTGTCTGTTGCGGCCGTTCGGCTGAACGAACCGCTGCCTGTCCCGGCGGTTGCTATTTTCTGAGGACAAGCGTCTCCTCTCGCGAACCGCTCGTTGCGCGCTCGCGTTCAAATCAGCGTCGGTTTTGGCTCCTCCTCCTCGTCCTCCCTATCGCCGTCTTCGGCGGACTGTTGCTTCGTACTTCCTGGAACCGTGCTTGTGCGGCTTCCTCAAGCCGCCTTCGCCACGTTGATATTGTCACCCAGCAACCGCCGGAAACGGGAAGGCGTCATGCCCTTTTCCGCGAGAAATTGGCGGTTGAAGTTGGACAGATTGTTGAAGCCGACCTCGAAGCAGATATCGGTGATCGATGCGTGGTCGTCGCTCATCAGGATCTGACAGGCGAGATTGATGCGCAGGCGTTTCACATATTGCACGAGCGACATGCCTGTATGGCGGCGGAAGGCGCGCGAAAAGGCGCCTGTGGACTGCTCGGCAATGCCGGCGAGATCGGCTTCGTCGAAGGATTTCGTCAGGTTCTCCCGGATATAGGCGAGCGCCTTGTTGATGCCGGCCGACATGTAGCCGGACGGATCAGGCAGATAGCTTGGGCTGGCGAGAAGCTGGGCATCCTGCGCCCGGCTGAGCAGGCCGACGATCATCATGAAGAGCTCGATGCGGCGCACGCCCTGTGCCTGCTGCACCTCGGTCATCAGCGGCGCCACCTGCCGGCTGGTGTCAGTGCCGAAAAGCACGCCGCGGCGCGACGCTTCGAGCACTGGCTCGAAGGGGCCGAGCTCGGCCAGCACCTTCATCGTGTCGCTGATAAAATTCTCGCTGAACTGGATGAGCTGGCATCGCAGCGGAATGCTCGACCCCTTCGGGACGTCGCTGATCCAGTTGTGGGGAAGATTGGGACCGGCAAGCACAAGATTGCCCGGTTCGAACTCGCCGATGAAGTCGCCGACAAAATAGCGTCCGGTTGTCGCCACGACGAGATGCAGTTCGTATTCCGGATGAAAATGCCAGCGAACCGTATGATAGGGATAGCCATGCGCCTTCGTTGCGAAGGATTCGCCCGGCCTGATCTGAATGACTTCCAAGTCAGGTTCCATTTGTTTCCTCCTCCGAGGACGGGTTCCAAGCCCGCACGCCAAATTCCCTTTTTGGCTTTATCGTTGAAGGGGAGTGTAGTGGGCTCGGTTCAAGCCCGCCACCACGATTCCCGGTCAAAACTGATACTTTTTTGATGATTGATGCTGCGCAGTCGATGCAAAAGACAACCGCAATCCGCATCGGGTATCGTCCAAGGCGGATATCAGGCAGCCAAAGCGGCAATGACGTTTCTGACCAACGCCGCCGAAGACAACCGGCTGGTTGCGCAGCTCGGGGCGCCGATGGCCCCGACCCGCACGGAAACGCCACCACGCGCATTGGCGATCGCAAACATCGACTCGTCGGTCAGATCATCGCCGATGGTGATCGGGCAGCGGTCCTTGAACGGGTCGGACTGAAAAAACCGCTCCAGCGCATCGCCCTTGCTTGAGCGCGCTGGCCGCAGCTCGAAGACCATCTTGCCGAGTTGCAGCGCCCAGTTCGGCCCTGCGACCTTGGCATAGTGATGCATGCGCTCTTCGAGGACCTTTTCATATTCGGGCGCGAGCCGATAATGAGCGGCAACGGCCGCGCCCTTGTCCTCGATCAGCACGCCTGGATAGTGCTCGGCTTCCTTCGTCAGTGCGTGCTTCAGCGCCTGAAATTCGGGACTGGCCTCGAGTGTGTGCATGCCGGCGGCACTTCTGATTTCCGCGCCGTGAAGGCCTGCCGTCGGAAATGCAAAGGGTTTGAACAGCGCGTCCGCATAGGCAAGCGATCGCCCGGTGACCAGCGCCAAGGCGCCGCCGAGCTTGTTCGACAGGCTGTGAAGCTGTGCGGGAAGAGCCTCCGGGACTTCGATCGCATCCGGCGTGGGCGCGAGATTGAGCAACGTTCCGTCGATGTCGAGAAACATCGCCCAGCGTTCCGGTTCTTCCAAGACCAGTGAAAGCATTTCCTGGGTAGCGGCGTCGTCCTGCACGGCATTCTCCAAACTCTGCAATGATTGAAGCTAGGTCACGGGTCGACGAGGACAAGGTGAGGTTTCCGACGCCGGAACATCCGGGGCTAGTCCGCGTTGTATCTCGCCGCCCGTTCGAGCCCTCGCCCCGCAGAAGGTATTTTGATGGCCAAAAGCAGTTCTGAGCCCCGTGATGAGGTCAATGCCCCGTTGGCACATGGCGCGTTAACCCTGCCATTGGTGACGATCGACGATTACAACAACGAACTGCGTGACAAGGATGGTTTCGTTGGCGACAACGCCAACAAGAAGACTTTTCAGATGAAGCTCGACGACTGGAGAAAACGTGTCCGCAAGGTCGGGGACGACCCGATCGGCAAGACCGCGACGGCGAAGCTTTCCAAGAAAAAGATCGATGCCTTTCTGAAAGGCGACGATATGGAGGCCGCTGCATTGGTCATGGGGGCGGTGGAGGACTTCGCTCAGGATTTTGCCGATGTGATTGGAAAGTTCCTGAAGGATAAGCGCTGGGTCAAGACGGAACGGATCGTCGTCGGCGGGGGCTTCCGGCAGAGCCGTTTTGGCGAGCTGACGATCGCCAGGACCATGGTCATTCTTAAGGCGGCCGGCATCGACGTCGAGGTCGTACCGATCGTTCATCACCCTGACGAAGCCGGACTGATCGGTGCGGTCCACCTGATGCCGCGCTGGATGTTCAAAGGCCACGAAGCGATCCTGGCCGTCGATATCGGCGGCACCAATGTTCGCGCCGGCGTCGTTAAATTCGGAAAGGACGACGTGCCGAACTTCGCGGATGCGAGCGTCTGGGAATCAACGATCTGGCGTCATGCCGACGACGAGCCAAGTCGCACCGCAACCATCGAGCGGTTGGCCGCGATGTTGCTCGAGCTGATCGGCAAGGCCGAAAAGGCCAATCTCAAGCCCGCGCCGATCATCGGGATCGCCTGCCCCGGCATCATTAAAGCCGATGGCTCCATCGAACGCGGCGGGCAGAACCTACCGGGGGGGAACTGGGAGAGCGACAGCTTCAACCTTCCCGCCGCACTGATGAAGGCCATTCCTGAAATCGGTGACGACAGCACATTCGTGATGATGCACAACGATGCCGTCGTGCAGGGATTGTCGCAGATCCCTTTTATGACCGATGTATCGCGATGGGCCGTGCTGACGATCGGTACGGGTTTGGGCAACGCGCATTTTACCAATCGCGAGACAACGAAGGCGCGATAGGCTCAAGCCCCGCCCCACGCTACGCCCACGAACATCGAACGCGGCTCGTCCGGCGCTGCAGAGCATTTATGGTAAATAGCAGGTAAACAAGAGGGAATTCCCCAGACGGAAGCGAATCCCCTAATAAGTTCCGTTAGGAAGGTGCCGGCTTGAGCTGGGAATTAGGTCAAATGGGCCAGCCGCAACTCTGCGACACCGCAATCATGCCAGCGCTGCCGAGCATACCCACCGAGACCTGATTCGCCTAGCATGCGCCGTTGTGATCTTGCGGTTGATGTGATCATGACGCTGCCGCGTGTCGCCTCACGCTCCATTGCCGGCATGTACGGATGACACTGATCCCCGACCGTCGGCGTCACCTTCGGAGGCCGCATGCGGCGCGGCCGTAGAGAGATGAAGGCCCCTCCCCTCCTCCTTGGCTTCGGAAAATATGGTGATAACGCTGACGGGTTGTTCTCGGCGGGTTCAAATTGCGCTTATCTCTGCAGCGTTAAACAAGCCATGCGCAGACGAAAGATGGATTATGAACTTCAAGGGAATAAGCGCTCCGCTCAACGCCGGTCGTCTCGAACAAATGCTCGGCCTTGCCCCGTCACGCCGCGATCCTGAAACCCAGGACGCAAACGACAAGTCTTCCGGCAACGGACCCGTGCGCGGGCCGGAGGCCGAAAACCTGTCCATGCGTCCGCCTATAAATGAGAGTGACAGGTTGCCGATCCGGTTTGCGCTCCCCGGCGAAATCGGTCTTCGGTGAGTCGGCTCCGAGGCTGAGTCGCATCGAGTATGTCGCGATATTTTGACGGCTCGCTTCGGGAGATGGCCGCTGTTGTCAGCTGACAACAGCGCTAAGATTCCGGAATTGCACATGATTTTTTTGTCGAATCCAGTTTGTTATCCATTCGCTAACCAAGAAATCGCTTGACGCCACTGCCAGACTCACGATCATTTGCGCAAAATTACCCGATTTATCAGGATTTGCGTGAATGCCGACCAAGGCCGCGATTGTTGAGAAAGCCAGGAGAGCCAGTCAAGTCTCGATCGACGAGACGATTGCGCAGGATTCGACAATGCTCAGCAGCCAGCTCCAGGTGCTGTTCGAGCGGTTGTTTTCGCCCGACGCCCGCAAATCGCTGCGGCGGTTCAGCAGCACCGAGGCCGCCAAGCTGCTCGGCGTCACCGACAGCTACGTTCGCCACCTCGCCGCCCAGGTGGAAACCATCAATCCCGAAAAGACGGCGTCCGGACGGCGGGTGTTCTCGCTTGAGGAAATCCATGCGATGCGCCAGCATCTCGGGCGCACCAAACCCTCTTATCTGCCGATGCGCCGGCCGGGCGACCATCTCCAGGTGATCGCCGTCACCAATTTCAAGGGCGGCTCCGGCAAGACGACGACATCGATCCATCTGGCGCAGTTCCTGGCGTTGCGCGGCTATCGCGTTCTTGCCGTCGATCTCGACCCGCAGGCGTCGATGTCGGCGATGCTCGGCTACCAGCCGGAATTCGACGTCGGTGAAAACGAGACGCTCTATGGCGCCATCAAATATGACGAGACGCGCCGCGACGTCGCCGATATCGTCCGCCAGACCTATTTCCCTGGCCTTGATCTCATCCCCGGCAATCTCGAACTGCACGAGTTCGAGCACGATACCCCAAAGGCGCTGGCCGACACCAACCGCGACGACAAGGACATGTTCTTCATGCGGGTCGGCAATGCGCTGCATTCGCTGGAAGAGAGCTACGACGTCGTCATCATCGATTGCCCGCCTACCCTCGGCTTCCTGACGCTGTCTGCTCTCTGCGCCGCCACGGCCGTGCTCATTACCGTTCATCCGCAGATGCTCGACGTTGCCTCGATGAACCAGTTCCTGACGATGACCTCCGACCTTCTGTCCGTGGTCAAGGAGGCTGGCGGCAATCTCGATTACGACTGGATGCGTTATCTCGTCACCCGCTATGAGGCCAATGATGGCCCGCAGGCGCAGATCGTCGCCTTCCTGCGCAGCCTGTTCGGAGAGCGCGTGCTGACCTCGATGATGGTCAAGTCGACGGCGGTTTCGGATGCGGGCCTGTCCAAGCAGACGATCTACGAGGCGGGACGCGAGACGATGCATCGCCAGACCTACGACCGCGGCGTCGAATCCGTCGACAACGTCAATGCCGAGGTCGAGCAACTCATTCGCAGTGCATGGAGCAGGACATGAGCCCAAAAGGTCGCGATATCCTGAAAAGCATGGTCGGCGCCGTGGAGCCGGCACGGCCCGATACGCAGAGCGCGCCGCCGCCGCATCGGCCCTCGGGCGCGGTCAAGGCGATGAACCTGTCGCTCGGGCGGCTGGGTGAGGAAGCGGCGGCCGCCAAGGCGCTGCGCGAATCGCTCGCCTCCGGCGACAGGGTGCTGGAGATCGATCCGGCTGCCGTCGAAATGTCCTTTATCCGCGACCGTATCCCAGTCGATAGGGATGCCGAGTTCGAGCGGCTGAAGCAGTCGATTCAGGAAAGCGGTCAGCAGGTTCCGATCCTGGTGCGGCCGGATCCTGAAAAGGCCGGGCACTACCAGGCCGCCTACGGCCACAGGCGTCTGCGCGCGGCTGCGGAAATCGGGGTTCCGATCAAGGCTGTGGTGCGCAAGCTGACGGATGAAGAACTGATCCTCGCACAGGGTCAGGAAAACGGTCCGCGGGTCGACTTGAGCTTCATCGAACGGGCGCTGTTTGCTCGACGCATGGATGAACATGGCTTCAACCGCGACATGATTGCCCAGGCGCTGGCGACGGACAAGCCGGAAACGTCAAGGCTGCTGCAGGTGGCACAGACGATCGACCCCGAGATCATTCTTGCCATCGGACCGGCGCCCAAAGTCGGGCGGCCGCGCTGGTTGGCCTTATCAGAGAAATTCAGGGAGGGCGGCGGGCAGAAGAAGGCGCGGGCCGCAATCGGCGCCGCAGCTTTCCAAGCGTTGGAGAGCAATGGCCGCTTCGACGCCATCTGGAAGGCGCTTGAGGAAAAGAGCGCGCCCCAGCGGGACGAACAGACGCTTCGGACCCAAGGCGGCGCACAGCTTGCTTCGGTGACCCGCTCCGGGAAGACCTTTCGCATCACCGTCAAATCGGCGGCGTTTTCAGAATTCCTGGCTCAGCGGTTGGTTGGCCTCGCCGCCGAGTTCGAAGAGGAAAATGAGGCAGTTAGACCGATTGTCAGCTGACAATTCGGATAGGAGATAACGCGCAAAAGAAAAAAGCCCCCGAACGTCACCGTCACGGAAGCTTTCCTCGTAGTCTTGAACACCTCCGAGAATCGCACTTCCGAGAATCGCTGTCAAGAGTTTTTGGCGCCGTTTTGGTGAGCGGATTTCTTTTGCCTCGTTGAGGTGGAAGAGATGGAAACCGGAAGTATAACGACGCCCTTCGGGCGGCGGTCGATGACGCTTGGCATGCTCGCAAGCCAGGTCATGGCAGGTGAGATCAAGCCTGATCAGTCGGTCGACAAATGGAAACTGTTTCGTGCGCTGTGCGAAGCAAAGCCGCTGCTTGGGATCAGCGATCGGGCGCTTGCCGTGCTGAATGCGCTGTTGAGCTTTTATCCGAAGAACGAGCTGGCGCAGGAAAACGGCTTGATCGTCTTCCCGTCGAATATCCAGCTTTCGCTGAGGACGCATGGCATGGCCGAACAGACCGTCCGGCGCCACCTTGCGGCACTCGTCGAGGCAGGGCTTCTGCTGCGCAAGGACAGCCCCAACGGCAAGCGTTACGTCCGCAGGGACAGGGCAGGGGAAGTCAATGAGGCCTTCGGCTTCTCTCTGGCGCCGCTGCTTGCCCGCGCCGACGAGATCGAACGGCTGGCGGCCGAAGTGATGGCCGAGCGGCTGCATGTCCAGCGGCTGCGCGAACGCATCACGCTTTGCCGCCGCGATATCGCCAAGCTGATCGAGGCCGCCGTCGAAGAAGACGTTCAAGGGGATTGGCAGGGCCTGTACCTGGAATTTCGGGATCTGGTCGAGGGAGTGCCCCGGTCGCCGACGACCGCACAGCTCGAACTTTTGCTGGATGAGTTGACCGCGCTTCGAGCAGAGATCCTTAAGCAGCTGGAAATGCGAATGAAATCTACAAAACAGCGCGGCAATGCCGATTATATCGAGCGTCACATACAGAATTCAAACCCCGAATCTACCACTGAACTTGAACCAAGCTTCGAAACGAAGCAGGGCGCAACGCCGGAGCAAGACAATGGGCGAGGGGCCGTGACGATGGAAGAGGGGAGGGGTGAGATTGCCCATCCGAGCAGGCAGGAGGAGAGGCAAGGTCGACTGCCCGGGGCGCGCGATGATGCCGGCGGGCTGAAATCCTTCCCGCTCGGCCTGGTTCTGCAGGCCTGCCCTGAAATTCTCGCCTACGGGGCGAATGGCGAAATTCGCAACTGGCGCGACCTGATGACCGCGGCCGTGACCGTTCGATCGATGCTCGGCGTCAGTCCGTCAGCCTACGAGGAGGCTGCAAATGCAATGGGGCCGGAAAATGCCGCGACGGTGATGGCATGCATCCTGGAGCGCGGCGGCCATATCAATTCGGCCGGTGGTTATCTCCGCGACCTGACGAGGCGAAGCGAAAAGGGAGAGTTCGCGATCGGCCCGATGCTCATGGCGCTCCTGCGGGCAAACGCGCCGGCCGGCCGAAAAGCTGGATAAGGGGCAGGGTTGGGTGACCGCTGAAGGCCGATATGTCGAATGATCAGCGGATCAGCCTTCGCTCCAGGAAAGCCTGCATGTCGCGGCGTCCATCGACGACGCAGTAGACGATGACGTCAGTGCCGATGATACGATAGATCATGCGCCAGGGCTTGTGGTGCAGCTCCCGATATTCGGTGATGCCGATACTCGTGAACTCTTTCGGAATATTGCCACGGGCAGGGAACTCTGCGAGATCGGCACATGCGCTTTCGATTTCCGTCAGGATACGCTCGGCTGTGTCGGCGCCGTCGCGACGGGCAACGAAACGATATAGATCCTCGATGTCGTGTTCCGCATCCTCGGCGAAAAGAACACGATACGGCATCAGGATTGGCTGTCGGCCAGACGTTTGCGGATGCGTGCGAAGGATTCGGCAGCAAGGCGCAGCTTGCCCTCCTCGACTTGCCGGTTGGTCAGCGCCAGCACTTTGAGGAGCGCCAGAGTCTCCTGTGTCTCTTCATATTGGCCGACATCCTGCAGAATGGCTTTCGCCTCGCCGTGCAGAGTAATGACGACCGGTTGCGGATTGTCCTTCAGCGTCCGGATGATCTCCGGCGCATGCGCCTTGAGATAGCTGATGGGCTTCACCTGTTCTGACAGCTTCATGAGGTTGCTCCCTTTCGACCAGAATATAGATCATCAAATGGTCGATTGAAAGAAGCCCTTTGAATACCGGCGGTCCAACCCAGGTCTCCGATTTCCCCTTTCAGGCGGAGCCGCTTTTTTCACGCAACTCCCACGAAAGAGAATGCCATTTCTTATAATGACGTTTGTCTACTGATTTTATAGATTATACTTTGCAACCAGCGATCGGATCGTGATCTCATGACCTATCTCCTCAGCCTTCTCGACAAAAGCCCGATTGAACAGGGTTTCACCGCCGCGGATGCGTTGCGGGCGACGGTCAAGATTGCCGCCCGCGCCGAGGAGCTCGGTTATCACCGCTTCTGGGTGGCCGAACATCACAACATGTCCAATCTGGCGAGCTCCGCGCCGGAGGCGCTGATCGCCTATCTTCTTGCCAGAACCTCGAAGATCCGGGTCGGCTCCGGCGGCGTCATGCTGCAGCATTACAGCGCCTACAAGGTTGCCGAGACCTTCAATCTTCTGGCTTCGCTTGCGCCCGGCCGCGTCGATCTCGGTGTCGGCAAGGCGCCGGGCGGGTTTCCGTTGTCGACGCGCGCCCTGCAGCTTGCTGTCGATCCGTCCAGGAAGCCGGATTTTGCAAGCCAGCTTTCCGATCTCAACACCTATCTCGCCGCCGACCCGAATTATAACGGTGCGCAGGCGACCCCTTTCCCGCCAACGGCGCCCGATCGTTTCTTGCTCGGGGCCAGCGTCGAAAGCGCCGAACTGGCGGCCGAGAAGGGCTGGGAACTGGTCTTTGCCGGTCACCTGAACGGCGATCCTGACAATCTGCGCAGGACCTTTGCGGCCTATGAGCGGGCATCCGGCGGCAAACGGCCGATCCTGGCGCTCGCAGCCTTTGCCGCCGAAAACGAGGATTATGCCCGCGAGCGCGTCGGCAGGCTGCGCATCGTCAAGGTGTTCCTGCCGAACGGCCAGACCGTCAATGTCGGCAGCGAGGAGCAGGCAGCCGAATTTGCCCGCCAGGCCGGCGTCACCGATTACCGCATCGAGGAGAAGGTGCCGAGCGTGCTGCACGGCACGGCAAAGCAGATCCGCAAGGAATTGGACGAGCTTCACCGTCTCTACGGCGTCAAGGAGTTCGTGCTCGATACGCCGGCGCTTTCGGTCGCCGAGCGCCTGGCCTCCATCGAGCTGCTCGCCGAAGAGCGCCTTTCTCTCGTCGCCTGACCGTTTTCAAGGAGATCGATCCCATGGCTCAGAAACACGTCACGTTCGGCATCATGCTGCAGGGTCCCGGCGGTCACATGAATGCCTGGAAACATCCAAGCGGACCGGCCGATGCCAGCGTCAATTTCGACTTCTTCGTCAAGACGGCGCGCAAGGCGGAGGCAGCCGGCATTGCCTTCGCCTTCGTCGCCGACGGGCTCTATATCAACGAGCAGTCGATCCCGCATTTCCTCAATCGGTTCGAGCCGATCGCCATTCTCTCGGCGCTCGCTGCCTCAACTTCGAAAATCGGCCTCGTCGGCACGGTCTCGACCTCCTACAGCGATCCCTTCACCATCGCCCGCCAGTTCGCTTCGGTCGATCTCATAAGCGGCGGCCGGGCAGGGTGGAATGCCGTGACCTCGCCGCTCGAGGGCTCGGGGCGCAATTACAGCCGCGAACACCCCGAACACGAATTGCGCTACGAGATCGCCGAGGACTACATCGATGCGATCAAAGGCCTCTGGGATTCCTGGGATGACGACGCTTTCGTGCGCAATCGCGAGACCGGCGTCTTTGTCGACAAGTCGAAGATGCATCGCCTCAACCACAAGGGCCGGTTCTTCCGCGTCGAAGGGCCGCTCAATATCGGCCGTTCGAAGCAGGGGCAACCGGTGGTCTTCCAGGCCGGCGCTTCGGACTCCGGCATCAGGCTTGCCGGCAAACATGCCGATGCCGTCTTTACCAATGGCGGACCGTTCGAGGAGGCGCAGACCTTCTATCGGCAGCTGAAGGACAGCGTCATTGCGCACGGGCGCCCGGCGGCGGAGGTCGGCATCTATCCCGGCATCGGCCCGATTGTCGGCAAGACGGCCGAAGAAGCGGAGGCCAAGTATCAGGCGATCCGCAATCTCGTCACCATCGAAGAAGCGCTCGCCTATCTCGGCCGCTTCTTCGACCATCACGATTTCAGCAGCTATCCCCTGGACGAGGCTTTCCCGGATCTCGGCGATATCGGCAGGAACAATTTCCGCGCCACCACCGACCGCATCAAAAGGACGGCGCGCGAAAAGGGCCTGACGCTGCGCGAAATCGCGCTCGATGTCGCGACGCCACGCACCGCCTTCATCGGCACCGCCGAGCATATTGCCGACGAAATCATCCGCTGGGTGGATCATGGCGCCGCCGACGGCTTCATCCTTGGCTTTCCCGTCATCGCCGAGGGCTTCGACGATTTTGCCGAACACGTCCTGCCGATCCTGACGGAGCGGGGTTATTTCGATCCCGTCCTGAGGGGCGAGACGCTGCGCGACCATCTGGGCCTGCCCTTCCGCGAAAGCCGGTATTCGGCCAGTGCCGATCAACTCGAGCCCGGAAAGGCTGTCGGTGCCTGAGGCGCTGGCGGTACCGTCATGGACCTCATCGCTCAGAACAACGATCCGGTCGACAGGGGCATCGCCGCCTATCTCGACGAGATCATCGCGCTTCGCCACGATCTGCATCAATATCCGGAGCTTGCGTTCCAGGAACTCAGGACCAGCAAGCTCGTGGCCTCCCGCCTGTCCTCCTGGGGCTATGAGGTGGCGACGGGCATTGCCGGCACCGGCATCGTCGCCACCTTGAGACGCGGTGACGGCAAGAAGCGGATCGGCATTCGCGCCGACTTGGACGCCCTGCCGATCGAGGAGGCGACCGGACTTGCCTATGCCAGCAGCAATCCCGGCGTCATGCATGCCTGCGGTCATGACGGCCATACCGCCATCCTGCTGGCGGCTGCCCGCTATCTCGCAGAGAGCGGTCATTTCAGCGGCACGTTGAGGCTGATCTTCCAGCCCGCCGAGGAAATCGGCGCCGGTGCCCGCAAGATGATCTCGGAAGGCCTGTTCGAGCGGTTTCCCGTCGATGCGGTCTTCGGTCTGCACAACTGGCCGGGTGTGCCGACGGGGCAATTCGGTTTCGTCGCTGGCCCGGCCATGGCCTCGGTCGATCAGGCGGTCGTCAAAATCGTCGGCAAGGGCGGGCATGGCGCCGAACCGCACCGCGCCGTCGATCCGGTGCTCGCTTCCGCCTCCTTCATCACCGCCCTACAAAGCGTCGTCTCGCGCAATGTCGATCCGCAGGACATGGCGGTCGTCACGGTCGGCTCGATCCATGCCGGCTCCGCCTCGAACGTCATCCCCGAGAGCGTCGAGATGAAGCTCACCATGCGGGCCTTCAGCGAGACGGTTCGCCATCTGCTGCAGGAACGTATTCCAGCCCTCGCGCGCGCCCAGGCCGAAAGCCTCGGCGCGGCGGCGGAGGTGAATTATCGCCTCGGTTTTCCAGCCTTGGTCAATCATGCCAAAGAGACGGCATTTGCCCGGGACGTCGCCTATGACGCACTTGGCCTTGCGGCGATCGAAAAGGATTTCCGGCCGAGAACCGCGAGCGAGGATTTTGCCTTCATGCTGCAGGCCAATCCCGGCAGCTACCTCTTCGTCGGCAATGGCGACAGCGCGCCACTCCACAGCGCCCACTACAATTTCAACGACGCGATCATTGCACCCGCCGCCCGCTATTGGGTGCGGCTCGCCGAAACCTTCCTCATTGATGACAACGGGTGACGAACGATATGAGCGATACGTTTCTCTATACGAGCCCTCTCGATCCCCGCGCCAAGCCGCTGATCGATGAGTTGATCCACGAATATGACAGCCGCTACGGCACCTATTTCAATGCCGAAGGGGCTGCGGCCGAACTCAATCGCTATCCCCCTGAAGCCTTTGCCCCGCCTTACGGCAATTTTCTGTTGCTGATCCGGAATGGAGAAACCATCGGCGGCGGCGCCTTCAAACATTACGACGAGCGCACCGCCGAGTTCAAACGCATCTGGACGCGTTCCGACCTGCGCCGCCAGGGGCTTGCCCGCAAGGTGCTGGTGGAGCTGGAGGTCCAGGCGGCCCGCCAGGGTTATACCCGCATTTACCTCACGACCGGTTTCCGCCAGCCGGAGGCCGTCGGCCTCTATCTGAATGACGGTTACACCGCTCTCTTCGACACCTTAGCCGATCCCGAGATCTACAAGAGCCTGCCCTTCGAGAAGGATATCAGCCATTTGGCCGAGCCTGCTCTGGACGACGTGGCGGCGGAACCGCGCCTGCGCGTGGCCGGCGCAAATCATTGAAAACGGCAAAGACCGACAATTATAAAAGGGAAGCACAATGGCACTGACGACGGATTTCGCCGGTATCGACACCGGCAGCAGGACGGCCGAATCGAAGCAGGATCATTCCCGTTACCGCATCGTGCCGGCGCGCCATCCCGGCCGTCTGGCCGGCACGATCTTTGCCGCCGTCGTCATCATCGCCGTGCTCTATTCGACCTTCACCAATCCGCGCTGGGGTTGGGGCGTCTTTGCCGAATGGTTCTTCGCCGAGCCGGTGCTCGTCGGCCTCGGCAGAACGTTGCTCCTGACCGTGCTTGCCGCCATATCCGGTTCCATTCTCGGAACGGCGCTGGCGCTTGCCCGCGTCTCCAGGTCGCCGCTGCTGTCGGGCCTTTCCTGGGGCTATATCTGGCTGCTGCGCTCGATCCCCGTCATCGTCCTGCTGTTGATCTTGAACAATCTCGGCTATCTCTATGAGACGATCAAGATCGGCATTCCCTTCACCGATACGGTGTTCATCGACTATCCCACGGTGCAGCTGCTGACGCCTTTTGCCGCCGCTTTCCTCGGCCTGACGCTCAACCAATCGGCCTTCTTCGCCGAGATCGTCCGCGGCGGCATTCTTGCGGTGGATCATGGGCAGCTGGAGGCCGCAGCCGCACTCGGCCTGCCGCGCCGCCGCCAGGCTTTCCGCATCGTGCTGCCGCAGGCGATGCGCTCGATCCTGCCGACCGGCTTCAACGAACTGATCGGATTGGCAAAGAGCACCTCGATGGTCTACGTGCTGGCGCTGCCGGAACTCTTCTACACGGTGCAGGTGATCTATCGCCGCAATCTCGAAGTCATTCCGCTGCTGATGGTCGCGACCGTCTGGTATCTGATCATCATGACGGTGCTGTCGATCGCTCAGCACTATATCGAGCGCTACTTCTCCAAAGGCGCCGTGCGCAACCCGACACCGCTGCCCTTTCAGGCGTTTTTCGAGCGCTTCCGCCGGCCGCTCCCGGTGCTGGAGACAGCGCCCGATACGGTGCGCAAGGTCGGCTTCCGGGATGCGGCCGCTTTGCGAGCCGCAGGCGGGGCGGTGCGCATCCAGGGCATCTCGAAGAGCTTCGGCTCCCTGAAGGTGCTCGATAAGGTCGAGCTCAGCCTGCCGGCCGGCAGCGTGACCGCCATCCTTGGTCCTTCCGGCTCCGGCAAGTCGACGCTTCTGCGCGCCATCAACCATCTGGAGCGCGTCGACGAGGGCTTCATCTCGGTCGACGGCGATTTCGTCGGCTACAGCAGGAAGGGCGACACCCTCTATGAGCTCAAGGAAAAAGAGATCCTGCAGCGCCGCGCCGATATCGGCATGGTCTTCCAGAGCTTCAATCTCTTCCCGCATCTGACCGTGCTCGAAAACCTCATCGAGGCGCCAGTCCAGGTTCGTGGGCTCGGCCGCGAGGACGCCGTGCAGCTGGCGCAGGAGCTGCTGGCCCGCATCGGCCTCAGCGACAAGATCAACGCCTATCCGCGCCAGCTCTCCGGCGGCCAGCAGCAGCGTGTGGCGATCGCCCGTGCGTTGGCGCTCCGTCCCAAGGTGCTGCTCTTCGACGAGCCGACCTCCGCACTTGATCCGGAGCTTGTCGGCGAGGTGCTCGACGTCATCAAGGAACTGGCCCGCACCGGCACCACACTCGTCATCGTCACCCATGAGATCGGCTTTGCCCGCGAAGTCGCCGACACCGTCGTCTTCATGGAAAGCGGCCGTATTCTGGAGGCCGGCCCGCCGGCCCGCTTCTTCACGCAGGCGGAACATCCCCGCACGCGGGAGTTCCTCGCCAAGGTTCTCTAGCGCCGGACAGCGCTGGTGAAATGCCGGGCCGCGACGGGCTGCTCCGGTCGAATGACAACAAGCGCAACCTCAAGATGAAATGGAGAAGGGGCATGGCATTTACAGATAGAGTGAGGCTTCTCATAGCCGGAGCCGTCACCATTGGCGCGGTCGGCTTCGGTTCCGCCCAGGCGCAGCAGAAATTCGACCTCAGCCCCGAGCAGCCGAACCGGCTGCGGGTGGAAAAGAACGAGAAGCGCATTGCCGAGGTCAAGGATTTCAAGTTCGTCGAAAACGGCGTCTTCACCGTCGGCATCAGTTCGAGCGGAAATCTGCCGCTGCACGACTATGCCTCCGATTCCAAGACGGTCATCGGTTACGACGTCGATCTCGCGCAGGCGGTCGCCGACAGCCTGGGCCTGAAACTCAATCTCGTTTCCGTCGCATGGGCCGATTGGCCGCTGGGACTCACCTCCGGCAAGTTCGATGCGGTGATCTCGAACGTTACTGTCACGGAAGAGCGCAAGCAGAAATTCGACTTCTCGACCTACCGCAAGGATGAACTCGGCTTCTACGTCAAGGCCGATAGCCCGATCACGGCGCTCAAGCAGCCGAAGGATATTGCCGGCCTGAAGGTCATCACCGATGCCGGCACCAACCAGGAGAAGATCCTGCTGGAATGGGACCGGCAGAACGTCGCGGCCGGCCTCAAGCCGACGAGGTGCAATATTATGACGACGACGCGGTCAAGGATCTCGCCGTCCAGTCCGGCAGAGCCGACGCCGTCTTCAGTGTCAACGCGACGCAGGCCTATGCGGCGGGCATCAATGGTAAGACCAAGCTCGTCGGCACCGTCAGCGGCGGTTGGCCGATCACCGCCGAGATTGCGGTCACCACCCGCAAAGACAGCGGCCTGGCCGCTCCCCTGACCGATGTCGTCAACGACCTGATCGCCAGCGGCGCCTACAAGAAGATCCTCGATAGCTGGAATCTCGGCCCTGAGGCGATCGACAGGGCGCAGACCAACCCGCCCGGCCTGCCGAAGAGCGGCTCCTGACCTTATACGGCCGGCAGCATTCCTGCCGGCCATGCCCGCCTGCTAAAGCGCATCGCGTCAAATCTGATTCATGCGACGCGCTTTAACCTTTTGTTTTGATGCATGTCGTTGTCCCGGAACCGCTGCACACTTCCGGGCGACATGCACTAATTTGGAGATTGAAGACGATGATTGTCTTTCCGGCATTGCGGACCCTGCTGATCGCCGCCATGGCATCCGGTCTTTCCTTCGGCGCAACCCGTGCGGCCGACGATTTCGACCTGAGCCCGCAGCAGCCGGGCAGGCTGCATGCCGCCAGGAACGAGGCGGCGATCGCTGCGATCCCTGGGGAATTCAAGTTCGTCACGCCGGGCAAGTTCACCATCGCCGTCAGTCCGGGCGGTCCTCCGCTTTCCACCTATGCCACCGACGCCAAGACCGTGGTCGGGGCGGATCCCGATTATGCCTATGCCATCGCCGACAGCCTCGGCCTGACGCTGGAGATTGTGCCTGTGGCCTGGATCGACTGGCCGCTCGGCCTTGCTTCCGGCAAGTATGATGCCGTCATCTCCAATGTCGGGGTCACCGAACAGCGCAAGGAGAAGTTCGATTTCTCCACTTACCGTCAGGGCCTGCACGGTTTCTTCGTGAAATCCGATAGCCCCATCGCCTCAATCAAGCAGCCGAAGGATGCGGCGGGTCTGAGGATCATCGTCGGGGCCGGAACCAACCAGGAGCGCATCCTGGTGAAGTGGAGCGACCAGGATGTCGCCGCCGGCCTGAAGCCGATCGAGCTGCAATATTACGACGACGAGGCGGCAAGCCTCCTCGCGCTGCGTTCCGGTCGCGCCGATGTCATCGTCCAGCCGCATGCGCAGCTCGTCTTCATCGCAGCGCGCGACAAGAACATCAAGCGCGTCGGCACGCTCAGCGCCGGCTGGCCCGATCGCTCCGACGTTGCGATCACCACCCGCAAGGGAAGCGGCCTCGCCGATGCGCTGACCGTCGCCACCAACGGCCTGATCAAGGACGGCAGCTACGCGAAGATCCTCGATCACTGGCATCTGTCCGAGGAAGCCTTGCCGGCATCCGAGACCAATCCGCCCGGCCTGCCGAAATACTGATCATCGCATGACAGGAATGGAAGGGACGACATGAGCGGCCGCAACATATCGATCAGCCATATCGGCTTTCTCACCCCCGGCAACTATCCTGACGACGATCCATTGTCGGGATTGGAGCAGACGCTCCAGCAGCTGCAATATGGCGAGGCGCTGGGCTTCGATAGCGCCTGGGTCCGCCAGCGCCATCTTGAGCCGGGGATCTCTTCGGCGAGCGCCTTCCTGGCGGCGGCCACACAGCGCACCAGCCGGATCGAACTCGGAACGGCGGTCATTCCGATCGGCTACGAGAGCCCCTATCGGCTGGCCGAAGACCTCGCCACGGTCGATGTTCTCGCGCGCGGCCGGCTGAATATCGGCGTCAGCGCCGGCCGGCCGCTGCATGCCGAATTGATTGCCCCGCGGGTCTTCGACGGCGATTGGACCGGCTACGATTTCTCGCATGATCGCGTGCTGCGCTTCGCCGACAATTTGCGCGGCATCTATCTGGGCGACGAGCAGACTTTCATCAAGACGCCCTTCGGCCCGCAGCGGCCGCGCCTGCAGCCCTACGCCAAAGGCCTGATCGACCGGATCTGGTATGGCGGAGGCTCACAGCGCTCGGCCGGATGGGCCGGCCGCAATGGCTTCAATCTGTTGACCGGCAATGTGATAACGGGGGAGGGGACGGACGATTTCTTCGTCGCTCAATCCAGGCTGATTGAAACCCATCGTGCCGCCGGAACTGGGCGCCGTGTGGCGCTCGGCCGCGTCATCGTGCCTTTCGACAGCGCCGACAAGGCAACGCGCCGCCGTTACCGCGATTATGCCGAGGGCCGCCATGGGCGCACACTTTCGCCGCAAGGCGAGCGGCGCACCTTGTTCGCGCGCGATGTCGTCGGCACGGCGGACGAGATCTTGGCGCAGCTTTTTGCCGATCCGATCCTGCCGGAGGTCGGCGAGTTGAGGCTGGAGCTTCCCTACGAGTTCGAGCACGAGGAATACCGCCAGATCCTCCACGACTTCGTGACATCAATCGCACCCGAGCTCGGATGGAAAGCCCAGCCCCAAATTCGGGCCGCTTCCTGAAAAGGCGGACGTCGAGTCGACGCCAGAAGCATCATCCAACGAGGAACATTCATCAGTGACCAAAACGGTAGAATACTTCTTTTCGATCGGATCGCCCTGGTCTTACATCGGCTTCGACGCCTTCATCGAACTGGCGGCCAAGAACGACGTCGTCGTCACGCCCTATCTGACGACGGTGGTCGAGGAAAATGGCGGTATCTTCTCGCGCAACCGTCCGGAGATCCGGCGCGCCTATTGGATGCGCGACCTCAAGCGTTGGGCGCGCGTGCGCGGGAAGGAATTGCGGCTCGAACATCGCCCGGAGCTGAGCGATCCGACGCCGGCCTCCCTTTTCGTGATCGCCGCCTATCTCGACGGGCAGGATTGGACCGGCGTCAGCAGGGCCTTGCAGCATGCCTTCTGGAGCGAGGCGAGGGATATCGGCAAACCCGATGTGCGCGAGGCGATCGTCACATCGGCAGGTTTCGACGGCGCGGCACTGCTCAGGCGGCAAGCCGACGACGACGTCCAGAACAAGTGGTCGGCAGACCGGGTGCACGCGCGCGACAGCGGCGTTTTCGGTTTTCCCACCTATGTCCATGACGGCGAGACCTATTGGGGGCAGGACAATCTGCCCTTCCTCGAGCGACATCTTCGCGGCGACAGACCGTAGGAGGATCACCGAGACGAATGTTTTTTCCACCGAGCGCGGAAGGAGAGACGCTCATTCCTTTAATCCAGTAATTTTATAGACAATATTTGAAGCAACAGAGAGAGGAAAAACCATGTCAGGTTTCAAACTCGTCGGCATTGCCGGCAGCTTCAACCGTCCATCGAAGACACTGGCGCTCGTCCGGCATGTGGCCGACCGCGCCAGCCTCCGATACGGCTTTACCAGCAAGACCTATGATCTGCACGATCTCGGCCCGTCACTGGGCCACGCCTTGTGGCGCAAAGACCTCGACGAGCAGGCCAGGCGTGTCGTCGACGAGATCGTCAAGGCCGATGCCTTGATCATCGGCTCGCCGACTTACAAGGGCTCTTATCCCGGTCTGTTCAAACATCTGATCGATCTGATCGACCCGCAGGAACTTCGGAGCAAGCCGATCATCATCACGGCGACGGGCGGCGGCGACCGGCACGCGTTGATGGTCGAGCATCAGCTTCGGCCGCTGTTCGGTTTTTTCATGGCCCATACGCTGCCGACGGCGGTTTATGCGTCCGACCGCGATTTCGCGGATTACGCGGTTTCATCGGAGGCGCTCTCAAACCGCATCAGCGAAGTGATTGGCGAGTTGGCAGCCTTCTTTCCCGTAGCAAGCCCGGCGATAGCGGCGGCCGAATAGGGATCGTCGCGATCCCGATCTTAGGAGACAGCGATGGACGATGCGGAACGGCCGGGATCAGGCGAGCAATTGTGGAGCGTCTTTGAATTCGCCCGACGATACCGCCTCGCCAAGCGGGAAGAGAACCGCCTGTTGATGCTCTACGGACCGAGTGCATCGCTTCGCGATCTTCTTGCCAATGCGCAACGTCATTCGCTGATTTCCTAACCGCCGAAGATATCGGTCCCCGACAGGAGGTGCGCATGAAGCTTGACTTCTTTTCCCGGCTGAAAAGCGCGATCGGCCAATTCTTCCAGCGCAAGGCGCGGGTGCCTGTAAACGGATTGTTTGCTCGTGACGAAGAGCGAGACCGGTCGGCCCGTGAATATGAACTCCATTATTGGGGTGCGATGCCCGGACTTTGGTATTGAGGAGGGCGGTGTGATGGCAACCGTCGTCGAGACCGGCCTTCGTCGGCACGGCATGAGAAGACCGACAGGCAGCGTCATGCCGCAATTCCGGCATGCGGCCGGAATCTGCACGATCGTCAGTTCCTTCACGTTCCTCTTTGCCCTGGTAATCGGGCTGATCCAATGAGCGAAGTCCTTATTCTTCCCGGACTTTTCGGCTCAGGAGAGGGGCATTGGCAACAGCACTGGCTGCAGGATCAGCCGGGCAGCCTTTGCGTCGCCCAGGACGACTGGGCTAATCCGGACCTCGACACCTGGCTGCCGCGCCTTGAAGGCGTGCTCGAAGAGGCCGGTGAGGCCTACCTAGTCGCCCATAGTCTCGGATGCCTGCTCGCCGCCCGGCTGGCCGGGCGAAGCGCTGCCCGCCGCGTGAAAGGGGCATTGCTCGTTGCTCCCTGCGATCTGCCGGCGACGGAAGCGCTGCATCCCGGGCATATCTCGTTCGGCGGCATGCCGACAGCGCCTTTGCCATTTCCGAGCATCGTTATCGGCAGCATGAACGACGCCTACATGACGGTCGACCGGCTGACGCTTTTCGGCCGGCTGTGGAATGCCGAGACCAGGAATATCGGCCTTGCCGGGCACATCAATATTGCCAGCGGTTTTGGCCGCTGGCGTACCGGTTACCGGCTGCTGGATGCCTTGAAGACGCGCGTCGGCGATCGAAGACGTATCGTTTCGGCGCGGCCGGCTTTTGCGATGTGAATGGAAGTGGAATGTCCGACATTGTCGACGATCTCCTGCGCCTGAGCGAAGATCCCCATGCCGACCCGAGGAGCCGGCGCCGGCAAACCATGGAGCGATTGGTAGAGACGCTACTTGCCATGGCCGATGCCGAAATTGGGCCGGGAGAGGTGCAACATCGCCATTCGATCATCCATTTGACGATGATCATCCGGGACATGACGGGCAGGATCGCCGAGGCCGACGACCCGACATTTGCGGCGATCGTCAGGGAAGCCGCGATGCTGATCCGCAGCCTGCAGCGGCGCCAGGCCGACGCGGCCGGATGTACGGTGCATTGAACGTGACCGATATCGCGGAGCATAAACAGGTGACGATCCGGCGAAGCGGGGTTCGGATGCTCGGCCGGACAAGAATGGCTCTCACCGACGAACTGGTGTCGCTCAGCCTTCGCCCGGAGATCGACCCCGGCCCCGAGCCGCACCGGGTACCGCTTACCGAGGCGGAGCTGGAGCTATTCGCCAAGCGGCTTCTCGATGAAGCCGAGGGCGCGCCGCTTTGGGTCTTCGCCTATGGATCATTGATATGGAAGCCGGACTTCGATGCCGTCGAATGGCAGCGCGGCGCAGCAAGAGGATGGCATCGGTCCTTCTGCCTGAAGATGACCCGCTGGCGGGGAACGCGGATCCAGCCCGGCCTCATGATGGCTCTCGACCGAGGTGGACGATGCAACGGCATTCTCTTCAGGCTTGCCGATGAGGATCGTCTTGGCCAGTTTCGGCGGTTGATCCGCCGTGAAGTCGGCACGGTCGAAGATGCGGCGACGGTTCGCTGGATTCCTGTTGAGACCGCACATGGGTTGGTGCGCGCGCTGGTCTTCTGGGCCGGACCGAAGGGAGAACGCGTGTCTCGCAAACTGCTGTTGGAGACGGTGGCGCGGGTGCTTGCCAGGGCCTGCGGACATATGGGCTCCTGCGCCGAATATCTCTATCTGACGGTGAAGCACCTGGAAGAACGCGGCATCCGGGATCGCAATTTGTGGCGGCTTCAGGAGCTCGTCGCAGACGAGCTCCTGACCATGCATGGTCTGAACGGCGTGGCGGAAAACCGTTAGGCCGCTCCCCCTCTCAGAGCTTGCCTTTCCAGGGCACGAGGAAGGCTTCCAGGAAACGGATCGCAGCCGAGAAGGTGAAGGCGCAGATCGCGATGATGCCGATGCCGACGAAGACGACGTCGGTTGCCAGGAATTGCGACGCCGACATGATCATGAAACCGATCCCGCGCGTCGAGGCGATCAGTTCGGCCGCGACCAGCGTGCCCCAGCCGACGCCGAGCGCAATCCGGATGCCGGTGAGGATCTCGGGCAGGGCGGACGGCAGCACGATATCGATGAAAAGCTGCAGCCGGCTTGCGCCGAGCGAACGGGCGGCATTGACGCGCTCGATCGGCAGCGAACGAACGCCTGCCTGGGCCGAGAGGCAGATCGGCGCGAACATCGCCAGCACCAACAGCGTGATCTTCGACATTTCACCGATGCCGAGCCAGATGATCATCAGCGGCAGATAGGAGAGGGGCGGAAGCGGCCAGTAGAACTCGATCGGCGCGTCGAGCACTCCCTTCGCCCAGCGGTTCAGGCCCATGAGCAGTCCCAGCGGAATGCCGGCGGAGATGGCGATGAGGGCGGCGACGATGATGCGGAACAGGCTGGCAAAGACATGTTCGGACAGCGACGCTCCGGCATAACCGTCGCGATAGATGAGGCCGATCTGGGTCAGCACTTCATCCGGACGCGGCAGAAACAGGTGCGGGACGACGCCGAGTGCGGATACAATCCACCACAGCAGCAGGATTGCCAGGGCCGTGGCGGCGCTGATCGCCACCGTCGGTCTCTCGCCGGCGCCGAAGCTTGCCATTTTCACCAGCTTGACCTGACGATCCTCTCTCTGCGCCGCAATCGGCGGGGCATGGACGATGTCGCTCATGCCGCACTCCTCAAATCTTCGCTGCTGTGGAGAATGGCGCGGATTTCCTCGCGCAGCTCGGCAAATTGCGGCGACGCCTTGATTGCCCGGGCATCGCCGGTTTCGGCGAAGCGCTTGACGAAATCGAGATCGAAGCGGGCAACGACGCGCCCCGGTCGAGGGGACATGACGAGGACCTGCGTGCCCAGGAACAAGGCCTCTTCGATCGAATGGGTGATGAAGAAAACCTTCTTTGCCGTCTTGTTCCAGATGGAAACCAGCAGTTCCTGCATCTGCTCGCGGGTCAGGCTGTCGAGCGCGCCGAAAGGCTCGTCCATCAGCAGGATGTCGGGATTGGTCGCAAGCGCCCGGGCGATGCCGACCCGCTGGCGCATGCCGCCCGACAGTTCATAGGGAAAGGCATTGGCGAATTCGTCGAGGCCGACGAGCCGGAGCAGTTCGAGCGCGCGCGTTTGGCGCTCCCTCCGGCTAACGCCGGAAAATTTCAAACCGAGCGCGACATTGTCGGCCACCGACTTCCAGGGCAGCAGCGAGTCTTTCTGAAAGACGACGCCGCGATCGGCGCCCGGCCGCTCGACCGCGCGGCCGTCGAGCGTGATCCGGCCCTCGGAAAGCGGAAGGAAACCGGCAATCGCGTTCAAAAGGGTTGATTTGCCGCATCCCGAGGCGCCGAGCGCGACGACGAAGCCCCGCTCGGGGATATCGAAGGAAACGCGATCGAGCGCGTGGACGGTCCGCCCGTCGCGGGCTGCGAAGAAAACGCTGGCATGGTCGACTTTAAGCATGGTGCCGCTCGCAAGTTCGACGCCGGCGCGACAGGCGCGCCGGCGTCAGGGAGGATCAGTTGCTGACGCCGGCGAGTGCGTCTGCGGTGACGAAGGCGCCGTAATTTTCCAGCACCTCGGAGACCTTGCCCTGTTCCTTCAGGAACGATGCCGTGTCCTTGAGGATCTTGCCGGCGCCCGCCTTTTCGCCGCCGCCGAGCCAGGCGTCCGATGCCTGGACCTCGGGGGTGAGCAGCGTCAGGTTCTTCAGGGCCGAGGCCTGCTGCTCGGGCGTTCCGCCGAGAAGTTTGGAGAGCGACTTGGCATTGTCGCTGTCGGGGCCCCAGGCCGCTTTATCGGATGCGAAGGAGGCGTAGTATTTGTTGATGACCGAGGCGAAGCCCTTCAGGAATTCCGGGTTGTCGGCGGCAAATTTCGAGGTCGCCACCCAGGCCGAGAATGTCGGCGCGCCCTTGTCCGCCACGTCCTTGGAGGTCACCAGAACTTTTCCGTTCTTCTTGAGCTCGGTCAGAGCCGGATCCCAGACGAAACCGCCATCGATATCGCCGCGATTGTAACTCGCAACGATCTCCGGCTGCGGGATTGCGAAGACCTGGACGTCTTTCTCGGTCAGCCCCAGCGACTTGATCAGCGCCAGGAGCTGATAATGGTCGGTGGAAACGGGCGCTGCGGCAAGCTTCTTGCCTTTCAGATCGTTCAGGCTTTCGATGCCGGAGCCGTTGCGGACGACGAGGGCTTCGTCGATGCCGGAGATGGAGGCGAGGTAGAAGGCCTTGACCTCGAGCCCGCGCGAGACTGCAGCCGCAAACGGGCTGGAGCCGACATAGCCGACCTGGACGTCGCCGGAGGCGATCGCCGCAAAGATCTCGGCGCCGGAATTGAACCTGCGGAAATCGATGTCGTATCCTGTGTCCTTGGCGAATTCGCCGTTGGCGATCGCCACCGAAGACGGCAAGGCGTCGGTTTGATAGCCGACGACGACCTTTTTATCCGCCGCCTCGGCGACCATCGCCGCTGCAAGAGTGCCGACGCCCAAGGCAATTGCGGCAACCAAATTTTTGAAATTCATCCTGAGCCCCTTTGTTTGCAGGGCCAGCCGGCCCCGTGATCTCACCTTCAAAAGGGTAATGGTTGAGAAGGGGCTGGCGGGAGGAATAACAAACTATATTTATAGACTATATAGATAATTGTTTTCGTGATTCTGCCGCTCGTGCGGTCCGCCGGACCGGCGGGCGACGTCAGGGCTTGAATGACGAGATGTCGCGACAGAGTTTGAAGCTTCAGGGAGAATGCATTGATATACGATGTGATCGTCGTCGGTTCCGGTTTTTCAGCGATCGCTGTGACCTGCAATCTCATCGAGCAGCTTCCCGCTTCGGCGAAGGTTGCCGTCGTCGGCGACGATCCCGGTTTCGGGCGCGGGACGGCATACCGGACGGAACTCTATCTCCATCGTCTCAACGTTCCCGCCGGCCGCATGAGCCTGCTGCCCCACCATCCCGACGATTTCGTCGACTGGCTGAAAAGCAATGGGCGTCCGCTGCAGGCGGGAGATTTCGCCTCGCGCAGCGATTACGGACTTTATGTCAGGGATACGCTTGCGCGGCTGCTTCGCAAGCGGGAGGGCCGTTGCCGGGTCGACTTCATCAAGGCCAAGGCGGCGGGCTGCGTGGAACGCTATACGAGCACGCTCGCCTTCCATCTCGGCAATGGCGGCGAGATTTCCGGGAAGAACGTGGTACTTTGTCTCGGCGTCGGAAACGCCAACCTTCCGGTCGATCCTGAAGGTGTCCCGCCATTTTTGCGATCCCGGATCATCGAGAACCCGTGGCGGCTCTCCTGGCTGGGGCGCGTCGCACCCTCCGATGCGGTCTGCATCCTTGGCTCCGGCCTGACGATGATCGATCAGGTTCTGGCACTTCGCGCCCATGGCCATAAAGGCATGATCGACGTGCTTTCGCGGCGCGGCTTGGCACCGCTCGGACATGCAAGGACGCCGCCGGCACCGCTGCCGATCGACGTTCACGCGCTTCCCGCTACGATCAGCGGCCTGCTGAAGATCTTGCGGGCGAAAAGCAGGGAGGTCGCCGACTGGCGAAGCGTGATGGACGGCCTGAGGCCGGTGACACAGGCTCTCTGGCAACGGCTTTCGAGCGAGGAGCGGGCGCGTTTCCTGCGGCATGCGCTTCCCTGGTGGAACATCCACCGTCACCGGGTCGCGCCCGACGTCTTTGCCGGGTTCGAGAAGCTGGTCTCGGACGGAACCGTTCGCTTCCACGCAGGCTTCCTGAAATCTGTGGCGACGGACGAAGGCAGGCTCGTCGCCGGATACAGGGTCAGAGCGAAGCGCGAGATCGCCGAAATCCGTGCAGACTGGCTGGTCAACTGCACGGGCATGGAGCGCGCCGGCATCAGCCATTCGCCGCTTTTAAAGGAAATGAGCCGGTTTCAGCTGATCGCGCCCGATCCTCTTGGCCTCGGCATCCAGGTGGGTGCGGCTTCCGAGGTGACGGGCTCATCCCGGGTTTCGCCGGCCCGGCTGTTTGCCGTCGGCGCCTTGACGGCAGGGCAATTCTGGGAGATCACCGCCGTCCCGGACATCCGGGTACAGGCGAAGGCCGTGGTCGAAGAAATCGTCAAAGCGAGGCCCAACTCCGACGCATAGGCAGACAATCTTGAGATCGGCACGGTGCTGTTGAATTGCTGGCCGTCGACAGCTACAGTATTTGGTAGGCCATAATACGATTCCTGAATTCGGCTGCCGCGGCGAAGCTTGAGCTTGCGAAGCCAATCCAAACACTGAGGTACAGCATGAGCGGTGCACTGAAGGACGCAGCAATCAGGGTCGAGCGTCCTGCGAAGACATTGCGGGAATTGGCGCTCGACAAAGTTCGCGAGGCCATCGTCAACGGATACTTTCGTCCCGGAGACCGCCTCGTCGAGCGCGACCTCTGCGCCCAGCTCGGCGTCAGCCGGACGGTGGTGCGCGAGGTTCTGAGACATCTGGAATCTGAAGGGCTCGTCGCCAATCTGCCGAACAAGGGACCGATCGTCGCCCTGCTGGATATCGAGGAAGCCAAACAGATCTATGAGATTCGCGGTGCGCTCGAAGGCATGGCGGCGCGGCTATGCGCGGAGCGCGGCAGCCCCGAGATCGTCGCCGCGCTCGAGGAATCCCTGACCGCCATCCGCAACAGCTATCGCGAAGAGGATATGGCGGCCGTGCTTGCCAATACCTCTTCCTTCTATCAAACGCTGTTCACCATGGTCGACAGGCATGTCGCCTGGGGCGTCGTCAATCTCCTCACCGTGCGTATCAATCACCTACGCTCGATGACGATCAAGACCGAACGGCGCGGCATCGAGGGTCCGCTGCAGATGTCGAAGATCATCGACGCCATCCGCCGCGGCGACGGCGAGGGAGCCCAGCGGGCCGCGATGGATCATGTCGCGGCCGCCAGCGCAATTGCCGAGGCGGTGCTGTCCGCTCAGAAGCCTGCCGAATAGGTTGGCACGTCAACTACCGCTGTCTTTGCAGGAGGCTGCCAGCAGGGGGCTTTGCATCGACATTGTCGATGCCTGTCGCCTGCATCCGCAATCAGTTCCCGGCCGGCGTTGCGTCGGTCCGAAACGATTCTATCGTCCTCATGCGTTGGGAGGCTGAACAATTGCATTGTTTACTCCTCCCAGCGCTTCATCATTCGCGCCGGTAACTTGGCGACGCCTAGCTTGAGGTGTCATAAGAATCGCAATTCAAGAATATCACGCGCCTTTGCTTCCGAAGAAGGCAGCCATGAACCCCAAACCGACGAGAATAATGCCGCTCACATAGCGTTCGATAGTAAGATAGTTGGCGTTGCGCTTCAGCCAGTTTCCGAAGCCTCCCGCCACCATTGCGTAGCTACCGTCGGTCATAATTCCAAGAATGGTGTAAATCATCCCAAGTATGAGAGTCTGAGCTGCAACCGATCCACGGGACGGATCGATGAATTGAGGCAAGAAGGCCAGAAAGAACAGAACCGTCTTAGGATTGAGAAGGTTTATTGCAAATCCGTCGCGAAACAAATGACCGTAGGGATATGGTTTAATGGGCACGGTCTCATCGAAAGAAACAGGTCGGGAAAGAATCTTCTGGATCCCTATTCCAATCAGGTATGCCGCACCGGCATATTTTACCACTTCCAACGCTATTGGCGATGAGGCGACCATGGCTGAAAGCCCCAACGCTGCAGCAACTATATGTACCCCCGTCGCAACGTGAATTCCGAGAATTGAAACAACACCAGCAACACGTCCCTGCTCAACAGAACGAGCAAAGATATACAAAACTGCCGGCCCGGGAATCAGCAGCAAAGTCAATGCCGCAGCGATGAACATAGCGAGTGTACCGGTGGCGGGCATTTTTATTCCTCCTGCTTGCTCCCCCGGACTGTTGCTGATCTAGGGCGAACGGTTGTGTACCATCTACGTTTTGTCGGACTATCGCAGCGGGATTTCACACAGGAGGTTCCGTTAGTCTTGAACGCTATAAACTTCGCGCGAAAAATGCGGGTGTCACGCCTGTGGTTTGTTTAAACAATCGGGTCAGGTGACTCTGGTCGGCGAAGCCGACGAGTGCTGCCACCTCGGCGGGCGGTGTACCGGCCCTAAGCAAGTTCCGAGCATGACTAATCCGCAACTGTGTCTGATAGGCATGCGGAGGCATCCCCATGCATGACCGAAACGACCTAACGAGATAGACTGGATTCAATCCCACGACATCGGCGAGACAAGCCAAAGATACACGCTCGTTGTAATGCGCATGCAGAAAATCACGAATCACTTTGATATGTTTCGGTTCTCTGTTGTCGACGCGCCACGACTCTTGCTCATTGCGTTGAGACACCAGCATCTCAACGCAAAGCGCCAGGATCGTGTCACATCCAAGAAAGCCATCATCAACCTCAAGCCGCCTGTGAGCTGCACTCAACGCACTAAAAAGACTAGAATCTTGCAAGGAAATATGGGCGGGACATGAAGCTTTCTTCCCCAAAGCTATCATGTAGTCGTCCATGAATTTTCTGGACAAAAATAGGCACCTATAACTTAGGGGCTGCTCGTTTCCAGGAAGGCAAGAATGAACAACGCCAGGATGGATCAAATTGATGCTTCCCGGCTTTAACGCCACCTCTGCTCGACCATACGAGAATATCATCGTCCCGCTTTCATGCAGGTGAACAGCGTACGTGTCGTGAAAATGCTTTGGAAAGCGATGATAACTTTGCGAGACTTTAGACAATTCAACACCAGATATAGCATTGCTTTGCCATAATTTAATTTCAGCTCTTTTCACGCTAAGTACCAAAGCCCGTACCTCCAGGCGATTTTCAGCCTTTTCATATCATATTTTATGGTGGTTGATGGTCTCGCTACCTACGAGGCTCCGAGAGGCAGCAACAAGTATCTGACACCTGAGTAAGTCTCAGCGCGGCATCACGAGGGCAAACAGCCATCCTCCGGTGATCCGACGCCGTCGCGCCGACATTGACATACGAAGCTGGTCATCGAGGCGGCCAAGCCGCTCGACATCAAGGGCGCTCATGTCAGCCTGAAGGGATTGAAGCTGATCTGAAAAGCACAGGCAAGCTTGAATCGGCGCTCCTAAAACAATCTGCAACATTGACCGAGTATCGAACCCGTTGCTGCATATCCAAACCTAGAGTGGTTCCGTCTCTGGAGTAGCACCCGTCAGCTACTGTATATCCGTGTCCCTTGGATGTTCGGGCAATGAGGAGAATTCAAACTCCAAGCTTGACATCCAACTTTGCGCGATGTGATGGTATGCCATAATCAATAATATCGAAGGCGGTCTTATGGGCCGGGATAATATTGGCGTTCTAACGTGTCGCGTCACTACGAGCCGCCGTCGCGCCGTCCGGCTCTAGAGCTGAAGGAACAAGCGTTTCCGGGCGGCGGAGCGCGCACGCCAAGCCAATCTTCGGACTTTATTTCTTCTTCGCCAAAACCAAGTTGACACCCATATATTATGGTATACCATAATACGAAATAGAGAGATGAGGTTTTCCATGGCTATTCAAATTCGCAAGACGGGACTGCAGATCGAAACGACGCTGATCGAAGGCGGCAAGGCCGCGGCGGTGCCGCTGAAACTGTTTTCCGCTTTCGCGGTCGTGAAGAACCCCTGGGCGGGGCGCGGCTTCGTCGAGGACCTCAAGCCCGAAATCCACGCCGGCGCGCCGGTTATCGGTGAGTTGCTGACCAAGATGATCATCAATGCGGTCGGTTCCGGCGATGCCGTCGAGGCCTATGGCAAGGCCGCCGTCGTCGGTCTGGACGGTGAGATCGAACACGCTTCCGCGCTCATCCACACGCTGCGCTTCGGCAATTTTTATCGCCATGCCGTCGGCGCCAAATCCTATCTCGCCTTCTGCAATACCCGCGGTCCAGCCAATGCGCCGATCATGATCCCGCTGATGGACAAGAATGACGAAGGCCGCCGTTCGCACTATCTCACGATCCAGACCTCGATTCCCGACGCGCCTGCCGCCGACGAGATCGTCGTGGCTCTCGGCGCTTCGGTGGGCGGGCGTCCGCATCATCGCATTGGCGACCGCTACCAGGATCTGAAGGATCTTGGGCAGGACGTCGCCAATCCTGCGGGCGTTTGAAAGGGCTCTGAGATGCTGACAGCCGGATCGATCTCAGGTGCCGCTGCAGCAAAGAGCGCCGCCGGTGACTTGCCCCGCAACAAGACGGCAAGCGGAACGGCCTATCACCAGGCCGGCAGTGGTGAACCGCTGGTTCTCATCCATGGCGTTGGCATGCGCCTTGAGGCCTGGGCTCCGCAGATCGCATTTCTGTCGGCCGGCCATCGCGTCATCGCTGTCGACATGCCGGGGCATGGCGAGAGCGCAAAACTGCCGACGGGCAGCCGGCTCGAGGAGTTTGTCGCCTGGTTCGGCCGCTTTCTCGATGAGATGGAGATCGAGGCTGCGAATGTTGCCGGCCACTCCATGGGAGCGCTGGTATCGGGAGGGGCGGCGGCGACGTTCGGAAACCGGATCAGCCGTGTCGCCTACCTCAATGGCGTTTTCAGGCGCGACCAGCAGGCGAAGGCTGCCGTGCTCGCACGAGCCGCGGCCATTCCGGTGACGGGCGTGGACAAGGAAGGTCCCCTGGCGCGCTGGTTCGGCGATGATCCCGACAGCGTCGTCGCGCGGGAATTGACGCGGAAATGGCTCAACCTCGTCGATCCGGAAGGCTATGCTGTCGCTTACGCCGCCTTCGCCGGCGGAGACGAGACCTATGCCGATCGCTGGAAAGACGTGGCTGGTCCGGCCCTGTTCCTGACAGGGTCCGATGATCCGAATTCGACGCCCTTGATGGCGACGCAAATGGCGGCGCTCGCGCCGAAGGGCTGGGCCCGTATCGTGGACGGTCATCGTCATATGGTGAACCTGACCGCGCCGGATATCGTAAATTCGCTGCTCGCTGAGTGGCTGTCGTTCGGGGAGGATGGACGATGACGATGCAGACTGTCGACCCAAGAGCATTGCGTGATGCATTCGGCGCTTTTCCCACAGGCGTGACCGTCGTCACCGCCTGCGACGGCGATGGAAATCCGATCGGCTTCACCGCGAACTCCTTCACATCGGTCTCGCTCAACCCACCCTTGCTCCTTGTCTGCCTTGCCAAGACGTCGCGCAATTTCGCCACCATGACCGGAACGCAGCATTTTGCGATCAACGTGCTGTCGGAAACGCAGAAGGACGTGTCGAACACCTTTGCGCGGCCGGTCGAAGACAGATTTGCGGCGGTCGAATGGGCCAGGGGATCGGCTGGCTGCCCGATCTTCTCGAACGTCGCCGCCTGGTTCGAATGCGCCATGGAAGAGGTCGTCGAGGCTGGCGACCACGTCATCCTGATGGGCCGCATCGAATCCTTCGACAATAGCGGCCGCAACGGCCTCGGTTATGCCCGTGGCGGCTACTTCACGCCGACGCTCGCAAGCAAGGCGGTTTCCGCCGCGGCCGAAGGCAATATCGAACTTGCAGCCGTCGTCGAACGCCGCGGCGAGGTTCTGCTCCTCGGCGACGACGTGCTCGCTCTCCCGAGTATCGACGCCCATGACGGCAACCCGACCGAGGCGTTGGAAAAATACCTGGAGGCTCTCACCGGGCTGAAGGTCAGCATCGGCTTTCTCTATTCGGTCTACGAGGGCAAGAGCGATGGCAAGCAGCATATCGTCTACCATGCTGTCGCAGGCGATGGGGAGCCGGCGAGTGGCAGGTTCGTAAAGCCTGACGCACTGGCTGCCGCAAAGTTCAAGACCAGCTCGACCGCCGATATCGTCAACCGTTTCGCCATGGAAAGCTCGATCGGCAATTTCGGCGTCTATTTCGGTGACGAGACCGGCGGCACCATTCATCCCATTCCAGCCAAGGGCGCAAAAGCATGAAGTTCTCCCTCTTCGTCCATATGGAGCGGCTCGACGCCAACCAGAGCCATAAGAGCCTCTATGAGGAATTCATTGCGCTCTGCGAGATCGCCGACAAGGGCGGAATGCATGCGATCTGGACGGGCGAGCACCATGGTATGGATTTCACCATTGCCCCCAATCCGTTCGTGACCATTGCCGATCTCGCGCGCCGCACTTCGCGGGCAAGGCTCGGGACGGGGACGGTGATCGCTCCCTTCTGGCATCCGATCAAGCTCGCCGGCGAAGCGGCGATGACCGACATCATCTGCGACGGAAGGCTCGACATCGGCATTGCGCGCGGGGCCTATTCCTTCGAATACGAGCGCCTGCTGCCCGGCCTCGACGCCTGGAGTGCTGGCCAGCGCATGCGCGAGCTCATACCGGCGGTCAAGGGCATCTGGAACGGCGACTACGCCCATGACGGCGAGTTCTTCAAGTTCCCCGCGACCACCTCGGCGCCGAAGCCGCTGCAGCAGCCGAACCCGCCGATCTGGGTCGCCGCGCGCGATCCGAACTCGCATGAATTTGCCGTCGCCAACGGCTGCAACGTTCAGGTCACACCGCTCTGGCAGGGCGATGACGAGGTCCAGTCGCTGATGGACCGTTTCAACGATGCCTGCGCCAAGAATCCTGATGTCGAGCGGCCGAAGATCATGCTTTTGCGCCATACCTATGTCGGCTCGTCGGAAGACGACGTCGCCCAGGCCGCCCATGAACTCAGCGTTTACTACAACTACTTCTTCGCCTGGTTCAAGAATGAGAAGCCGGTTACCCAGGGCCTGATCGAACGGATTCCGGACGAGCAGATCCGAGCGAACGCCATGCTTTCGGATCAGGTCATGCGCACCAACAATGTCGTTGGCGACGCCCGGACCGTCATCGACCGGCTCAAGGCCTATGAAGCACTCGGCTACGACGAATATTCCTTCTGGATCGACACCGGCATGAGCTTCGAGCGCAAGAAGGCGTCGCTCGAGCGCTTCATCACCGAGGTCATGCCGGCATTTCAGGAGTAGGACCATGCGGCGTTTCCAGCACTATATCGACGGCGAATTCCTAGATGGCGAGGCTTCCTATCCAAGCATCGATCCGGCGACCGGCGCGGTCTGGGCTGATATGCCCGAAGCCCGCGAAGGGGATGTCGACCGGGCTGTGAGCGCTGCCGAGAAGGCGCTTTATGAGGGCCCGTGGGCGAAATTGACGGCCACCCAACGCGGCAAGCTGCTTTATAAGCTCGCCGATCTCGTGGCCGCCAATGCTCAGGTCCTGGCGGAACTGGAGACGCGCGACACCGGCAAGATCATCCGCGAGACATCCGCGCAGATCGCCTATGTCGCCGAATATTATCGTTATTATGCCGGCATCGCAGACAAGATCGAAGGCTCCTACCTGCCGATCGACAAGCCTGACATGGATGTCTGGCTCCGCCGCGAGCCGATCGGCGTCGTTGCGATGGTCGTGCCGTGGAACAGCCAGCTCTTCCTGTCGGCGGTCAAGATCGGCCCGGCGCTCGCCGCCGGCTGCACGATGGTGGTCAAAGCCTCGGAAGACGGGCCGGCGCCGCTTCTCGAATTTGCCCGTCTCGTGCACGAAGCTGGCTTTCCCGCCGGCGTCGTCAACATCATCACCGGTTTCGGCGCCTCCTGCGGTGCGGCGCTTGGCCGTCATCCGAAAGTCGCGCATGTCGCCTTCACCGGCGGTCCCGAGACCGCCCGGCACGTCGTTCGCAACTCGGCCGAAAACCTCGCTTCGACATCGCTCGAACTCGGCGGCAAGTCGCCCTTTATCGTCTTTGCCGATGCCGATCTCGAAAGTGCCGCCAACGCCCAGGTCGCGGGCATTTTCGCTGCGACCGGGCAGAGCTGCGTTGCCGGCTCGCGGCTGATCGTCGAGCGAAGCGTCAAGGATAAATTCGTCGCCCTGCTGCGGGAGAAGGCCGAGGCGATCCGGATCGGCGCGCCGCTCGACATGACGACCGAGATCGGCCCGCTTGCCACCCGGCGCCAGCAGGACAATATCGGTGCACTCGTTACCAGGTCGGTCGAAAGCGGCGCCCGTCTCGTTACCGGCGGACGCAAGATCGACGGCGAAGGCTATTATTTCCTGCCGACGATCCTCGATTGCGACGACGTCGCTTCGCCGTCGCTGATCGAGGAATTCTTCGGCCCGGTCCTCTCCGTCGTCTCCTTCGAGACCGAGGCAGAGGCGCTGAGGCTTGCCAACGACACCCGCTATGGCCTGGCCTCCGGCATCTTCACCCAGAACCTCACCCGGGCGCACCGGCTGATGAAGGGCATCCGGGCCGGCATCGTCTGGGTCAATACCTACCGCGCCGTATCGCCGATCGCGCCCTTCGGCGGCTTCGGCCTGTCGGGCCACGGCAGGGAAGGCGGGATGGCCGCAGCCCTCGACTATACCCGTACCAAGACGATCTGGCTCCGGACCTCGGACGATCCGATCCCCGATCCTTTCGTGATGAGGTGACGCCGATGTTTTACGAAATCCGCACCTATCGGCTGAAGAACGGCACGATCCCGCAATATCTCAAGGTCGTCGAGGAAGAGGGCATCGAGATCCAGAAGAGCCATCTCGGCACGCTGGTCGGCTACTTCTTCTCGGAGATCGGTACGATCAACGAGATCGTCCACATCTGGGCCTTTGCGAGCCTAGATGACAGGGATGCAAGACGCCAGCGGCTTCTCGCCGATCCCCGGTGGCAGGCCTTCCTGCCCAAGATTCGCGCCCTCATCGAGGTGGCGGAAAACAAGATTATGAAGCCAGCAAGCTTTTCTCCCCGGAGCGAGGCGCACTGACGGCATAAGGCATAACCCGTAGGACAAACCACAACAGGGATAAGGGAACATGAAAACGACATTTGCTTTCGCGGCGGTTGCCGCATTCGTCGCGGTCTCCTCGCCGGCCAAAGCCGACAACATGGTCTTCTCGAGCTGGGGCGGAACGACCCAGGATGCGCAGAAGGCGGCATGGGCGAGCCCCTTCACCGAAAAGACCGGCATCACCGTCGTGCAGGACGGCCCGACCGACTACGGCAAGCTGAAGGCCATGGTCGAGGCCGGCGAAGTCACCTGGGACGTCGTCGACGTCGAAGGCGATTATGCCGCCCAGGCCGGCAAGAACGGCCAGCTCGAGAAGCTTGACTTCTCCGTCATCGACAAATCCAAGCTCGATCCGCGCTTCGTCACCGACTATTCGGTCGGCAGCTTCTATTATTCCTTCGTCATTGGCTGTAATGCCGATGCCGTCAAAGCCTGCCCGAAGACATGGGCCGACCTGTTCGATACGGCGAAGTTCCCCGGCAAGCGCACATTCTACAAGTGGTCGGCTCCGGGCGTGATCGAAGCCGCGCTGCTTGCCGACGGCGTGGCTGCCGACAAGCTTTATCCACTTGACCTCGACCGCGCCTTCAAGAAGCTCGATACGATCAAATCGGATATCATCTGGTGGTCGGGCGGCGCCCAGTCGCAGCAGCTCCTGGCATCCGCCGAAGCGCCCTTCGGCAGCGTCTGGAACGGCCGCATGACGGCGCTTGCTGCGACCGGCATCAAGGTTGAAACCTCCTGGGAACAGAACATCACTGCTGCCGATGCACTTGTCGTGCCGAAGGGCTCGCCGAATGTCGAATCCGCGATGAAGTTCATTGCGCTGGCGACCTCGGCCGAACCGCAGGCCGCTCTGGCAAAAGCCACCGGATATGCGCCGATCAATGTCGACTCGGCCAAGCTGATGGACCCGGAAACGGCCAAGACCCTGCCGGACCAGCAGACCGCAAGCCAGGTCAATGCCGATATGACTTATTGGGCCGATAATCGCGATGCCATCGGCGAGAAGTGGTACGCTTGGCAGGCGAAATAAGCCGAAGCTTGAGATCAACGGGCACGGCGAAGGTCGCCGTGCCCCCGCAGTGCCAGTGCGAAATCGGTTGCACCCCGGCGCCTGCGGAAATTGACGGGTGGGAAGGACTGTCATGTCGACGTTTAGCGATGCCTCCGGCGTAGTTGCGCCCTTGCCGAAGATACGCAGGCCAACAGGTTTCAGCGGGGTCGTTCCGGCTTTCGCCTTCGTCGGTATCTTTTTTGTCGTGCCGGTGGCGATACTGCTGTTGCGAAGCGTGCTGGAACCCGTGCCGGGTCTGGGAAACTATGCGCAGCTGATCGGGTCTTCGACCTATCTCAAGATTTTCGCCAACACCTTCATCGTCTCGGGTCTCGTCACGGTGATTTCGCTCGTGATCGGTTTTCCCGTCGCCTGGGCGCTGGCGATCATGCCCGGACGGCTGACCTCGGTGATCTTTGCGATCCTTTTGCTGTCGATGTGGACCAACCTTTTGGCCCGCACCTATGCCTGGATGGTGCTCCTGCAGCGCACCGGGCTCATCAACAAGATGCTGATGGGAATGGGCCTGATCGACCAGCCGCTGGCGCTTGTCAACAATCTGACCGGTGTCACGATCGGCATGACCTATATCATGCTGCCATTCATCATCCTGCCGCTCTACGGCGTGATCAAGAAGATCGACCCGTCGACCCTGCAGGCGGCCGCCCTTTGCGGCGCCAACCGTTGGCAATGCCTGACGCGGGTCCTGCTGCCTTTGGCGATGCCCGGCATGGCGGCCGGCGCCCTGATGGTCTTCGTCATGTCGCTTGGTTATTTTGTCACGCCTTCGCTTCTCGGCGGCACCGCCAACATGATGCTCGCAGAGCTGATCGCGCAATTCGTGCAGTCGCTGGTCAACTGGGGAATGGGCGGTGCTGCGGCGCTGGTTCTCCTGGTGGTGACTCTGTCGCTCTATGCCGTGCAGTTGCGTTTCTTCGGCAACCAGAACCCGGGAGGGCGTTGATATGTTGCTCAATTTCGACCGTCTCGGCTGGTGGAAATACCTCCTTCTCGGCATAACGCTTCTGACCGCAGCCTTCCTGCTGCTGCCGATCGTCTTCATCGCGGCGCTGTCCTTCGGCTCCTCGCAATGGCTGATCTTTCCGCCGCCGGGCTGGACGTTTCAGTGGTACAGCGAACTCTTCGCCGACCCGCGCTGGCTGGAATCGGCTTTGACGAGCCTCAAGATTGCGGTCATCGTAACGATCCTGTCGGTGCTGCTTGGCCTGGTGACGTCGTTCGGACTGGTGCGCGGTTCGTTCATGTTCCGCGATGCGCTGAAAGCGCTGTTCCTCACGCCGATGATCCTGCCGGTCGTGGTTCTCGCGGTTGCGCTCTACGCCTTCTTCCTCAGGATCGGCCTTGGCGGCACCTTGACGGGCTTTGTCATCTCGCACCTCGTCCTGGCGCTGCCCTTCTCGATCCTGTCGATATCGAGTGCGCTTGAAGGTTTCGACAAGTCGATCGAGGATGCGGCGGTGCTCTGCGGCGCCTCGCCCCTTGAGGCAAAGATCAGGGTCACCCTTCCGGCAATCAGCCATGGGCTGTTTTCGGCGGCCGTCTTCTCGTTCCTGACCTCTTGGGACGAGGTGGTGGTGGCGATCTTCATGTCCAGCCCGACCCTGCAGACACTGCCCGTGAAAGTATGGGCGACGCTGCGGCAAGACCTGACGCCCGTTGTCGCAGCTGCGTCGACCCTTCTCATCCTTTTGACGATCATCTTGATGGCCCTGGTTGCCGTCGTGCGTAAGGTACTGAAACAATGAACGAACCATTCCTTCAGATCCGCGGCATACGCAAGGAATACGGCCCTGTGGTCGCCGTGCATGATGTTACCCTCGACGTTCGGCGCGGCGAGTTCCTCACCTTTCTCGGGCCATCCGGATCCGGCAAGAGCACGACGCTCTACATCCTGGCCGGATTTGACAATCCGACGAAAGGCGACATTACGCTGGAGGGCAAGACCCTGCTCGCCACGCCGTCGCACAAGCGCAACATCGGCATGGTGTTCCAGCGCTACACCCTGTTCCCGCATCTGACGGTGGGCGAAAACATCGCCTTTCCACTGAAGGTCCGGCGCAAGTCCAAGGCCGAGATCGACAGCAAGGTGAAGGAGATGCTGCGCCTCGTCCGGCTCGAAGGCTTCGAGGATCGCAAGCCGGCGCAAATGTCCGGCGGCCAGCAGCAGCGCGTCGCGCTTGCCAGAGCCCTTGCCTATGATCCGCCGGTGCTTCTGATGGACGAGCCGCTGTCGGCGCTCGACAAGAAGCTGCGCGAGGAAATCCAGCACGAGATCCGCCGTATCCATCAGCAAACAGAGGTGACGATCCTCTACGTCACGCACGATCAGGAGGAGGCACTGCGGCTCTCCGACCGCATCGCCGTTTTTTCCAAGGGCGTCATCGACCAGATCGGCACCGGCCCCGAACTCTACGCCAATCCCAAGACCCGCTTCGTTGCCGAATTCATCGGTGACAGCGACTTTATTTCCTGCGACCTGCTGTCGTCATCCGATGGACAGGCCACCATTTCGCTCGGCCGCGGAACCGTCTTCAACAGTATTCCGGTGCATGGAAAAGGCGCCTCAGGCACAAAAGCGGCCCTGATGCTGAGGCCGGAGCGCATTCGGCTGTCGCGTGCTCAAGCGGGAGCGGGCCTCGCCGCCACCGTCAGCGACATCACCTTCCTCGGCAACAATATCCACGTTTCCACCGAAACGGCCAACGGCGAGGCGCTGGCGGTTCGTCTGCCGTTCGGTCATGAGGCGATCACCGGGCTCAGCCGCGGCGATACGGTCCATCTGGATTTCGATCCGGGTGCGGCCCACGTGTTCTGTTGAAAGTCGTCCTATGAAACTCAGTGATCCCTCGCTATTCCGTCAGGCATGCCCGGTCGCCGGCCGCTGGATCGAAACGGAAGGCCGCCAGGCGACGACGGTGCGCAATCCGGCAACCGGCGAACCGCTCGGCGCCGTCCCCGACCTCGGGGCCGCGGAAACGGAAGATGCCATCGCCGCCGCCGTCATCGCCCAGAAGCTTTGGGCGAAGAAGACCGCCGGCGAGCGCGCCGCCGTTCTCAAGGCATGGCACCGCCTGATGATCGAAAACCGCGACGATCTGGCGATGATCCTGACGCTGGAGCAGGGAAAACCGCTCACTGAAGCCAAGGGAGAAATCACCTATGGCGCAAGCTTCATCGAATGGTTCGCCGAAGAGGCAAGGCGCATCAACGGCGAGACCATACCGGGGCATCAACCGGATAAGCGCATCCTCGTGCTGCGCCAGCCTGCCGGCGTGGTGGCGGCGATCACGCCCTGGAATTTTCCGAACGCGATGATCACCCGCAAGGTCGGCCCGGCACTTGCCGCCGGCTGCGCCGTCGTTCTCAAGCCGGCGCCGCAAACGCCGTTCTCGGCAATCGCCATCGCCATTCTTGCAGAGCGCGCCGGCCTGCCGCCCGGCCTGCTCAACATCATCACCGGTGACGCTGCCGCAATCGGCGGGACGCTGACGGCAAGCCGTGACATCCGGGTCTTGACCTTCACCGGCTCCACCCGGACGGGCGAGCTGCTTTATCGGCAATGCGCGCCGACGATCAAAAAACTCGGCCTCGAGCTTGGCGGCAATGCGCCCTTCATCGTCTTCGACGATGCCGATCTCGATGCGGCCGTCGAAGGCGCAATCATCGCCAAATTCCGCAACAATGGCCAGACCTGCGTCTGCGCCAACCGGCTCTATGTCCAGGACGGCGTCTACGAGGCTTTTGCCGCCAAGCTGGCGACGGCCGTTGCGGCACTGAAGGTCGGCAATGGCCTCGAGCGCGATGTCGTGCTGGGCCCGCTGATCGACGAAAACGCCGTTGCCAAGATCGAAGCCCATATCGGCGACGCCACCGCAAAAGGTGCCAGGATCGTTTCAGGCGGCAAGCGCCATGCACTTGGCGGCCTCTTTTTCGAACCGACCATTCTGCGCGATGTCGCAAGCGGCATGCAGGTCGCCCGCGAGGAAACTTTCGGGCCTCTTGCGCCGCTCTTTCGTTTCCGCGACGAGCGGGATGTCATCGAACAGGCAAACGACACCGAATTCGGACTTGCCTCGTATTTTTACGCGCGCGATCTATCGCGGGTCTTCCGCGTCGCCGAAGCGCTCGAATACGGGATGGTCGGCGTCAATACCGGTCTCGTCTCCACTGCCGAGGCGCCGTTCGGCGGCGTGAAGATGTCGGGTCTCGGCCGTGAAGGGTCCCGGCACGGGTTGGACGAATATACCGAACTTAAGTATGTATGTTTGGGTGGCATTGGCTGACCTTGGTCGACATTTGCGCATGCCGCAAAAGAAAGACCAGCATGCAATTCGCCAGTATCGCAATGTATCTCACACCCCAGTCGCTTGCAGATGCGACGGCCGAGCTCTGGTCGTTCCTCCGGCATTATCTCTCGCAGGCCGGCCTGACGGACCTGCCCGAGACGCTCGATCGGACGGTGGCTTATGACGACGCCTGGCTGAGGCCGGATCTTCTCCTCTCGCAGACATGCGGCTATCCCTTTGCCAGCCGCCTGCGCGGCAAAGTTCGCCTGGTGGCGACGCCGGTCTATGATCATCCCGGCTGCGACGGTCCGCTGATGTGCAGCTTCATCATCGTCCGCACGGGTTCTTCCCATCGCACGCTGGAGGATCTGCGCGGCACCACGGCTGCAATCAACAGCCCCGACAGCAATTCCGGCAGCAATCTCTTTCGCGCGGCCGTCGCGCCGCTTGCCCGCGAGGGCCGTTTCTTCGGCCGGATCATCGAAACCGGCAGCCACGGCGGCAGCATCGCCGCCGTCGCCGAGGGAAGGGCGGACGGCGCAGCCATCGATTGCGTCACCTATGGCAACATTCGCCGCTTCGATCCCGGTCATGTCGAAGGGGTCCGCATCATCGCCGAAACGCCGAAAGGCCCAGGCTTGCCGTTCATCACCTCGGGCGACGCTTCGGACGAGAGGGTCCTTCTCCTGCGCCGTGCGCTTGCCGCTGCTGTCAAGGAGCCATTGCTGGCGGCCACACGGGCCACGCTCGGCCTCGTTGATTTCGCGGTGCTTTCCGAAGCCGACTACGAGCCGCTTCTCTCATTGGCCGGCGAGGCGTTGCGGCAATTAAGGGCTTGAAGGGGCTCCGTGGGAATCGGCGTCGCTGTTGTTTACCAGACTCGGCCCGCTTATGCAGATGTTCTGAATTGGCGCGTCTACAGTGCTGCATAAGACGCTGACGGGGTCCGTCGGCAGCTCCCCGTCTACAGCTGTAATGACACCCGAATATTGCGAATAGCCGATAGGCGTCACGACATCTTACCGTTTTCTGCTTTGTGCACCCCAAAAGCGCCAGACAAGCGCGCCGTGATGCTTTTCATTACGTCAGGCTGTGTTCTATCAACCCCGTAGACGAAGCCCGGAAAGTCGAGAGGCTGCTGGAGCGACCAGATAGCTTCGTGCTGATCGGGTGGCAGAATTTGTGCTGGATCGCCGACCGCAATCCAGCCGATTGGCACGGTCGAGCCCGGTTCGAGGCGCGTGCGTAAGTGTACGGTTCCATTAATGCGGACTTCCGAGCCCCGTCCGATTTCAGCACCGTGAAACACCGCAGCCCCCGTGGCGATGAAAACTTCATCACTGATCTGCGCGCCGACGACATGGCTATTGGGGCCAATTACGCAGTGATCGCCTAGCATGCAGTCATGGCGTCCTGTCGCCCGGATTACAGCATTTTCGAGCACAATGCAGTTCCGCCCGATGCGGATGGAACCACCAGCCTCAGCTACCAGGCGAGCCCCATGCATGATTCTGCTGCCCGCGCCGATGGCGACGTCACCGCACACTGTCGCGTCCTGTGCGATCCAGGCGTCGGGATCGATCGATGGTGATCGCGAATTGCAGAACCTTAATCTTGTCATGGGCAGCACCCGGCGTGGCACGATCGTCACCGGCGACGGCGCCATGCCGCGGGTCGACCGGGCGGCGAGCCCGGCCGGGATCATCGACCTGACGGTCAACCGGCCGGCCATCGACGATTTCCAGCAGCGTCTCGCCCAATCCTTGCCGGCGCTTTCGTCCGATCCGCGCTTCGGCCAGATGCAGGAGTACCAGCCGCCGGAAGGGCCGGCCTGGGCGCGCCGTGCGGCGAGAAAATGGATATCGCTCAACGGCTTCGACCCGTCCGAAGACGATATCGTCGTCACCAGCGGGGCCCAGCACGCTCTTCTCGCTGTCATTAGCAGCCTGATCGAGCCCGGCGATACCATCGTCTGCGATCGGCTGACCTATTACGGCCTGATCGCGCTTGCCCAGATGTTCCGCTTCCACATTATCGGCATCGGAAGTGACGAACAGGGCATGTCGGCGGCGGAGCTCGACGATATCTGCGGCCGGGAGCCGGTGCGCGCCGTCTTCACGGTTCCCTCGATGCACAATCCGACCGTCGTCACCATGAGCGAGGCGCGTCGGCGGGAATTGGTCGGGGTCGCGGAAAAGCATGATCTCGTCATCATCGAGGACGATGTCTATGGCCCGATGCTCGGGACCCACGCAAGCGCCCTGATCACGCTCGCTCCGGCGAGGACCTACCATATCTCCGCGCTTTCCAAGGCCTTGGCGCCGGGTCTGCGCGTCGGCTACCTCACTTGCCCGCCCGGCCGTGCGCTGCTCTCCGCAGAGGCGGTGCGCACGACCGCCTGGATGCCTTCGCCGCTACCGTTGCTGCTTGCCACCCGCTGGCTGGAGGACGGCACGGCCGAAGCGATCCTGAAGGCCCAGCTTGCGGAGCTGCGCGCCCGCCATGCGATCGTGACGACGATCCTGGCCGGCCACTCTTTCTCCGCCGATCCGCGCTGCATGTTCCTCTGGCTCAGACTGCCGGCGCCATGGCGCTGCGAGGATTTCGCCGCCAATCTGCGCGCCCACGGCGTTTCCGTCATGGCTGCCACCGCCTTTGCCTGTGATCGTCAGCCCGTCGAACATGCCGTGCGCGTCAATGTCGGCTGCGCATCGTCGCGGGAGGAACTGGCAACGGCCCTGCGCATCATCGCCGCGACGCTGAACGATCGTCCCCGCGCTCTGGCCGGCCTGGTCTAGGATGAATAGGCCGCTCCCCGAGCTTCAGCCCTTGCCCGACGCCGAGCGCCGGCATGTGGCTGTTGTCGGCGCGGGATTGGTCGGCCTCTGCTCGGCCCTCTGGCTGCAGAGAATGGGGCATCGGATCACGATCATCGATCCGGCGCCGCCACTGGGCGATGCATCCTACCGACAGGCCTGTTCCTATGGAAACGCCTGCACCTTTGCGCCGCACGGCGTCGTTCCTGTCGCGACGCCGGGCGTCATCTGGCGTGTGCCGGGAATGCTGCTCAATCCGCTCGGTCCGCTGGCGATTGTCTGGAGATACCTGCCGCAACTGGCGCCGTGGCTCTGCGCCTTCCTGGCATCGAGCACGAAAGCCGAGGTCGAGCGCATTGCCACGACACTGGCGGTGCTGCTGTCCCATGCCGATGCCGCCTGGCAGCCGCTTGTGATGGAGGCAGGTGCCGAACGGCTGAAGCGGCATGACGGCTGCCTCTATCTCTACAAGACGGAAGCGCAATTCCGGGCTGCCGATGCCGAATACGCGCTGCGTCAACGCCACGACGTCGCCATGGAGCAGCTCAACCGTGCCGATATCCAAAGCTTGGAGCCCAATCTTGCGCCGCTCTATCACAAGGGCGTGCTGTTCCGGGACGCCTATGTATTCTCGAGCCCCAGGCAGCTCGCCTTTGCGCTGGCGCAAGCGCTCGTCAATGGCGGAGGAGAGATCATCCGCGGCGAAGTCTCGGCAATCGAGCAGCGCGACGACGGCATCGGTCTTAGGATCGCGGGCAAGGCAATGCTTGCCGACCACGCCGTCCTGGCCGCCGGCGCCAGGTCCCGCAAGCTCGCGGCATCGGCGGGCGATCGCGTTCTGCTCGATACCGAGCGCGGTTATCACGTCCTGTTCCCGCAGGCCGGCAATCTTCTGTCGCGTCCGGTCTGCTATCCCGAGCATGGCTTCTACATGGTGCCGATGGCGGATGGGTTACGTGCCGCGGGAACCGTTGAACTCGGCGGGCTTGCCGCTCCCTTGAACCCCAGGCGGACGGCGATGATCCGTGACGGCGTGAAAATGCTGCTGCCCGCCGCCGGACAAGGCGGCGACGAGTGGCTGGGTTTCCGGCCGTCCATGCCGGATTCGCTGCCGGTCATCGGCAGCTCGCGCTGCTTGCCCCGCCTCACCTATGCCTTCGGCCACGGCCATCTCGGCCTGACGCTGTCGGCCTTGACCGGCTATCTCGTGTCTCAGCTCGTTGCCGGGCAAGATCCGGTCATCGACCTGGCGCCCCTGCGTCCCGATCGGTTTTGAGCCGTTATAGCGCCCGCGTCCTTTGAGACGCACAAAGGGCGCTGAAACCATTTGAATTGCTGAATATTGAAGGCTTCCGGTTGGTCGGGATCACGCCTTGAGCAGGGCCGCGGCGTGAAAAATCACAGCTTCACGCAAGCCAGGCAACCTAGGCTGGCAGCGATTGTGGGGACATTCATTTTTTCGATTCGGGAAGGCGCGCTTAGCCAAGCTGCGGCCTTCCGGTCCTATTCATATTGGCTACGGAAAGAGTCTTGCCATGACTTCGATAGTTTCTTCCTACAGTCTCACTCAGATCAAGTCGCTTTCGACGGCGGCCGTTGCTGCCTGGACGACGGAAGACGTGGCAACTCTTTCAACGAAGCAGATCAGTGTGCTCTCGTCGGCTCAAATCGCCGCATTGGATACCGAAGATGTCGAGGTCCTCAGCTCTCAGCAGCTGAGCGCGATTTCGCAAGGTGCCGTTTCCGGCCTCACGCTTGATCAATTGGCCGTACTGTCGACATCGGCCATCGAAAGTTTCACCTCCCTGCAGATCGCCGCAATCACGACCAAGCAGATCAGCGCGCTGACGACGGCGCAAGCAGAAGCTTTAACATCATCCCAGGTCGGCGCCCTCAGTTCGCTGCAGATTGCGGCTCTGAGCACTGCGGATGTGACGACGTTTTCGACCGCAGATATGGCGGCAATTATCAGCAAAGCGATAACAGGCCTGTCGACATCAGCGGTTGCAGCTCTTTCGACGGCCCAGGTCGCCGCTTTAAGCACCGGCGCCATTTCCAATCTTACGACCCCTCAGATCGCGGCCATGGGAACGGCGCAGGTCGGCGCCCTGGCGACTGCGCAGATCGCTGCCCTCAAAGCCGCCCAAATCGCCGGCATGAGCACGACCGCTATCACGGCGCTTTCGACCGCGCAGATTGCCGCCTTGAGCACCGGCGCAACCGCCAGCCTGAACACGGTTCAGGTCGCGTCCTTGAGTACGGCGCAAGCCGAGGCGCTCAGCTCCGATCAAGTGAAAGCACTGACTTCGCTTCAGCTTTCCATCCTGGGCGCGGACGACATTGCTACATTTTCCACCGCAGATATTGCGGCGATCACCGTTTCTGCCGTTTCGGGCCTGTCGACTTCCGTTCTTTCCTCTCTGTCGACGGACCAGGTTGCGGCCCTGAGCACTGCCGCCGTCTCCGGCCTGACAACAGCTCAGATAGACGCGTTGAGCACGGCACAAATCGGCGCGCTGACGACGGCGCAAGTTGCGGCCCTTAAGGCGACGCAGATTGCGGTCATAGGCACGAACGATATCGCGGTGCTGACAACCGGGCAGATTGCCGCCATCAGCAAGGTTGCCGTTTCCGGTTTAACGACGGTCCAGATCGCTGCTTTGAGCACAACGCAGATCTCTGCTTTGACGACAACGCAGGTCGCCGCCCTAAAGGCGACGCAAACAGCAGTCTTGAGCACGGACGAGATCTCGGCGCTTTCAACAGCGCAGATCGCTGCCCTCAGTCTGAGCGGCCTCTCGGGCCTTGCCACGGGGCAGATCGGCATACTCACGACAACGCAGGTGGAAGCGCTGACGACAGCACAGGTCGCCGCTTTGACTTCGACCCAGATTTCTGCCTTGGGAACGGACGACGTCGCCAGTCTCTCGACGGATGACATTGCGGCGATTACCAGCGTCGCGATATCGGGCCTGAGCACGGCTGCGGTCGCCGCTCTTTCGACGGCTCAGCTCGTCGCTTTGAGCTTGAAAGGAATTGCGGGTCTAAGCACGGATCAGATTGCCGTCTTGACCACGGAGAAGACGGGCGTTTTGACCACGGCACAGGTCGCCGTGCTGAGCTCAAAACAGATTGCGGCGCTGGGCACGGATGAAGTCGCGACGCTTTCGACCGCGCAGGTGGCCGCCTTAAGCACGGCCGGCGTCAAAGGGCTCACGACCGGCCAGATCGCCGCGTTGAGCACGCAGCAGGCCGAATCTTTGACCAAAGCACAGATTGCGGGGCTGAGTTCGACGCAGCTTTCCGTATTGTCTGCCGACGATATCGCCACGTTCTCCACCGCGGAAATAGCAGCGATCACCAGCAGTGCCATAGCCGGATTGAGTACCGGTGTTGTCGCCTCTCTCTCCCATGATCACATCGCCGCGCTCACTGCGAGCGCCGCTGCCGGACTGACGACAAGCCAGGTTGCAGCACTTTCAACCACGCAAATTGCTGCTCTGAGTTCAGCTGCCGTTGCGAGCTTGACGGCAGGCCAGATCTCGAGCCTGAGCACCGCACAGGTTTCGGCGTTGACGACCACCCAGGTCAGCGCCTTGAAAGCAGCGCAGATTGCGGCCATGACGCCGGGTGATGTTTCGGTCCTTTCAAGCGCGCAGATCGCGGCCCTCACCACAAGCGCCATCGCAAGCCTGACCACCAGTCAAGTCGCGGCCGCAAGCACGGCACAGATTGCGGCGCTATCGTCCACCCAGATCAAAGCGTTAGGTTCGACGCAACTCGCTGCCCTCAGTTCGGAAGATCTGGCGACCTTCACGACCGACGAAATGGCGGCGATTTCCAGCAAAGCCGTCAGCGGCTTGACGACCGGCCACATTGCATCGCTTTCCACCGATCAGGTTGCCGCGCTGGCGACGAGTGCGATCACGGCCCTGACGACCGATCAGATCTCAACTCTGAGCACCGCTCAACTGGCAGGTCTGACGACCAGCCAGATCGCGGCATTGAGTTCGACTCAAACGGCAGTGCTGACGGCGAGCGATTTAGCGGCTTTCTCAACCGCCGATATGGCGGCACTTGCCAGCAATGCCATAAAAGCTTTGAGCACGGACGTTATCGCGTCTCTTTCCACCAGCCAGATTGCTGCCCTGAGCACTGGTGTAGTTGCGGCCCTGACCACCGGTCAGGTTGCCACCTTGAGAACCGACCAGGTCTCAGCGCTCGCTCCAACGCAAATTGCGCTTCTGACGTCGAACCAGGTCGCGGTTCTCGACACGGGCATCATCGCATCCCTCTCCACTGCGCAGATCGCAGCGCTTAGTGCATCCGGCGTCTTGGGCCTGACCACTGATCAGATTTCGGCTTTAAGCACTGTTCAGACCGAGGCATTGACGGCGACCCAGATCGCCAAGCTGAGTTCCACCCAGGTCTCTGCGCTCGGAGCCGACGATATTGCGACCTTCACGGCCGCCGAAATCGCCGCGATCTCGAACAAGGCCGTCACGGGCTTGGCCACGAAGGTCATTGCAGCCCTTTCGACAAACCAGATCTCAGCGTTGAGTGCGGCCGGCATCGCCGGATTGACCACGAACCAGATCGCCGCATTGAGCACAACGCAGATTGCCACCATGCCCGCAGCATGGATGACGGCTCTGAGTTCAACCCAGATTGCTGCATTTGATACCGGCGTCATTGATTCTCTATCTACTGCCCAGGTCGCTGCCATAAGCACATCAGGCATTACCGGTTTGACGACCGATCAGGTCAATGCGCTTGATACAACGCAGATCGCGGCTTTGACGACAAGCCAGGTCGCGGCCCTGAAATCCGCCCAGCTCTCCGCTTTGGGAACGGATGATATCGCCGCGATGTCCGCTGCCGACATTGCGGTGATCAGTTCAACCGCGATGTCCGGATTATCGACGGCCGCGATTAAAGCTCTATCGGCCAGCCAGATTGCCGCCTTGAGCACGGCGGGCGTTGCCGGGCTCAGCACCACGCAAATCGACGCGTTGAGTACGGGTCAGGTCGATGCCCTGCTTACGAACCAGATTGCGGTCTTAAGCTCATCGCAAATTGCCACAATGGATGCAGATGTCGTTGCTTCGTTCTCTACGGCACAAATTGCCGCCCTCAGCACATCCGGCATTGCCGGCCTGACAACGACCCAGATGGACGCATTGGGCACTGCGCAGGCCGAAGCACTCACTGCCTCGCAGGTGAAGGTCCTCAATTCGACCCAACTTGCTGCGCTCAGCACGGAAGACATCGCCACCTTCTCGACTGCCGACATCGCTGCGATTTCGAACAAAGCGGTGTCGGGCCTCGGCACCTCGGCCATTTCAACGCTCTCGACCGCTCAGATCGCGGCCCTCAGCACGACCACCGTTACAGCCTTGTCGACCGATCAGGTTGCCGCACTCGGCGCGGCGCAGCTTGCCGCCCTCGCGACGACGCGGATCGCAGCACTGAGTTCGGCCCAGGTAGCAGCTCTCAGCACGACAATTGTCGCGTCGCTTGCCACAGATCAGATCGCTGCACTCAGTACGGCCGGGATTTCCGGGTTGAGCACCGATCAAATCAATGCCTTGGACAGCGCGCAGGTCGCCGCACTCACGACGAGCCAGGTCGCGGCATTGAGTTCCGCGCAGCTTAGCGTGCTGACCACGGACGACATAGCCGCGTTCTCGACTGCGGATGTTGCCGTAATCGGTTCGACCGCCATTTCCGGCCTGTCCAGCGCGGCCATTGCCGCCTTGTCGACGGCTCAGATCGCCGCCATCAGTCCCGCTGGCGTCATTGGCATAACGAGCGATCAAATCCTCGCTTTGAACAGCAGCCAAATCAACGCCCTGGCGACCAAGCAGATGGCGGCCTTGAACTCGACGCAGGTCTCCGTCCTGAACACGAGCGCTGTGGCAACCCTTTCAACCGCACAGATTGCGGCCCTGAGCAGCACCGGTATTGCCGGATTGACCACAACTCAGATCGCGGCCTTGAGCACCGGCCAGGCCGAAGCCCTGACCTCGGCCCAGGTGGCGGCCCTCAGCTCCAAGCAAATCGGCAGCCTGAGCGCGGCCGATATCGCCACGTTCTCGACCAAGGAAATCGCGGCAATCGGGTCGAGCGGCGTTTCCGGCCTGTCGACGGACGCTATTGCAGCCTTGTCGACGACACAGGTTGCAGCCGTCAGCACGTCAGGCGTTACCGGCCTGACCACCCAGCAGATCAGCGCGTTGACCACCGGCCAGCTTCAGGCTCTGACAACAGCGCAGATCGCCTCCCTCAGCTCGGCCCAGCTTTCGGTGCTGACGACTGCCGATGTCGCGGCTTTGTCAACCAGGAGCATTGCGGCAATCGGTTCCGGCGCCATATCCGGCCTGTCCACAACAGTCGTATCAGCCCTGTCGACGGATCAGGTCGCAGCTTTCAGCACTTTGGGCGTTACCGGCCTAACCACTAAGCAGATCGCTGCCCTGAGCACAGATCAAGCCGAGGCATTGACGAGCGCCCAAGTCGCGGTGCTCAGTTCAACGCAACTTTCAGGACTGCCGACCGCTGATATAGCGGTCTTCTCGACCCAGGATATCGCCGCAATCGGTTCCAGTGCCATATCCGGCCTGTCCACCGCGGCAATCGCGGCATTGACAACAGCCCAGATTGCCGCGCTCAGCACGCTGGGGATCTCTGGTTTGTCCACCAGGCAGATCGCCGCCTTGGACACCAGTCAGGCCGAAGCTCTGCTTAGCAAGCAGCTTGCGGCTCTGAGTTCCACACAGGTCAGAGCACTCAGCACCGCCGATATCGCTGCGATGTCGACTGCGCAAATCGCAGCGCTCAGCACCTCCGGCATGGTCGGCCTCAGCAGTCTGCAAATTTCCGCTCTGACGACTGCTCAGGTGCAAGCCCTGACGACGGCACAGATCCGCGTTCTCGGCTCAACGCAAGTCGCCGCCCTGCCGACCGCCGATATTGCGGTCCTGACAACCGCGCAGATTGCTGCACTTGGCAGCGTCGGCATTGCCGGTCTAACCACCGTTCAGATCGCGGCGTTGAGTACCGGCCAGGCCGAGGCCCTGACATCGGTTCAGGTCGCCTCTTTGAATTCGGCCCAAATCGCGGCCTTGGATGCTGCCAACCTGCAAACCTTTTCGACTGCTGATATCGCGGCAATTAGTTCAAGCGCCATTTCTGGCCTGTCAACGACCACGGTCGCCGCCTTCTCGACGGAGCAGGTTGCGGCGCTCAGCACGGCCAGCGTCGCCGGCTTGACCACCGCGCAGATTGCCGCCCTGGGCACCGCGCTGGTGGCAGCCTTAACGACAAGCCAGATCGGCGTTCTCGGCTCCAAGCAAGTCTCGGTCCTGAGTACCGCGGATATTGCGGCTCTATCGACCGCACAGATTGCGGCTCTTAATACCGGTGGTATTTCCGGTCTGACGACAGCGCAGATCGCGACCTTGAGCACCAACCAGGCAGAAGCTCTGACCTCAGCCCAGGTCGGCACGTTGAGCTCGACCCAGATAGCGGTTTTGGGAGCCGATGATCTGGAAACCTTCTCGACCGCGGATATCGCAGCCATCACAAGCGCAATATCGGGTTTGTCGACGAGCACGATCGCGGCCTTCTCGACGGGCCAGATTGCCGCGCTGAGCACGACCGGTATTGCTGGTCTGACCACGGCGCAGGTGTCCGCGCTGAACTCCGAGCAGTTGGAAGTTTTGACCACCGCTCAGATTGGCGCCCTCAGTTCCAAGCAGACTGCAATTATCGGGACGACCGGCATAGCAGCGCTCTCTACCGCTCAGATTGCCGCACTCAGCACAGCTGGTATTGCCGGCTTGACCACCGATCAGATCGCCGCGCTCAGCGCCGACCAGGCGGAGGCTCTGACATCTGTCCAGGTCGGCACGCTGACATCCAAACAAATGGCAGTCCTCGGAACGGCCGATCTCGAAACCTTCTCGACCGGCGATATCGCGGCGATTGGTTCGCTTTCCATAACGGGCTTGTCCACCGCTATGATCGCAGCCCTGTCGACCGCGCAGATCGCCGCGCTGAGCACGGCCGGCATTACAGGTCTGACCACCGATCAACTCGGGGCGCTCGGCACGGATCAGGCGGCCGCATTGACGCCCACCCAAGTCGCAGTTCTCAGTTCGTCACAGATTGCGGCTCTCGGAACCGGTGCCCTTGAAGCCCTATCGACGGCCGACATTGCGGCAATCAGCGCGACCGGCATATCGGGCCTGTCGACCGCTATTGTCGCAGCGCTGACGACGGTCCAGATCGCAGCCTTGGGAACGAAGGGCATTGCAGGATTGACGACGGCGCAGGTTGCCGCGCTCAGCACCGACCAGGTCGAGGCTCTCACGACCGCGCAGATCGGTGCACTCGGCTCCACGCAGGTTGCCACATTGAGCACAGACGATCTGACGGTCCTGTCTACGGCACAGATCGCGGCCTTGAGCACGGCCGGCATCACCGGCTTGAACAGCGCTCAGGTTGCTGCTCTGAGCGTTGACCAGGTCGCTGCACTTTCGAGCACTCAGATCGCCGCGTTGAGTTCGGCAGGTATCGCCGGCCTAAGTACGGTCGACCTGGCGACTTTCTCTTCCGCCGATATCGCAGCAATCGGTTCCAGCGCCATACAGGGTCTGTCCACGGACTTCGTTGCGTCGCTATCCACCACTCAAATCGCCGCGCTGGCGACGGGCAGCGTCGCCGGCCTGAGCAGTGCTCAGATCGGCGCTCTTGGGGTCGAACAATTCGAAGCGTTTTCAACGACCCAGATCGCAGCATTGAGTTCGTCCGGACTTGCGGGATTGACCACGGCGGATCTGGAAACCCTCTCCACCGCCGAGTTGGCAGTAATCAGCTCAAACTCGATTCAAGGCTTGTCGACCGCGGTTGTCGCCGCCCTTACCAGCGACCAGCTCACGACCCTGACGACGGCCCAGGTCGCCTCGCTGACCCACAACCAGATAGGGGCAATGAGCACCGATCAGATCGTTGCTCTGTCCACCGCGCAGATTGCCGTCTTGAACGCGCTGCAGGTCGCCGCGCTGGATCCTGACGATATCGCCGTCTTCACCACGGATGACATCGTCGCCTTGAGCTCGAATGCGATCGCGGGATTGACCACAAGCGTCATCACTTCACTGACAACGGAACAAGCCGAAGCCCTGACGTCAGCCCAGGTAAGCAGGCTGACATCGGTACAAGTTGCGGCGTTGACGACCCAGGAGGTCGCGACCTTTTCGACCAATGACATTGCCGCGTTCAGCTCGAGCGGCATAGCGGGACTGTCCACGCAAGACATTGCCAGCATGTCGAGCACGCAGTTGGATGCTCTGATGAAGTCTCAAATGGCGAATCTGAGTTCGGATCAGATAGCGGCTGTCATCTCGGCCTATCTTACGGCGTAAGTGCAATCCCAACCGAAGCGTCCACCCCGAGCGCGTCGGGGTGGTTCCTCTTCGAGCCTGAGCGATGGTCCCAAACCAGCTTGCCCGCAGCGCTCAACACATGTTTAGAGCAAGCTAGTCCGGTTAACCGTCATTAGCCTTTCGCAAATGGTTGCAATGCCGGCCGTCGATTCGTGGGATGTCCATGGTTACCAACGATGCATCAGTTCAAATTCCAGTTCCGTCTCTTGCCGGAATATTGGAGCTTGCGCGAACCCAGCGCCTTTCCTTCACCGAGCTGTTTCAGTTCGCCGAAGGTCGGAGCGCCGCCGGACGAATGTTGGAGGCGGCAGAGGTCTACAAAGTCTGGATCGCATTCAACGACGCCCATCCGTTCCTGCACCTCGTCTATTTCAATTATTCCGTCACTCTGCGCCAACTAGGTGATGTAGCGGGATCGATTCATGCACTGCGTGCATGCTTGAAGCTTGAGCCGCGCTTCGGGCCGGCACACATCAACCTTGGCCGTGCGTTGGAAGACAGCGGCATCGCTACGGGAGCAATTCTGCAATGGCGGAGCTTCGTGGAGATGACCGGAGAGATAACGGCTGACGGGCTCTCACATCGTCTGTTGGCGCTTCAGCACGTCGGACGGGTCATGGAAAATGCAGGTCTCCTGGAGGAAGCCGAAACCGCGTTATGGCAAGCAATGGAACTGCGGCCCGACAAGACCGAAGCCGGGCAGCATTGGAGTGCGCTGCGCCAGCGCCAGTGCAAATGGCCAACGCTTGTGCCATCGGACCATGTCTCCATGCGTCAACAGCTCGACGCCATGTCGCCGCTGGCGCTTGCCTGCTTTTCCGATGATCCATTGTTCCAGCTCGCCAAGGCTTACCGCTACAACAAGTCTTTCGTCGGGCGTCCGAATACCAACGGCTTCCCGCGCAAGGTGGCAAAGCAGAAGACGGGCACCGGTCAGCGCCTGCGCGTGGGCTATGTTTCCTCGGATCTGCGCGATCACGCGGTCGGCTTCGCGCTCCGAGAGGTTCTGGAGCTGCATGACAAGCATAGTGTCGAAATCTACGCCTATTATTGTGGTGAGCCGGTCGAAGGAGATGCGACCCAGCTGCGCATGAAAGCTGCCGTCGATTGCTGGCGCGACATTGCAGCACTTGGCGATGCGGAAGCTGCAAGGCAGATCGCCGACGACGACATCGACATTCTGGTCGACGTCAACGGTTATACCAAGCATGCGCGAACGAAGATCCTTGCCTATCGGCCAGCACCGGTCGTGGTCAATTTTTGCGGTTATCCGGGAACGATGGGCAGCCCGTTCCACCACTACATCATCGCGGACGAGCACATAATCCCGCCGGAGAACGAGATCTATTACTCGGAAAAAGTTCTCCGGATCCCATGCAGCCAGCCGGTCGATCGCAAGAGGGTGATTGCCGAAAGGCCGTCACGAGCAGAAGCCGGGCTGCCGGAAGGCGTTTTCGTTTTTGCCTGCTTCAACGGCACGCAGAAAGTCACGCAAGAAACCTTTGCCCATTGGATGAAAATTCTCCTCGCTGCGCCTGGCAGTGTGCTCTGGCTCCTCGCTGGAAACGACGATGTGGACCAACGTCTGCGCCAAGTGGCCGAGAATGCCGGTGTCGCAGCCGAACGTCTCATTTTCGCGCCCAAGGCGCCGAATGCAAAACATCTTGCCCGGATCGGGCTCGCCGATCTGTTCCTCGACACGTTTCCCTATGGAGCACACTCGACGGCAGCCGATGCCCTGACCGTTGGGCTGCCTGTCCTCACATTCCCCGGCAAGAGTTTTGCAGCACGCTTCTGCCATAGCATTGTTGCCGCCGCCGGCGTTCCTGAACTGATCTGCTCGGGGCCGCAAGCCTATATCGACAGCGCTATCGGCTTTGCAAACGACCCCGAGAGCCTGGACAAGATCAGGGAATGCTTGCGCGCAAAACGGGAGACCTCCGCATTGCGCGATATTCCGGCTCTCGCGTCTCGTCTCGAAGAACTTTTCTGGCAAATGCAGGCAGAATGCGAACGCGGTGAAACGCCAGTGCCGGACTTACGCAATCTGGACATTTATTACGACATCGGGGCGGAACTCGTTCAGGAAAACATCGCCTTTTGGGACGATCGGGCCTACAGGCAGGCTTACCGCAACAAGCTGATCGAATGGCACAATTATGCGCCTCTTCCGCCCGACAGCCGATTGGCGGCGGAGGGGTTTGCGGCAACAGGCGCAACCGGAAAGAGCTGATCGGGAATGGCCGGGATTAAAAGGATTGCCGTTGTCGGTGCCGGGTTTTCGGGGGCGGTCATCGGGCGTGAACTCGCGCTCGCGGGTCACCAGATCGATGTCTTCGACACACGAAGCCATATTGCCGGAAATTGCCATACGGAACGCGACCCCGCCACGGGCGTCATGGTTCATGTCTACGGCCCCCACATTTTTCACACGGACGACCAAGAAGTCTGGGATTATGTGAACCGCTTTCAGACATTCCTGCCCTATAAGAACCGTGTCAAGACGACGAGTTCAGGGCAGATATATTCCCTGCCTATCAATCTTCACACGATCAATCAGTTTTTTGGCAAGGCGTTCAGGCCCGAGGAGGCGCGGGCCTTCATCGATGAATGTGCTGATAAAACCATAGGGGATCCGAAGACTTTCGAGGAACAGGCGCTGCGCTTTGTCGGGAAGGGCCTCTACGAGGCGTTCCTCAAAGGATACACACAGAAGCAATGGGGATGCTCTCCAGCTGCACTTCCGGCTTCCATCCTGAAACGGCTTCCGGTCCGTTTCAACTACGACGACAACTATTTCTTCCATAAACATCAGGGAATGCCGGAACACGGCTATACCGAGATGATCGGGCGAATTCTCGACCACGCAAATATAACGGTTCATCTGGAAACACGGTTTCACAGTGGTCTGCGCAAGGACTTCGACCACATATTCTATTCCGGTCCACTCGACGGCTATTTCGACTACGAATATGGCCGTTTGGGATATCGTACGCTGGATTTCGAGCGCTTTACCTATGAGGGTGATTATCAGGGCTGCGCCGTCATGAATTACGGGGATGTTTCCGTGCCCCATACGCGTGTGACCGAACATAAGCATCTGTCTCCATGGGAAGACCATTCCGGCTCGGTCTGTTATCGAGAGTTCTCCAGGGCCTGTGGCCCGGACGACATTCCCTACTATCCGATCCGCCTGATGGAGGAGAAGGAGCAGCTTGCCCAATATGTGGCAAGATCCTCGGCGGAGGCCTCGGTGACCTTTGTCGGCCGGCTCGGGACATACCGCTATCTCGACATGGACGTAACGATCCGCGAGGCGCTGGACACGGTACGGCTATATCTATCCGCCGGGCCCGAGATGCCGGCATTCCTGCATCGGCCGCTCTAATTTACGCTCCTCGAAAAGCTTTGGTCTCACCCTCAAAACCGATGCTCCGCTCCCTCGACCGGATTTGCCCAGACCGTCATGCCAGGTGCAAACGGCGTCTCGCCTTCGGCACGCACGACCATTTCTCCTAAATCGGCAACGTCGAGGTAGAGGATCGCGTCGGCGCCGAGCCGTTCCACGTGGCGGATCTTGCCCTGCCATTGTCCGGCGTCTTCCGAGAGTTTGATGTGTTCCGGGCGCACGCCGTAAGTCGTGCAGTTGAATCGTCGTGCCGTCTCGCCGCCATAGAGGTTCATCTTAGGGCTGCCGATGAAGCCGGCGACGAAGGGTGTGGCGGGATTGCGGTAGAGTTCCATCGGACTGCCGATCTGCTCGACTGCCCCGCCGTTCAGGACGACGATCTTGTCGGCCATCGTCATGGCTTCGACCTGGTCATGGGTGACATAGATCATCGTCGATTTCAGCCGGGCGTGGAGGTCGGCGATCTCGAGGCGCATCTGGGCTCTGAGCGAAGCGTCGAGATTGGAGAGCGGCTCGTCGAACAGGAAGACCTTGGGATCGCGCACGATCGCCCGGCCGATGGCGACGCGCTGCCTTTGGCCGCCGGAGAGCGCCTTCGGTTTTCTCTGCAGGAGATGGGTGAGCTGCAGCGTTTCGGCGGCTGCGTTGACCCTGGCTGTGATTTCCGCCTTCGGACGGCGGGCGAGCGATAGTCCGAAGCCGATATTCTCGGCGACCGTCATATGCGGATAGAGCGCATAGCTCTGGAATACCATGGCGATGCCGCGCGCGGAGGGTTCGGCATGGGTCACGTCCTTGCCGCCGATCGTCAGCATACCAGAGGTCGTCTCCTCCAGGCCGGCGATGATGCGCAGCAGCGTCGATTTTCCGCATCCCGACGGGCCGACGAAAACGACGAACTCGCCGGAGGCAACCTCCAGATCGATGCCCTTGATGACCTCGAGGGCGCCGAAGCTCTTACGGACCTGTTTCAGAGTGAGCTCAGCCATTTTCTACCCTTTGACTGCGCCGGATGTCATGCCCGCGACGATCTGCCGGTTGAAGAAGATGAAGACGATCAGCGGCGGGATCGTCACCAGCAGGATATTCATGAAGAGCAGGTTGTACTGGCTCGTATACATGCTCTGGAAATTATAGAGCGTCAGCTGCACCGTCACGTTCTCCTTGCCGGGAAGGTAATAAAGCGGGTTGGTGAAATCGTTGAAGATCGCGATCGACTGCACGACGATATTGGTCACCGTCACCGGTTTCAGAAGCGGCAGGATGACCCTGAAGAAGATCTGCCGAGGCTTGGCGCCGTCGATCAGCGCCGCTTCGTCGAGATCGCGCGGTATGGTCGAGATGAACGACCGGTAGAGCAAGATCGAAAAGGAGAGATTATAGGCGACCTGGATCAGGATCATTCCAGTCATGGTCTTGAAGAGGCCGATCTCCTGCAAGAGGCCGATGGTCGGCACGACGGCCGGCGGCATCATCAGGCCCATGAACAGCGCAACCGACGCCACCTTGTTCCAGACGGTCCTGCGGCGCTGCATCACATATCCGACCATCGCCGACAGCAAGAGCAGGATGGTGACGGAGACCACGGTGATCAGGGTGGAGTTGAAATAGGCGAGCGCGAGCTGGTAGTCGCGGGCCTTGAAGACGGCGATCAGATTATCCCAGAACAGCCACTGCCCAGGCAATTCGAAATCGAGGCGGGAGGCTTCGGATTTCGATTTGACCGCCTGAAGAGCGACGAAAACGAAGGGCATCACGAAGATCACGGCCGCGACGACCAAGGCGATCGCGCCGGTTACGTAAGGGCGGACGCTTCTCATTCTTCGACCTCGCGCCGGTTGAACCACAGGGTGATGGGCAGGATGATCACGGCGATCAGCGCAAACAGGATCACGTTTCCGGCGGTCGACAGCCCATAAAACCCGGCCTGGTACTGCTTGTAGATAACCGAGGCGATCACATCCGAGGAGAAACCCGGGCCGCCGCGGGTCATCGCCCATATCAGGTCGAACGAACGAAGCCCGCCGATCAGCGACAATGTCACCACGACGATGGTGGCGGGACGCACGAGCGGCAGGGTGATCCGGAAAAATTGCTGAAGCCGTGTCGCGCCGTCGATTCTCGCCGCCTCATAATAATCGGGGCTGATCGCAGCGAGGCCGGCGATGAAGATCAGGGTCGCGAGGCCGACACCCTTCCAGACATCGACCAGGGCCACCGAAAAAAGCGCGAGCGCCGGATTGGTGAGCCATCCTGGCCCCGGAATGCCGAGCGCTTCGAGCGTGACATTGATAATGCCCCTGGTCGGATGCATCATCACCGTGAAGGTAATGCCGATGCCGATCGTCGACACCAGCACGGGAAAGAAGACCAGCGTGCGCAGGAAGCCGCGGGCGAAAATATTGCTGGTCAGCAGCACGGCGAGCAGCAGACCGCAGACCGTCTTCAGGCCCGAGGTCGTCACCGCGTAGATCAGCGTGTTGACGAGCCCCTTGACCAGGAAGGGTTCGGAAAAGAACTGCCGAAAATTTTCGAGCCCGATGAATTCGGCCGTCGAAAGATCCCAGCGCGTCAGGCTGAACCAGAGAGACGATACCGTCGGAGCAAGAAACAGCACGCCGTAAATGACGGCGGCGGGAATGAAAAACCACAGCGGGTAGGGCGATTTGCGCGCCGGGCGGCGTGTCTCGATCATGGCTCCCTCTTCGCTCGGGTGGCGCCTCACCCTTTAGGAGCGAGGCCGCCAACTGCATAAGTGTTACAGCGTCCTTTGCGCGTCAGAAACAACCCGCGGTGCTGTAGCCCCGAAAGACCGCTCTACCAGTTGGGCAGGCCGAGCTGCTTGGCCTGCTTGCGCACATCCTCGTCGTAGAGTTTCGCCGCCTCGGCTGGTTGGCGAATGCCGGAGCCGACCTCGACGGTGATCTGCTCGAGCGCCGGTCCCTTGACGGGAGAAACGAATTCCAGGGCCGGGGTCGTCTTGTCCTTGGCCTCGAAATAGGGAAGCATATCCTTGATCGCCGGCGGCACGTCGGCAGGCAGGTCGCAGCCGTCGACCAGGGAGGGGCCCTGGACCGCGTTGGTTTCCACCATGATCTTGCAGCCCTCGACGCTCCCGGCGAAATCGACGAATTTTTTCGCTTCCTCGGCATGCTGACTGGTCGCAGGAATGTAAAGGCCCGGCGGCATCCAGACCGTCAGGCCGTTCGTTGCGGCATCGTCGCTCGGCTGGGCGAAGAAGCCGACATCTGCGAGGTTCTCTGGATAATTCTGCTTGAGCGCACTGACCGCGAAGCTCAGCATCGGATAATGCGCTGCCTCGCCGGTCGACACCATTCTCAAGCCGTCGTCGTAGCTTGCCGCGCCGAAGTCTTCGTTCATCAGGCCGGCATCATGAACGTCCTTCAGCCGTTCGAAGCCCTTCATTGCCGCCGGCGTCTCGGCATATTTCGCCTTGTTGGCGGTATAGTCGGCGGCAAAGTTCGGCACGGCGGCATGCAGATTGTAATAATCGGCCAGAACGAACAGCTGCGAGGTCCAGGTGTCGCGATAGGTCTGCGCCACGGCGACCTTGCCGGATGCCTTGACCTTGGCGTTGTTCGCCATGAAATCCGCCCATGTTTTCGGAACGGAGAGGCCGAGATCCTGATAGATCTTCCTGTTGTAGAGGATGCCGCCGGCCATCGCCGTGCCGAAAGGAACGCCGTAGAGCTTGCCGTCGGCGCTGACCACCGCCTTGAAGCTTTCGTCCACCTTTGCCTGTGACGGCAGACTGCTCAGATCGACCAGTTTCTGCGTGGGCTTCAGCGCCTGTAAGAGCGAACCGGAATTATAGAGGAACACATCGGACATCTCCCCCGTCGCCAGGCGTGTCTTGATGATGTTGTCGCCCTCGCCGCCGCCCGGCCGCTGTTCGATTTCGATCGTCACGTCGGGCGCCTTGGTCTGATAGGCGGCAGCCAGGGCCTCGGCTGCTGCGACTGTGTCGGGATTGTTGTCGATCAGGAAAGACAGCGTAGTTTCTGCATGCGACGGGCCGGCCGCGGCCAACGCCAGAAGCGTGGATGCGCCCGCAAGAATGCGCTTTATCCGATGTGTCATGACGTTCCTCCTCTGAACGGTGTGACGTGTATGCTCCTCAAATTCCGGGTAGAGAAAAGACCAGCTGGTGCGTTCCCGGGGGGAGAACGGCCTCCTCGCCGACAGGCTTTCCATTCAGCGACGGGTTCTGATGCCGCCGTCCGGGCCGGAAGCGGCCGATGCAGCCTTCCGGAAGGGTCAGCACATAGGTGACCTCGTTGCTGCTGCAGTGCCAGCCGGCCTCGATGCGTCCCTGGCTGACGTCATGATGGGCGGCAACCGGCGAGAGGCCGGGGATCGGCGCGGGATCGACGATCACCTCGGCAAAGCCGGGTGCGCTCGGGCTCGGCGAAATTCCGGCGACGCATTCGAACAGCCATTGGCAGACGGCGCCATAGGCGTAATGGTTGTAGCTGTTCATATCCGGTTCGTAGATGGTGCCGTCAGGCGCCATCGAATCCCAGCGCTCCCAGATCGTCGTCGCTCCCTTCGACACCTGATAGAGCCAGCCCGGCACGTCCTCCTGCAGGAAGACCCTTTCGGCGAGATCGTCCATTCCGAGCTTCGTCAGCGCCGGCAGCAGGGCAGGGGTGCCGATGAAGCCGGTACCGATCCTATAGTCGGCATCGACGATTACCTGCCGGAAATGCCGTTGGGCAGCCTCATGATGCTCCTGCGGGATCAGATCGTGCAGGAAAGCCAGCGCATAGGATGTCTGGTCGTTATGCGCGAGCCGTCCGGCCGGCGTGATGAACTCGTTGGTAAATGTCCGCCGGATTTCGTCGGCGCGCTGCTTCATCTGTTCTTCAAGCGCCTGCTCGCCGAGAACGGCGGCGATCTTTGCCAGAAGGTCTGTCGAGATGAAGTGATAGAGCGTGGCCGCGCAGTCGTCCGCAATCGTCGGGCGCGGCTTCCGGTTGTCGCCGACCGGCTGCAGCCAGTCGCCGAAAGTGAAACCACGGGCGCCCCAATGCGACGGCGGATGCACGATCGGGCCATCCGAAATGGACCAGACGAAATCCACCCAGCGCACCATGGAATCCAGGCATTCCGCCAGAACCGCGCGATCGCCGTAATGAGTGTAGAGCACCCAGGGGATGACGACGATCGCATCGCCCCAGCCGGTCGAGCCGGCATAACCCGGAAAATCGGCGGGATGCAGGCGCGTCGGGTCCGGTGAAAAATGCGAGACGGCGCCGTCTTCGCGCTGGTCGGCCATCACATCGCGTAGATATTTCCTCAAGAAGGACTGGCTGTCGCTCAGCCAGCAGGCGGTTGCGGCAAACACCTGTGCGTCGCCAGTCCAGCCCAGGCGTTCATCGCGCTGCGGGCAATCTGTCGGTACTTCGACGAAATTGGCGCGCTGCGACCAGATGGTATTCTGGACGAGGCGATTGACGAGGGGATTTCGGCAAGTGAAGCCGCCGGCAGGCTCGGGCACCGACGAGATCGGGATCGATGCGATTTCAAGAATTTTGGCATTTCCCGTGATCGTCACCCTGGCATAACGGAAGCCGTGGAAGGTGAAATGCGGCGCATAGGTCTCGTCGTCGCCGTCGCCGCGCAGTGTGTAGAGTGTGTGCGCCGCGGCCGTGCGATAGTTGCGATTGTCGAAATGCCGGTCGGGGCCGAGCACTTCCGAATGCTCCACCCGCACTTCGGTACCGCCGACGCCGCGGACTGTGTATCTGACGTAACCGCCGACGTTCTGGCCGAAGTCATAGATCGTTCTGCCGTCGTCGTCGGTCCAGCTGTCGACGGCGGCGAGCGGCTGCAACTCCCGCACCGCTGCCGTCTCATGTGCAACGAGCAGCGCCGTGTCGAACGGCAATCTCTCGGTGCCGTGCGTTTCCGTGGGGTTTTCCAGCAGCGCGTCATAAATCTCGCCGAAATAGATCCCCGATTTCAGGATCGGCAGCCTGCCGCTCCGCCAGCTCGTATTGGTGGAAAGAATGACGCCGCCCGGGCCCATCAGATCCGCAATGGCGCCGATCCTGTCGCCCCAGCAGTTCGGGATCGGCTTGGCGCCCCACATCAGGGGCGAGCGGTACCATCCGTCGGCAAGCCAGATCTCGATACGGTTGAGGCCCGGGTTGAGCAGGCTGGAGACATCGTAGCGCTGATAGGCGATGCGATCGTCGTAATTCGTCCAGCCCGGCGTCAACAGGTCGTCGCCGACGCGCGCGCCGTTGATGAAGCAGCGGTAAAGACCGAGGGCGGAGATGAACAGCTCGGCCGGAACCCCGGCGCCATCATGTTCGAAGCTTTTGGAGACGAAGCTTGCGGCGGTTCCCTGCCCACCGTCCGACAGCGGCGCGATCATCTCTCCCGACCAGGCGCGCGAAACGAGATTGCCGCTGATGGCTGCCGGCTGAAAGTTCATCAAATCCTCCCGATGAAATGTAGAACGTTCTCCATATAACGTTCTACATTTTCTTCGGAAGCGCAATAGAAATTTCATCGCCAGTCTGCCATGGTGGTTCCGCGGGCACTTAATGACGGCTCGCAGCCGCAAGCCAGAGAGTCCATGTCAGTCGAAGACAAACGAAAGCCGCAACGAAACGATCGCGTGACGATCCGGACAGTGGCAACCCATGCAGGCGTCTCGGTCGCAGCGGTTTCCAAGGTGATGCGAAACGCCTACGGCGTCAGTGAAGCGCTGCGCGCCAGGGTGACCGACGCCATCGAGGCGCTTGGCTATCGGCCCTCGCGGGCTGCGCGGGGGCTGCGCGGCCGCAGTTTCACCATCGGCGTGCTGTTGATCGACATCCGCAATCCTTTCCTTCCGGAGGTGATCGCCGGCGTCAACGCGGTGCTGGCGCCCTCGCATTATCAGGCGATGATCGGCGTCAGCGATGCGCGCGTGCAACTGGAGACGTCGCTGATCGAATCGATGATCGATTACAAGATGGACGGCCTGATCCTCGTTGCGCCGCGCTTGCCCTCGGAGATCATCGCAAGGTTCGCGGTGGAGATCCCGATCGTCGCGGTCGGTTATCACGATGCCGGCGCCACGGCCTTCGACACCGTCAATGCCGACGATCAGCGCGGAGCGGAGATCGCGGTCGAAGCGCTGCTCGCCTGCGGCTATCGCGACATCGAAATGCTCAGTCTCGGCGAGCGCGAGGGGCATGCGGTGTCGGTCGTCCGCCAGCGTGAGATCGGCTACCGTCGGGCGATGCAGCGCGGCGCGCTCGGCGCCTCCGCACCGATCGGCAAAATTCCGATCGCCTCGCCGAAGCGGGAAGCCGCGATGCGAAAGTTCCTGTCACGGAAGGACAGGCCGCGTGCTGTGTTCTGCTGGAGCGATCTCGATGCGATCACGCTGCTGAGCCTGGCGATGGAGATGGGCGTGCGCGTGCCAGAGGACCTCGCAGTCATTGGATATGACAATTCGTCGACCGCAGCTCTCGGCCTCGTCAATCTCGCAAGCATCGATCAGTCGGGCAGGGAACTCGGTCAGGTCGCAACCCGGGCCCTCATTTCCAGAATAGAAGGCCGCACCGCCTCCGAGCATATTCTGCAGATACCGTCGCTGGTCAGCCGCGGCAGCCTGATCGGGTTCGACGACGCGAAACAGGGCTAGTGGCAAGGCCGGCTCCGTCGGTCCGCACTCGCCGGCCCCATCAGCTAGGGCCATATCTACATGACCGCCGAGGAATCGCGCTGGTGCACCAATCTCGCGACAGGACTGACCTTGCCCCTCCCCTGGTTAACCGCTCCTAAGCTTACTCACAATGGCGCAGGAGACCTGTGCGCAATTTGTGAGAGTTCGTAACGAAAAGCGCCGCCTCGTTCGTAAACCCTTTTGCCCCTCCCGCAAAACTGAGTTAAGCCCACTTTCCGTACTGGTTATTATTGAAGATTTGGAGCATCGGGGTGTCTACGAAGCAACGCATGATAAAGGCGGCCAAAACGGTACTGCCAAAGCCCTTGTTTGAGGCAATCAGAAGCCATAGACGCCCCAGCCGGAAGAACCTGGTTGCGTGGGATGGGACGGCAGTTCAGTCCGATGCGGAGCAATTCCGATCCTCGCGGATTGTTGCAGATCAGATTGATGGGATGCTCTCACTGTTTTCAATGGCCGCAATGGATAGTTTGCTATCACTTCAAGCAACAAATCCGGAAGTTTCTGGGAACATTGTTGAATTCGGTACCTACAAGGGGCGCTCCGCCGCAATCATAGCGCCTCGGGTCAGGCCATCAGAAAAGTTCGTTCTGGTTGATGTTGCCGAATACCTGCAGGTGGAAAAAATACGGGCAATAAATGCTAATATGGAATTTATTCTCTGTGGGTCGGAGGAGTTTCGCTCGCGTTACCCGGACTATAAGCAACTCCGGAAGAATTGTCGATTTATTCATGTTGATTCCAGCCATGCGTACAGAACCACATTTCAAGAAATGAAACTATGCAATGAACTCCTGTCGGCTGGGGGCATTGCCGTTTTTGACGATTACACTAACTTGAATTACTCACAGGTGCTTCCCGCTATATTTAAATATATTTACACGTCAAATCCGGATCTGGCTGTATTTATGGTGACGGATGTAAAGGCCTACTTATGCAGAAAGAAATATTTAGACTACTATTTATCTTTTGTTCTTCAAGGCGCAGTGCCGTCGATGGCGGCGCGAGGCATTGAAGATGCGATAATATCGCGGACTGATTGGGACAGGGAATACCGCGCCATCTATCTACGCACCCGTAGTCCCGGCGAAAACGGTCCTCACTACGGCGAGGAAATTTATGGAAGACTCTACGAGGGCCCCTGAGTTTTCCGTTCAGGCATGTCCATCGAAAAGCGCAGTCGGACTTAAAATTCTCGTAAGTAATTCGTCCAGCTGGGAGCTTCTCGACAGCGCCCGCACGCCCTCGCACGAGTTGGAGAAATCAGAGATCTGTCAAGGGCGATATAAACCCTCAGTGCAGGCGCGGCCTTAAGTGCCCTAGATGCCAGAAGCACTTCCCGCCTTGAGCTTGACCTCGATGACCGGAACCACGACTTTGGGGCGGCGCACCGGCAGGACGAAAGTCAGCTCCTCCTCGCCGACGGGGAATTGGGTATTCGCCCACAAGGTATTGGCTGACGGGCGCAGCCAGGTGACTTCGCGGGCATCGTGCAGGAATTGCGCATATTCGATCTTCCCGGCCAGCGCATCGAAATGCAGATGCTTATAGGGCCAGTTGAAGAGGTGGATATAGAGACGATCGCCGTTCTGGGTCAGGCGGCAATCCGGCGGCGCGGTGAAATCGGACTGGGTGCAGCCGACGATGCTGCGCTCGTGCAGCGCCATCCATTCCTCGTAAGCGGCAAGGGCCGATATCGCGCGATGGTCGAGCGTGCCACGTGCCGTCGGCCCGACATTCATCAGCAGATTGCCGCCGATCGCGACGGTGCCGACCAGCATCTGCACCAGCTGCTCCGTGCTTTTCCAGGTGTCCTCGTCGCGGTGGTAGCCCCAAGAGCCGCTGAGCGTCTGGCAGGCCTCCCAGACGACGCGCCTGCCGTCGCGTTTCGGCCAGGCGCGCGGCATATATTGTTCCGGCGTGACGATGTCGGGGAGGAGGCCGGCAAGGTCGAGCCGGTTGTTGATGATGATGTCGGGGGCAAGCTCGCGCACCATGCGCACGAGCTTCTCGCTTTCCCAATCCCGATGGCCCTTGCCGACGAGCTCCCCGAGCTTCCACTGCGGATAGCTGAAATCGAACCACATGATGTCGATCTGCCCGAACTCGGTCAGCAGTTCGCGCACCTGCTCTCGCATGAAGGCGGCATAACGGAGCATATCCCGGCCTTCGTTGATTTTCGGCGCATCGGGATGATTGCGCTGCGGGTGGCGCGGATCGACGGTGAAGTCGGGATGATGCCAGTCGATCAGCGAATAGTAGAAGCCGATCCTCAGGCCCTCGGCGCGGAAGGCGTCGACGAAGGGGCGCAGCAGATCCTTGCCATAAGGCGTGTTGGTCACCTTGAAGTCGGTGGCCTTGGTGTCCCAGAGGCAGAAACCTTCATGGTGCTTGGTGGTCAGCACCACGTATTTCATGCCGGCGGCCTTGGCGCGTCTTGCCCATTCGCGGGGGTCGTAGAGATCGGGGTCGAAATAATCGAAATATTTCTGGTAGTCGGTGTCATCAAGCTCTTCGCGGCTCTTGACCCATTCATGGCGCGCCGGCAGGGCATAGAGCCCCCAATGCACGAACATGCCGAACCGCTCGTGGACGAACCAGCCCTTCTTCTCCTCGGGCAAGGCCAGTGACTGCAGATTGTCGCCATCCATGGGATATTCCTCCTGTTGATCGTCGATCAGGTCGTTTCGCGGACGATGAGCTCGGGCACGATGACGATGCCGTGCTGACGGTTCTTGGTGGCGATGCGGCTGAGCAGCAGGCGCACGGCTTCCTCTCCCATTTCCCGTTTCTGCACCCGCAGTGTGGTCAGCGCCGGAGACAGCAGTTCGGCCGTCGGGATGTCGTCGAAACCAATGAGGGCGATCTGCTCGGGGATCGAGATATGGGCTGCCCGGCATGCCTTCATGGCGCCGATCGCATTGAGGTCGTTGTAGCAGATAAGCGCATCGATATCGGGCATTTCCGCCAGCAACTGCGCTGCTGCCGTCTGTCCGCCCGCCGCCGTCGGATCGCAGTAGACGATGCCATGCGCCTTCAGCCCATGGGCCGTCAGCGTCTTGCGGAAGCCGACGAGGCGGCTTTTGCCGCCGAAGGAGCTGCGCGGCCCGGCGACGATCGCGATTTTGCGGCGGCCGCGCTCGACCAGATGGTCGACGGCACGCGATGCCCCGGTCTCGTAGTCGGTGACGATCGTTCCGGCGATCTCGTTGGGCGCCTCGCGGTTGATGAGCACGACGGCGCGGTGGGGCGCCAGCGCCTTGTGAAGTGCTGCATCGGGCAGCCGCGCGCTGCAGACGATGATCCCGTCGACCCGATACCGCAGCAGCGCTTCGATGAGCTCCTCCTCGCGTTTGCTGTTCTCGACGACATTGGCCAGAAGCAGGTTGTAACCGGCCGCACTCGCCGCATCCTCGGCCCCCCGAATGACCTCGGGAAAGAACGGGTTGGTGATATCGGGAACAAGAAGGCCGATGGTCTTCGACCGGTCGGAGCGCAATCCGCGCGCAAAGGGGTTGGGGCGGTAATTGAGTTCGTTCGCCGCTGAGAGAATGCGTTGACTGGTTTCGGCGCTAGCGCCGCCCCGCCCGTTGAGCACGCGCGATACCGTCATCGGCGACACGCCTGCGGCATGGGCGACATCGGCGATGGTTATGTTGGAATCCGGTTCTTTGGGGCTGCTCAAGGGCTGTCTCTAATGGGGTAAGAAATTTACGGTAACGATAACTAACATAAATCAGGCGAAAGCCAAGCCTTTGCGGGCGTACATTCCGCCAATACGAATCTTTTTGACAAGATAGAACGATAACGTTAACGTTCTGAATTGAGGAGAATACGTTAACGATAACCTAAGCAGAATATTGGGAGGAGAGAATGCAACACGTCAGAAGTCTACGGCGGCAGGTTGTTTCCACAGTTGCCGCGGCGATCCTCATGGGTGCCGGCTGGGCCGGCGCCGCTTTCGGCTTTCAGGAGTCGCCGGAATTGAAGGCGCTGGTCGACGCCGGCAAGCTGCCGCCGGTGGAAAAACGGCTGCCGAAGGAGCCGCTGGTGCTCACCCCGCTTGAATCGGTCGGGACCTATGGTGGCACCTGGCGCACGGCCACCTTTGGCGGCGGCGACAGCGAGATCGAACGTTCGATCGGCTATACGAGATTGGTCCGCTGGAATCCGGAATGGACCGAGGTGATCCCCGACATCGCCAGGAGCGTCGAGGTCAACGAGAATGCCACCGAATACACGTTCACCCTGCGGGAAGGCACGCGTTGGTCGGACGGCGAGCCCTTTACCGCCGATGATCTGGTGTGGTGGAACGAGAACGTGCTGCGCAACACCAAGATTACGCCTGCTGCACCCGATTGGCTGACCGCGGGTGGTCAGACCGTCAAGGTCGAAAAGCTTGCCGACGACAAGGTCGTCTTCAAGTTTGCTGCGCCGAACGGCCTGTTCCTGATGAACATGGCGACGGTACGCGGTTCTGATATTCTGGCGGCCGCACCGGCGCATTACCTCAAGCAATTCCACAAGGATTTCAATCCGGACGGCGTCGACGCCCTGGTGAAGGCGGCGGGTGCGACCGACTGGGTCCAGCTCTTCAACAACAAGATCGGCTTTCCCGGCCGCTGGCGCGATCTCGGCCGGCCGACGCTCGATGCCTGGGTGCTGACCGCGCCTTATAACGGCACCACCCAGGTCGTCGCCGAACGCAATCCCTATTATGCCAAGGTGGATACTTCAGGAAATCAGTTGCCTTACTTCGATCGCATCACCATCGACGTGATGCAGGATACCCAGGCGATCATCCTGAAGGCGATCAGCGGCGAAATCGACATGCAGAACCGCTTCATCGAGACGACGGACGCCCGCACGGTGATCGTGCAGAACCAGCAGAAGGCCGGTTACGGCCTGTTCATCGCCCGGCCGGCATGGTCGAACGCCCTTTTGATCACCCTGAACGAAACGCACAAGAACCCGGCCTTGCGCGCCGTCTTCTCCAACAAGGATTTCCGCATCGGCCTCAGCTACGCCATCAACCGCGAGGAGCTCAACCAGCTGATCTATGCCGGACAGGCCAAGCCCTATCAGGCCGCGCCCCGCGAGGGCACAGCGCTCTACGACGAGAAGATGGCGACGCAATATCTGGAATATAATGTCGACCTCGCCAACCAGTATCTCGACAAGGCGGGCCTGACCAAGAAAGACGCCGACGGTTATCGTCTCGGCCAGGACGGCAAGCGGATCACCTTTGCGATCGATGCGCTGACCGGAAGCCCGATCCAGGTCGATGCGCTCGAAATGATCCAGCGCTACTGGCGGGCGGTCGGTATCGACATGCAGCCGCGCCCGGCCGAACGGTCGCTGATCTTCTCGCGCCTGCAGAACAACGACAATGACGGCCTCGCCTGGGTCGGCGGCGGCGGCTACGACTTCCTCGGCCTGCTCGATCCCAAATGGTATTTCCCGCACGAATATGAATCGAGCTTCGCCACCGCCTGGGGCCTCTATTATCAGAATCCCAAGGATCCGAACGCTCAGGAACCGAGCCCGGCCGCCAAGAAGCAGATGGATCTCTACCGCCAGGTGCAGGAAGCCCCGACGCTCGAAAAGCAGCTCGAAGCTATGAAGGAGCTGCTGGCGATCACCCGTGACGAATTCTACGTCATCGGCACCAATCTCGAGCCGGATCGCGTCGGCATCGTCAAGACCAATATGCGCAACGTCCCCAAGGTCATCCCCAGCACGTCCTTCTACATGACGCCGGGGCCGGCAAAGCCGGAGACCTTCTACTACCAGCAATAGACACATGATCGGCCGGAATGGCGTCCGCGGGCGCCATTCCGGTAGCAGCCCCGCCCCATCCCCCAGACCGATCGGCGATCGCCAGTCGAAGGAGCTTGAACATGGCCGGCTTCATCATCAGACGTCTGCTTTATATGATCCCGATGATGTTCGCGATTTCAGTCGTGACCTTCATCATCATCCAGCTGCCGCCCGGCGACTTCCTGACCGCGATGACCGCGCGTCTCGCCTCGCAGAACGAGACAGTCGATCCTAGCGTAATCGCCGGCCTGCGCGAACGGTATGGCCTCGATCAGCCCTGGGCGGTGCAATACTGGAAATGGATCAGCGGCATCCTGCTGCGCGGCGATTTCGGCCAGTCCCTCGACTGGAACAAGCCGGTCAGCGAATTGATCTGGGCGCGCATGGGCCTGACGATGGTGGTCTCGGTCACCACGCTGTTCTTCGTCTGGGTGGTTGCCTTTCCGATCGGCATCTATTCGGCAGTGCGGCAATATTCGGTGGGCGATTACTTCGCCACCTTCTTCGGCTTCCTCGGCCTTGCGATTCCGAACTTCCTGCTGGCGCTGGTGCTGATGTTCGTCTCGGCGCAGTATTTCGGCCAGAGCGTCGGTGGGCTGTTTTCGCCAGCTTACATCAACGCCGCCTGGAGCTGGGCCAAGCTCGGCGATCTAGTCTCGCATATGTGGATCCCGGTCGTCGTGCTCGGCACGGGTGCGACGGCGGCGCTGATCCGCATCATGCGCGCCAACCTGCTGGACGAGCTCAACAAGCCCTATGTCGACATGGCGCGGGCCCGGGGCCTGAGCGAAATTCGGCTGCTGCTGAAATATCCGGTGCGCGTCGCGCTCAACCCCTTCGTCTCCACAGTCGGCTGGGTGTTGCCGCACCTCGTCTCGGGCTCGGTGGTGGTCTCCATCGTCCTCAGCCTGCCGATCACCGGGCCGCTTCTGCTCAACGCGCTGTTTGCCCAGGACATGTATCTCGCCGGCACCTTCATCCTGCTGATGAGCGTGCTGACGTTGATCGGCACGCTGATCTCGGACCTGCTGCTCGCCTGGCTCGATCCCCGCATCCGCAACGGCTGAAGGACGATAGATATGACCGATCAAGCCATCGCGCTATCGTCTGAACCCACTAGAAATACCGCCGCCGCGGCAGGACAGTGGAAGCTCATCTGGTGGCGTTTCTGCCGCCACCGGCTGGCGCTGGCGGCAGGCGTCGTCATCGTGCTGATCTACCTGGTCGCTCTCTTTGCCGAGGTTCTCGCCCCGGTTTCGTCGCAGACCTACGATTCCCGTTACACCTATGCGCCGCCCCAGCAGCTGAGATTTGCCGGCTACGACGCAGCGGGGAGATTTCATCCGCTCTACGTCAACGGTTATTCGATGAAGATCGACCCGATCGCGCTCAGCCGCAATTATGTGCCCGATCCGGCCGTCGTCATTCCCGTCGGCTTCTTCGTCAAAGGTGAACCTTACCGGCTCTGGGGGCTGTTCGATCTCAACCGCCACCTGATCGGCCCGGTCGAGGCTGGCAAACCGTTCTACCTGTTCGGCGCCGACCGGCTGGGCCGCGACGTCTTCAGCCGGACGGTGCACGGCACCCGCGTGTCTATGTCCGTCGGGCTGATCGGGGTCACGATCAGCCTCACCCTCGGCATTATCCTTGGCGGCATCTCCGGGCTCTATGGCGGCTGGGTTGATGATGTCATCCAGCGCTGCATCGAACTGATCAACTCGATCCCGACCATTCCGCTGTGGATGGGGCTTGCGGCTGCCGTTCCGATCAGCGCCGATCCGATCCTGGTCTATCTCTGGATCACCGTCATCCTGTCGCTGATCGGCTGGACGGATCTGGCGCGGGTGGTGCGCGGCCGTTTCCTGTCGCTGAAGACGGAAGATTTCGTCATCGCCGCCCATCTCGATGGCTGCTCGCGTATGCGGATCATCTGGCGGCATATGGTGCCGTCCTTCATGAGCCACATCATCGCCTCGGTGACGCTTGCCATCCCGACGATGATTCTTGCCGAAACCGCGCTTTCCTTCCTCGGCATCGGCCTGCGTCCGCCTGTCGTGAGCTGGGGCGTGCTGCTGCAGGAAGCGCAGAACATTCTCGCGGTTTCGAGCGCGCCCTGGCTGTTTCTTCCCGGTCTTGCGGTGATCGTCACCGTGCTCGCCCTCAATTTCCTTGGTGATGGATTACGCGATGCTGCAGATCCCTATGAATACTGATTCCCATTTCGCCGCCGGCGGCGGGCGCGCCGATCGCGATCTGCTGATCGAGGTCGACGACCTCAGGACGCATTTCTTCGGCGGCGCGGGCACGGTGAGGGCGGTCGACGGCGTCTCCTTCTCCATCCCGCGCGGCAAGACGGTCTGCGTCGTCGGCGAATCCGGGTCGGGTAAGAGCATCACCGGCCGCTCGATCCTCAACCAGGTTCCGCGGGGTGGGCGGATCGTCTCGGGCGCAATCCGCTACCGGCCCGATCCGGCAGTCCCCGCCATTGATCTCGCCTCGCTCGATCCGCGCGGCCGCGACATGCGGGCGATCCGCGGCGCCCAAATCGGCCTGATCAGTCAGGAGCCGATGGCAGCCCTCTCGCCCGTCCATACGATCGGCAACCAGATGGTGGAGGTCATCCGCCTGCACCTCAAGATGGGAAAGAAGGAAGCGCGCGAGCATGCGATCGAGACGCTGGCGCTGGTCGGCATTCCGAGGCCAGCCGAGCGCATGGAAAGTTATGCGTTCCAGTTCTCCGGCGGCATGCGCCAGCGTGTCTGCATTGCGCTTGCGCTCGCCTGCCGCCCGAAGCTCCTAATCGCCGACGAGCCGACCACGGCGCTCGATGTGACCACTCAGGCCAATATCCTCGATTTGCTCGCCTCGCTGCAAGCCGAATTCGGGCTCTCGGTGCTGTTCGTCACCCACGATCTCGGTGTGGTGGCCGAGATCGCCGACGAGGTCGTCGTCATGTATGTCGGCCGGGTGGTGGAGGCGGGCGATGTCGACACGATCTTTCACGCACCTGTTCATCCCTACACCAAGGCCCTGCTGCAATCGGTGCCGCGCCTGCACGGACAGCCGAGCGAACGGCTGGCGACCATCGAAGGCATGGTGCCCTCGCGTTTCCACAGGCCCGAAGGCTGCAGCTTTCATCCCCGATGCCGAGAGGCGAGGGCGGGCCTCTGTGACCGCGAGGATCCGCAAGCCGTCCTGATCGGCAAGGGGCACGTCGCCAGCTGCCTGCTTTACGAGGGAAGACAATGATGGCCGATCCCATGACGCAACCAAGCCCGCTGCTCGAATTGAACGATCTCAGGATGCATTTCCCCATCCGCAAGGGCGCCTTCCGGCGCGTGGTCGGGCATGTCAAGGCGGTCGACGGCGTCTCGCTTCGCGTCGAAGACGGCGAGACGCTCGGCATTGTCGGGGAATCCGGCTGCGGCAAGTCGACGCTTGCCCGCACCGTGCTGCGCATCTACCAGCCGACGAGCGGAGAAATCCGCTATCGCGATCGCAGCGGCGGCACGGTGGATCTCGCGGCCCTCTCCGGTCCGGCCCTCAAGGAAATCCACCGCGACCTGCGCATCGTCTTTCAGGATCCGCAATCCTCGCTCAATCCGCGCCTTCCCGTCATCGACATCATCGGCGAGGTGCTTAGCGTCAACGGCATCGCCAAGGGCCGGGAGCTCGAGCACCGGGTCGCCGAGCTGATGCAGAGTGTGGGCCTGCGGCCGGAATATATGCGCCGTTATCCGCATGCTTTCTCCGGCGGCGAACGCCAGCGCATCGGCATTGCCCGGGCGCTGGCCTCCAATCCGCGCCTTGTCATCGCCGATGAGGCCGTCTCGGCGCTCGATGTCAGCGTCCAGGCGCAAACCATCAATCTGCTGCAGGACCTGCAGGAACAGTTCGGCCTGACCTATCTCTTCGTTGCTCACGACCTCTCGGTCGTCCGGCACATCTCCGACAATATCGCCGTCATGTATGTCGGCCGGGTCGTCGAAAAGGCGCCGACGGAGCAGATCTTTTCGCGTCCGCGCCACCCCTATACCGAAGCGCTGCTCTCGGCGGTGCCGATCGCCGATCCGAGGATGCGCCGCCACGGCCGGCGCATCCGGCTGGCGGGCGAAGTCGCCGACCCCGCGCATCCGCCTCCCGGCTGCGCCTTTCATCCGCGCTGTCGCTATGCCACCGCGCTGTGCAAGCAGGAAGTGCCGGCCCTGCGCACCGTTACCGCCGATGGACATGCGGTGGCCTGCCATCACGCCGAAACCCTGACCCTCAACCCTTTCGCCGACCGTACCGTTGCGGAGTTCAATTGATGCCCGAATTCATTCCACGCTCCGAGCAGCGTCCCATTGTGGATACCTCCTCCAGGACGCTCGATCTCATCTATTTCGACCTCGTCACGCTTCCGGCAGACGGCCGGGACACGCGGCGGCTGCCCTTGCACGAAAGCCTCTACGTCGTGCTGTCGGGGCAGGTGGATATCGAGGTGGATGACATCAGCTTCGAAGCTGTGGGCCGGCGAGCCGATATCTGGGGAGGCGATGCGGATTCGGTTTACGCACCCGTCGAGGCCAATGTCCGGATATCGGCCCGTGGCGGCCCGGCGGAAGTCGCCATCGCCGGCGGCCTCTGTGAGAGGCGCTACGCGCCGTTCCGGGTGACGCCTGATGAGGTCGACGCGGTCAATGTCGGCTCGCCCGACACGCACAGCCAGCGGCGGATCGCTCACCTGCTCGGGCAACGGCAGAACGGCCGCTGCGGGAACCTCCTGGTGAGCGAACTCTATGCCGGCGAGGGCTGCTGGTCGGGCTATCCTCCCCACAAGCACGATACCGAAGACGGCGATGCCGAGACCCTGCACGAGGAGCTCTATCATTACCGTTTCCAGCCGGAGACCGGCTTCGGCAGCCAGATCACTTATGACGATGACGGTCCGGTCAAGATCCTCATGACCCGCAACGGCGATACTGTCCTGGTCGATCGCGGCTACCACCCCACTGTCACCTCGCCCGGGCATCGCGGCTATATCTTCACCATTCTTGTCGGCAAGCATCGCCGAGGGCTGATCCAGCGCTTCGATCCGGCGCACCAGCATCTGACCAAGACCATCCCCGGCATCGATGCAATGCGCGAAAAGTTCAAATAATCCGGCTTTTGCGCTGACAGCCTTTCCCTTCTAGGAGAACGATCCATGCGTGAACGGACGCGAATAAACGTCGATGCCAGCCAAGCGGTACGCCCCTTCGAGCGGTTCTGGCGCGGCACCGGCTTTTCGCCTGCCGAGCTGCTGCTCGAACCCGAGATGCGCCAGATGCTTGCCTATATCGGCGGCCTGCCGAACGAGGGCATCCGCTATTTGCGGGTCCACTACCTTTACAATCTGCTGCGCGCTACCGGCGGTACGGGCGGCTACGACTGGTCGCTGCTCGACCGTGCGCTCGACGTGATGATCGAACACCGCCTGAAGCCGTTCTTCGAGCTGATGGGCAACCCGTCAGGCCTGTTCACCGATTATGAGGACATGGACCAGGTCAGGCGCTGGCGCGATCTCGTCACTGTGACGGTGGACCGCTACGGCGCGCGCTACGGCATGGACGAATTGCGCACATGGTATTTCGAAACGACGAATGAGGCCGACTCCGGCTGGTGGACTTACGGGATCAAGGGCTACACCAATTATTACGATGCCTGCGTCGCAGGCCTCGACGCCATCGATCCCGGCCTGCCGATGGGCGGGCCGGGCACCGCCCGCACGCTCTCGCCGATCTTTCGCGCCCTGATCGCCCATTGCGACAGCGGCACGAGCTGCCTGACCGGCGACGGCCCGCCGCGCATCGACTACATTTCGATCCACGAAAAGGGCGTCAACGGCAGCAAGGACGATCTGACGCCGAAGACGAACGCGATCGTCGATCGCACGCTTCTCGTCGTCGATTATCTCAAGGAGCATCATCCGCGGCTGGCGGGCCTGCCGATCATCAACGACGAATGCGACCCGCAGCTTGGCTGGAGCGACCCTCACAGCTGGCACGGCAAGGCCTACTACGCCGGGATCATCGCCCGCATCATCGAGCAGCACGACCGGCGCATCATCGCTCCGAAAGCGGCAAATTTCACCTTCCTCAGCAATGACCACGCCTTTATCGGCGGCTGGAGCCAACGCACGATCTTTGCCTATTTCGGGCCGCGCAATTTCACCAAGGCGCAATGGGAGCACAAGACCGATCTGGAAAAGCTGGTGACCGACATCGACAGTGCGCCGCCCTTCGACATCATCAAGAAGCCCGGCCTCACATCGATGGAGCTGCTGGCGACGCTCGGCGATACCGTCTGCAAGGTGACGGCCGAGCCGCCGCTGACGCCCGATCAGGATGGCCTGGCGATCCTGCCGACGCGACTGCCGGGCGGCGGTGTTTCCATCAGCCTCATCCACAGCGTCGATGCCATCAACCGCTCGGGCCGGACCGCCGTCCGCCTCGAGGTCGAAGGGCTCGCTCCCGGCCGCCATGCGCTCTGCCTGCTGCGCATCGACGAGGAATTCACCAATCCGATGGAGGTCTGGGAAGCCCAGCGCGACCAAAGCAATCCGCGCGGTCCCTTCGAACCGGTCGGCGCGCCGCCCGTTCCTGATGAAGCGCAGTTTGCCGAACTGCGCCGCGCCCAGGAGCCGGCCTTGCTGCATCCGATCAGCATCGTCGCCTGCGACGACGGCCGGGTCAGTGTCGATCTCGACGTGCCCTTGCCGTCGCTGACGCAGGTGCTCGTCGTTCCCGATATCGGCGCACCGCCGGCAGCACCCACCGGTCTCGTCGTTGAGCGCTACCTCGGTCTCGGCGGCCGGGAGGAGCGCATGCTGTTCTGGGCGGCCGGCGATGCCGGCCCCGCCGCCGTCTTCTACGATGTCCTCATCAGCACCGACGGCAAGACCTTTGAAAAGGTCAGTCCGGCGCCGCTGCTCTCCACGGCATTCCTGCACATGTCGCCGCCTGAGGGCGTGCATTATGCGGTGCGCGCCCGCGATGCCTTCGGCCGCCACAGCGAGTTCTGTGTTTCCAGTCGATGAGCAGGGACATCATGGATATCGCCTATTTCACTAAGACCCTGGAAGGCCTGCCGCCGGAGACGGCAGCGGAGATCATCGCGGATCTCGGGTTCGACTGTGCCGATCTTCTCGTTCGCGACGGCCATGCCGTTTCTCCCGACCGGCCGGAGGAAATCGTCAAGGCCGCAAAGCTCTTTGCCGATGCCGGCCTCAGCATCCCGATGGCGACCATCGATTTCACGCGGCCCGACGCTGCTGCGTCGCGGCTTCTCGGCTTTTGCGGCGAGGCTGGCATCGGCCAGGTGCGGCTCGGCTTCTGGCGTTATGATCCGTCCCGGCGCTGGAAGGTGCAGGTCGATGAGGCGCGGCGTGACCTCGATGGTTTCGAGCGTCTCGCCGAACGCTTCGCCGTCAAGTTGACGATCCAGCTGCACGGCGGGACCTTGCACAGCTCCGGCGCGCTGGCGATGCAATTGCTGGCCGGGCGCGATCCGATCAGCGTCGGCGCCTATCCCGATCCGGCCAACCAGATCATCCGCGAGGGAAGCGAGGACTGGCGCCTGACCCTCGACCTTCTCGACCCGTGGTTCTGCTGCATGGGTGTCAAGAATTGCGGCTGGTTTCCCGGCGCCTATGGGGTGCCGGGCCAGCGTGCCTGGCATTCGGACTGGTACGGGCTCGACGACGGCATGGTGCCCTGGAACGACATCATCCCGCATCTCGTCGTCACCGGTTTCGCCGGAGTGCTCTCGGTGCATTCCCAATACCGGGTTCCCCGGGAACAGGCGCTCGACAAGGCCCGCGCCGATCTCTCCTATCTCAGGCGCCTGGTCGCCGCAGCGAAAGAGTAGAAGCATGAGCAAACAAGCGCCCGTCATCGCCGTCCTTCTGACCGAAAAGACCCGTCGCATGATGCTGGACGATGCGGCGACCGCTGATTTGAATGCGCTGGGCGACGTGCGCTGGCCGGCCGTCGCCACGATCGATGCCGCCGATGCCGACCGGCTGCTGCAGGGCGCCACGGCCTGCCTGACCGGATGGGGCACGCCGCCCTTCGATCCCACAGCGCGACAGCGCCATCCGCAACTTGCCCTTATCGCGCATTCGGCCGGCAGCGTCCGCACGCTCGTTCCCGCCCGTCTGTTCGACGACGGCCTTCGTGTCAGCCATTCCGCCTCGAAAATCGCCGCCTCGGTTGCCGAGTTCGTCGTCGCCGAAGCACTGCTTGCCATGCGCGGCATTCACCGGCTGCATCATGCTCTGCGCGGCGGCGGTGATTGGCTCGACGTCCGCGCCGCCGTGCCGCAAAGATTGCTCGGCGCCAGAACGGTCGCCATCGTCGGCGCCGGATATGTCGGACGGGCAGTCATGCGTCTGCTCGTGCCATTCGGCGGCCGCGTGCTGGTCGTCGATCCCTATCTCAATGACAGCGAGGCCGCGGCACTCGGCGTCGTTCGAACAGGACTGGACGATGCGCTGGGGCAAAGCGATGTGATTACCCTGCATGCGCCAGTTCTGCCGGAAACGCGCCGCATGATCGGCGCCCGCGAACTGGCGCTGTTGCGCCCCGGCGCATTGTTCATCAACACCGCGCGCGCAGAATTGGTCGATGAGGCGGCATTGCTTGCCGAGATCCGGTCCGGCCGTATCGAGGCGGCTCTCGATGTCTTCGACAAGGAGCCGCTGCCGCCGGACAGCCCGTTCCGCGACCCGGCGCTTGCCAATGTCACCATTTCGCCGCATGCCGCGGGCCATACCGAAGAGGCGCATTTCGCCCAAGGGCAGGCCATGGTGGACGAGATCGGCCGGCTGCTGCGCCGGGAGCCGCTCCATCACGAAGTGTCGCGCGCCATGCTCGACCGGATGGCGTAAAATGGACAGAAACATCGGAGCTTCCCTAACGGCGCCGCGCATCAGAATTGTCGAGATCGACACCTTCGAGCGCGATACCCGCCTGCGCCTGCCGTTCCGCTTCGGCGCGGCAACCCTCGAAAAGGCACCGCAGGCCTTTCTCAGGGTGCGTGTCGAGGATGAGAAGGGAAAGACGGCCGTCGGCGCTGCCGCCGAAATGATGGTGCCGAAATGGTTCGACAAAAACCCGGCCTTCACGCCGGCGCAGAATGTCGATCAATTGCGCGGCTCGATCCGTGTTGCGGCGGCTGCCTCGCTCGAAGCGTCCGCGCCGACGACATTGTTTGCCGCCGCCCGGGTGAACGAGATGGAAACCGTGCGGCGCCTGCCCGGAAATCCATTGGCGGCCGGTTTCGGACCTTCGCTTATCGCCCGCGCAGCACTCGATGCCTATTGCCGTCTTGCCGGCATTTCCTTCTTCGATGCGGTGCGTGGCAACTTGGTCGGCATCGGCGGCTCAATGCTGCCCGGCGATATCGGCGCGGATGCCGCTTCCGCAACGCTTGCCGGGCTTCGCCCCGCCGGTTCGATCTCGGCCCGGCATACGATCGGGCTGCTCGACCCGATTACCGAGAGGGATATCGTTCATCCCGTTGATGACGGCCTGCCGCAAAGCCTCGAGGCGGTGATTGCGCGTTATGGCAATCACTGGTTCAAGATCAAACTTTCCGGCGAGGTCGATGCCGATCTCGACCGGCTGGCGCGAATTGCCGCGGTGCTGGACCATCTGCCCGATTACCGGGTGACGGTCGACGGCAATGAGCAGTTCGCCGCTGCCGAACCGCTTGCCGACCTGCTGGCGCGCATGGCGGCGATGCCGCGGCTGGCGCGGCTGCGGGCGGCCATTGCCTTTATCGAACAGCCGTTCTCGCGCGCGATCACCATGCAGACGCCACTTAGGGCTCTGGCGGCGGAGTTGCCCTTCCTGATCGATGAGAGCGACGATGGCGACGCGGCCTTCGCCCACGCCCGTGAGCTCGGCTATACCGGCGTCTCCTCGAAGACCTGCAAGGGCGTCTATCGCTCGCTCCTCAAGGCGATCCGCATCAGAACGACAGGGGTGCCGAACCTGTTCCTCTCCGGCGAAGACCTGACCTGCCAGGCCGGACTTGCCGTGCAGCAGGATCTGGCGCTGGTTTCGCTGCTCGGCCTCTCCCATGTCGAGCGCAACGGTCATCATTATGTGGCCGGCATGCAGGGTGCGCCGCAGGCGGAGATGGCGCGTTTTGCTGCTGCCCACCCGGATATTTACGAGCGGGGTGCCGAAGGACCACTGCTGTCGATCCGCGACGGCCGGATTGCCATCGGTTCGCTCGGGGCGATCGGATATGCCAGCGGCGCCTTGCCCGATTTCGAAGCAATGGAGCCGTTGTCGTGAGCGCGCGATCAATCACCCCGTTCCACCAATTGAAATGTCTTCCGACAGAGCATCACTCTCTTTTCGGAGGCTCTGCGCACGGCCTGATTCAATCGCTTCACTCAGAAAATGAGAGAGCAAGACGTAATTATCTTGCAGGGCAAGTCGAAGAACTTTCGCAATCTTATAGTCGTAAAATATCGAGTGAAACGGTCGCGCCCGCCGCGAAATCGCGGCGAGTATGACTTTCCCCTCCGCGAAGCGGCCAAGCAGAATATTTCGATGTGCCTTGGACACACGACACTCCAGATTGAGCTGAGGTCGCGCCATAATAACTGTGCGGATGTCAAGCGCAGTTAAGGAAGTGTAAAGTTTGGTAAAGGTTCTTGTGGCGACGCGCGCGAGATCTGCTCTGCCGGCAGCTGATAGGCACGGCGCAACTGCAATCAGGATGAGTGCTTGGACTAGCGTTTCCAGAAGATGCAGGACGCGCAGGCGGCTTGTGGCCGCCTGCGGGGGAACACGTCCCGCGGTCTTGTTCCGGGGGAGGGGAACGCGACCGAAGAGGGTGCCGTCACCGGCCATTGCGCGGTGGGGCAGCGTCTGCCCCATCACCTGTGGGGCATCATCTCTGAGCTTGTCCCCGTTTCGAAATCTCCGGTTGGAAGGCGATCGCCGCGTGATCGTTGGACGCATGCGGTTTATCCCCGGCGAGGTCCTCGGCCAGTCCGATCCGACGCAGGGCCCGTTTAAGGATCTGTTCGAGATCGTCGACGAAGGTGAAGATAACCGGAATGACGATGAGGCTGAGCAGCGTCGACATCACCACGCCGCCGATCACGACGATTGCCATCGGCTGGCGGAAGCTGGAATCGCCGCCCATCAGGCTGAGCGCGGCCGGCAGCATGCCCGAGGCCATGGCGATGGTGGTCATGACGATCGGCCGTGCGCGCTTGTGACAGGCATCCACCAAGGCGTCGAATCTCGACATGCCACGCTGACGCGACATGATCGCATATTCGATGAGCAGGATGGAGTTCTTCGTCACCACGCCCATCAGCATGAGCAGGCCGATGACAACAGGCATGGAGAAGCTCGTTCCGGTCACCACCAGCGGCACCAACGCGCCGCCGAGCGAGAGCGGCAGCGCCATCAGAAGCGTCAGCGGCTGCAGGAAATCGTGGAAGAGCAGCACCATGACCGCATAGATGCAGAAGACGCCGATCGCCATCGCCAGCCCGAAACTCTGGAACAGCTCCGAACTGCGCTGAAGTTCGCCCTGGTTGACCAGGGTGACGCCCGAGGGCAGATGCTGGAGCGCCGGCAGCGCCTGCGCTTCTCGGTTGACGTCGCCGAGGATGCGGCCGTTGAGCTCGACGGAAAGGGTGACATTGCGCATCCGGTCGATCCGGTCGATCTCCGACGGGCTGCCCCCGATCCTCACATCGGCGATCGATCCGAGATCGACGTTACCGTTGGTTCCCGCCACCCGCATGTTCTTGATGTCGTCCAGATTGGTGCGCGCCTCGGGCGAGAAGCGGACGACGATCGGAATCTGCCGCTGAGGCAGGTTGAGCTTCGGCAGGTCGGCGGAATATTCCCCGTTGGTCGCCACGCGCACGGCCTCGGCGATGGCGCTCGACGTGACCCCGAGTGCGGCGCTGCGCGCAAAGTCGGGCGTGATCTGGATCTCAGGCGCTTGCCTCGCTGCAGTCGATGTCACAGCTCCGATGCCCTGCAGTGAGCGGAGCTGCTCCTCGAGCGCCGTACTGGCGCTGTCGAGGACATTTGCATCGTCGCCAGCCAGCGTGATCTCGAGCTTCGTGCCATTCCCGCCGCCACCGACCTCTACACGCACGCCGGGGAGGACGGAAAGCGCCTGCCGGATGTCGTTTTCGATTTCCGATTGCTTGCGATTGCGCTCGTCGATGGGCGGCAGCACAGCGACGATCGTCGCCGATCCGACATCGCTCGTGGTGCCGGCGTCGGGACCGCCGCCCGAGGACACCGAACCGACGGCGGAAAAGACATGGGTCACGTCGGGAAGCTTGCCGATGATATCTGCGGCCTTCCTGCTGGTGGCGTCGGTCTGCTCGATGGTAGCGCCCGGCTGCATGGTTAGCGTGATCTGGGTCCGCGCGTCGTCGGACGCGGGCAGGAAGCCCGATTTCAACAGGGGAATGGTCGAAAGCGAGAGTGCGACGACGACGGCGGTGACGGCCACGGTCGTCTTCCTGCGGTGCATGGCGGCCTTCACGATTGATATATAGGCACGCATGATCCGGCCGTCCTTTTCCTCGGTCGGATGGGCCTTCATGAAATAGGCGGCCATCATCGGCGTCAGCAGACGCGCGACGACCAGCGAGGCAAGCACGGCGACGGCAGCGGTGATGCCGAACTGGCGGAATATAAGGCCCGGTATGCCGCTCATGAACGCGGTCGGCAGGAACACCGAAACCAGCGTGAAGGTGGTTGCGATGACGGCAAGTCCGATCTCGTTGGCCGCTTCGAGAGCGGCATCGATCGGCCGCTTGCCCATCTGCAGGTGGCGGGCGATGTTCTCGATCTCGACGATGGCGTCGTCGACGAGAATGCCGACCACGAGCGACAGCGCAAGCAGCGTGACGATATTCAGGCTGAAGTCGGCGAGATACATGACAAGGAAGGTCGGTATGACCGACAGGGGCAGCGCCACGGCCGACAGGATCGTCGCCCGCCAGTCCCGGAGGAAAAGCCAGACGACGATGATCGCCAGGATCGCGCCTTCGTAGAGCATGTGCATCGAACCATCATAGTTGCCGATGATCGGGCCGATCGTGCTGTAAGCCTCGTCGATCTCAACGTTGGAATGCTTGGCGGCGAACTCCCTGATCGCCTTGTCCACATCGGCGGCAACACCGCTGTCGGAAAATCCGTTCGAGCGCTTGATCTCGACCGCGATCACCGACTTGCCGTCGAGATAGGCCATCGATGAGCGCTCGGCGAAGCTGTCGGTGATGGATGCGACGTCATCGAGGCGAACCTGCTGGCCGTTTGCCAGGGGGATCTTGAGCCCCTTCAGCGCCTCGACCGATGGCAGGGCGCCGAGCGTGCGCAAGGTCTGGCGGGTGCCGCCGATTTCGCCAAGGCCGCCCGACGTATCCGTCTGCACTGCCTTCAACTGCGACGACACGGTGGCCGCGGTGACCCCGAGCGACGCCATCGTCGCGGGATCGAGATCCACATGAACCTCACGGTCGATCCCGCCGATGCGGTTGACTTGCCCGACACCGGACACCGAAAGCAGCGCCTTGGTCAGATCATTGTCGACAAACCAGGAAAGCTCGGTCTCGTTGAGAGCGGTCGAGCGGACGGCATAGGTGACCAGTGCGGAACTCTGTACGGTGACCTTGGTGACGCTTGGTGATTCCATCTGCGCCGGCAGGTCGCCCTTGACGCTGTCGACGGCATTGCGGACTTCGTTCAGGGCCGTTTCGCTGTCTTTTTCGAGCTTGAAGGACACCTTGACTGAAACAGTGCCGTCCGTGATCGTCGTGGTGATGTGATCGAGATAGCTGAGCGCGGCAAGACTGTCCTCGATGGTGCGGGCCACCTCGGTTTCGAGCTGCGTCGGCGCTGCGCCGTCGAGCGTCGCGGTGACATTGATCGTGGGAAGATCCATGTCAGGGAAATTCTGGATCGGCAGCTGCTTGAAGGCCAAGAGCCCGCCGGCTGTCAGCATCACAAACAGCAATATCGCCGGTACGGGGTTTCGGATCGACCAGGCTGAGAAGTTCATCAGTTTGTCTCCGCAATCTTCACGAGGTCGTTGTCGGACAGGAACGCGCCGCCCGAGTTCACCACTTTCGCCGAGCGATCGATCCCGGAGACGATTTCCACCTCGCCATTGTTGCGGCGGCCGGTTTCCACCCTGACCTTTTTGACCCTCTGATCCTCACCTGAAGTGAAGAGGTAACTGATGCCGTCCCGGAACACGATCGCCGTCTCGGGAACGGTCAGCGCCGGGGAGGTCTGCAATTCGATATTGCCGGTGACATAGAGACCGGTGCGCGGCCGGACGCCGGTGGGAAGCGCCACATAGACGATTGCCCGGCTGTTATCGGTGCTGACCGAAGGCCCGACAAGTCTCACCTTGCCGTCGATGACCTGGCCGTCCGGTCCGTTGATCCTGACGCTCAAGCCTTCGGAAATGCGCGGGAGGTAACGTGCCGACACTTCGGCCTGCCATTCGACACGCTGCTGGCGAACCATGCGAAACAGCTCGGTGCCGGCGGAGACGACGGCGCCGAGATTGGCGGAACGCGACGTGATCACGCCGTCGTCGACGGCCGTGATCGTCGTCTGCGCAAGCTTGATCTTTTCGCTGTCGAGCGCGGCTTCTTCGGATGCAAGACTTGCCGTTGCCGTCTGCTCATCGGCCAGATATTCGACGATCTTCTCGTCGGAAAGCGCGCCGGAAGGTTGCAGCTGCCGCGCCCGGTCGGCATTGGCCTTGGCCTTCGACAGACTTGCCTTGGCGTTCTCGACCGCCGCCTCCTGCTTGCGCAGATCGGCGAGCACGCTCTCCTTCGAAAGCTGGACGAGCGTCTGTCCCTTCGTGACCACGGAGCCGATGTCGACCAGGACATCGGTTATCCGCAGGCCGCCGGTTTCGGAGGCGATGATCGCTTCCTGCCAAGGCTTCAGCCAGCCGCTTGCCGGAACGGTCTCCGGCCAGTCCCGCTGCGCCGGTGTTGTCAGGGAGACGGTAAGAGCGGGTGCTGCCGCCTGTTCGGCCGCGGCATTGCGCAGGGGGAAGAAAAGCGCGGCCGCAACGAGAGCGGCGGCGCCTAGCCTGAATGGTTTTCTCAACGATCACTCCTTGTGGTCAAAGGCATCGCTGCCTTTTCCCGATCCGCGATCAACTCGATGACGGATTGCGGCTCATGCACGGCAATCCAATCCCGGCTCGCGTCGATGTCATGGCAGGATAAGTAACGGGGCGAACGTTAAGTGCGGTCAAGTTAGTGTTAAGTTGGGTAAAACTTGGCCGCGCGAGCGTGCATCTGCTGTATGGCTGCCGGGATTCGAGCATGATGCCGAAAAGTGTGAGCGGTTTTCTCATGACATCATGCTCTAACTCTTATGTAGAACAGGATTCAGATTTTAGGCCGACCCGGCCTGAAATCATCCCGTTCTAATGACGGACGAAGTGAATGAACAAGGTTCTCCTCATCGACGACGATGCCGAGCTGACGACGCTTCTGCAGGAATATCTGATCGAAGAAGGGTATGACGTCGTAACCGATACCGACGGTCGCGCTGCCATTGCCGCTGCCGCCGGCAATACGGTCGATATCATCGTGCTCGACATCATGATGCCCCGGATGAACGGGATCGAAGTTTTGCAGAGGATCCGGAAACTGAGCCAGGTCCCCGTTCTGATGCTGACTGCAAGAGGCGATGACGTGGACAGGATATCGGGTCTCAATCTCGGTGCCGACGATTATGTGCCGAAGCCATGTTCGCCGGGTGAATTGGCGGCGAGGCTACGCGCCATCCTGCGCCGCGCGGGGCAGCCGGCAGCCGGCGCATCGACCGACACGATCAGGGCAGGGCAGCTGGTGATCCACTCCGGCAGCAGAAGTGCTGAATGGCGCGGCGAGACCTTGGAGCTGACCGGCACCGAATTCAGCCTGCTCGAGGTTCTCGCCCGCAGCGCCGGCCAACTGGTGTCGAAGCAGGATATTTCGAAGCGGGCCTTCGGCAAACCGCTCACGCCGTTCGACCGGCGTATCGACGTCCATATCAGCAGCGTTCGCCAGAAGCTCGGGCTGCGGGAGGACGGACAATCCTGGATCCAGTCCGTCCGCGGGCAGGGCTATCAACTTCTCGTGGACTGACCATGCCCCGGCTTTTCTGGAAATTCTTCAGGATCATCTGGCTGACGCTGGCGGCAAGCCTCGCTGTCATCATCCTGATCGTCAAATTGCTTCAGGCGGTTCCCTTCGCAGGCGAGCTCGAACAGGAGCGGCGGGCGCTGGTGCTGAACCTGACCGCAAATATTCTGGTTCAGGACGGCGAAGACGCCGCTGCCCGTTTCGTCTCCACGAGCGAGAAGACGCAGCCGCTCGGCCTCAACCTTTCGAAACCGGCGGAAGCCGATGCCTGCGCTGCGAAGAACACGGTGACCACCCGATCCGTGCTGAAGGATGGCGTCTGCTACCGGCTTTCCGTGTCGGCCCCGGCCAGCTCCATCTTCGACAATCTTGGCCCGTTCATGCCGTGGTTCACCATCCTGATCGCCAGCACGATCGCGGCCGGCGCATTGGCGCGATATCTCATTCGCCCCGTCGTGCATCTGCGCGACGGCTTGAGCGCGCTTGCCCATGGCCGCTTCGATTTTCGCATTGGCGACAAAATGGCTGGCCGAAAGGATGAGGTGACGGCGCTTGCCTATGATTTCGATGCGAGCGCCGCCCGGCTTCAGGAACTCCAGGATGCGCAGCAGAGGCTGTTCCACGACGTCTCCCACGAACTGCGTTCGCCTTTGTCCCGCCTGCAGGCCGCGGTCGGCGTTCTGAGGCAAAGCCCGGCCAAACTCGGCGCCATGCTCGACCGCATGGACCGGGAAGTCGAACGGCTCGATACGCTGGTGGGCGAGGTTCTGACCCTCGCCAGGCTGACGGCGGGATCCGGCCGGCCGCTGAAGACGCAGACCCTCGACGTCATCGAGCTGCTGAACGAAATCCTCGGCGATGCCGCATTCGAAGCCCAGGCCCGCGAGGTGACGATCACGACGAGTGTCGACGGCATCTTCCGGGCCGAGGTCGAAGGTGAACTGATCTACAGGGCGCTCGAAAACGTCGTCCGCAACGCCGTCAAGTATACGGACGAGCATTCGCGCATATCAGTGTCCTGCGAGGTAGGGTCCGATCGCCTTACGATCCGCGTTGGGGATCAGGGGCCAGGTGTCGGCCGGGACGAACTCGAACGCATCTTCCAGCCGTTTTCGCGCGGCAAAGACGCCGTGCCGAGAGGCGGATACGGCCTGGGTCTTGCCATCACCCGGCAGGCGATCGAACGTCATGGCGGGCGCGTGCATGCCTCGCTGCCGGAGGCCGGCGGCCTGGCGATCACGCTGGAGCTTCCGAGGCGGCCGATGCCCTACGGTGCGGCCGGCGAAGGCTGATTTGGACCCCTCGACGGGCGGTGCCGGATTTTACCTAACTTTACAGTTTCTTAACCGCCATTAACGCTGGTCCCGCTAAGCCTGAACCCACGATCCCGGTTCAGAAGGCTCGCCCGTGAGTACGTCGCTTCGCACAAGACCATCATCCCTCCGCTACGCCGCATCCGCACTGACGCTTCTGCTGACAGGCTGCGTCAGCGGCCCGGATCATGTACCCCCGCAAATGCCGCTTCCGGCCAAATTTGAAGAGGGGAGCAATAAGAGCAACGGCAATGTCGTGACGGCTGAATGGTGGACGGCCTATCGCGACAAGCGGCTCGACGGCCTGGTGGCGCATGGCCTCAGCGAGAACCTCGACGTGCTGCAGGCGCTCGAAAGCATCAACGCGGCTTCAGCCAATGTCACGGTTGCCGGCGCCGGCGGCTTGCCGAGCCTGACTGTCGATGCATCGCACACATTATCCGGCGAGAAGGGCCGGCTGCGCACGACGGTCGGCACCACGAACACGACGGGCGGGGAGGCCAGCCTCTCCTGGCTGCTCGATTTCTTCGGCCAGTATCGTCGCTCCAGGGAGAGCGCAATTGCCTCGTTGGGGGCCGCCTATGCGACGGCCGACAATGCCAAGCTCACTTTTCTGAAAGATCTCGTCGAAAGCTATATCGATGCCCGCTATTACCAGGAGCGCATCGCCCTTTCGCAGGCGAGTGTGAAATCCCGCCAGCAGACTTACGAATTGACGCTGCTGCAATTGAAAGCCGGTGCGGCCTCCCGCCTCGATGTCGTTCAGGCCGAAGGCCTGGTGCAGTCGACGAAGGCGGATATTCCCGGGCTGGAAAAGAGCTTCACGGAATCGGCCCATCACATTGCCACGCTGCTCGGAATGCCGGCATCTTCGCTGATGGGGGAGCTTCAAAAGAGTGCCGGTCAACCGGTCTTCCGCGGCGACATGCGCGCCGGCATTCCGGCCGATCTGATCCGCAATCGTCCGGATATTCGCAAGGCCGAACGCGACCTGGCGGCCGCCGTTGCCGATATCGGCGCAGCCGAGGCCCAGCTCTACCCGTCGATCTCGCTCTCCGGCTCGATCTCGCCGAGCTGGGTCAAATCATCGGGCGCCAAAGGCGCAAGTCTGACCAGTTGGTCCTTCGGACCGTCGCTCAACCTGCCGATCTTCGACGGTGGCACGTTGCGCGCCAATGTCGATATCGAGAAATCCGACGCGAAAACCCAGTATCTCGCCTGGAAGGCGGCGGTGCTGAACGGCGTCGAAGAGGTCGAAAACGCGCTGACGGCGGTGCGCCGCGACACGCAGACGCTGGAGCCACTGCGCCGGCAGGTGCAGACGTCGCAGGAATCGCTGGCGCTTTCTACCGCGAGCTACAAGGACGGCGCTTCGTCGCTGCTCGATGTCCTGGAGGCGCAGCGTTCGGTCTCCGATGCCGAGGCAAGCCTTGCCGCCACGGTCCAGCAGGTCGCCAAGGACTATGTCGACCTCTACGTCGCCATCGGCGCCGGTTACCTCGAGCCGCAGCAGGTCGCCTCCAAGCCGACCGCAAAGTCGGGCTGATCGGCGGAGGCTATTGTCCGGCGCTCTTCAAAAGGCGGAGCGCGAGCTTGAGATGCGGCAGGTCAAGCATGCGCCCGTCAAGCTGGATGACGCCGGCGTCCGGCCTGGCGGCAAAGGCGGCGGCGACTTTCTCTGCCCAGGCGATTTCGGACGCATCGGGCGTGAAGGCGTGGTTGATCGTCTCGATCTGGCTCGGATGGATGGCCATCATGCCGGAAAAGCCGTCTCGCCGGCCGCGGCCGGCATAGGCCCTCAGACCGGTGTGATCGCGGAAATCGGGATAGACGGTTTCGATCGCCGGAACCGCGGCGGCTTGCGCTGCAAATAGCGTGAGCGAGCGGGCAAGCTCGTAAGGCGGCGTATACCGGCCGTCGGTTCTCCGCGCGGTCGTGGCCCCCATCGCGGCCGGCAGATCCTCGGCACCCCAGGTCAGGCCGCAGAGATTGGCCGAAACCTCCCGGTAGCTGCCGATCTCGAAGATGGCGGACGGCGTTTCCGTTGCGATCGGCAGGATGGGGATTGCCGATGTGAGGAAGCTTGCGAGCTTCAGCACGGAAGCGGCGCCCTCGGCCTTCGGCAGCATGAGTGCGAAAGGAAGAAGACCGGTCAGGGCGGCAAGATCGTCTTCGAATTCAGGCGAGGCGAGGGGATTGATGCGGATAAAAAGAGCGGTCTCGCCGGAATGGCGCAGGGCGAATTCATGGACGCTGTCGCGTGCCCTCGGCTTATTCGCAGGTGAAACCGAATCTTCCAGATCGAGAATGACGGCATCGGCGCCCGAGGCGAGCGCTTTTTCGAAACGGTCCGGCCGGTCGCCGGGCGCAAAGAGCAGCGAGCGCAGCTTCATGACATTTTCACCTTCAGCATCGCGGTGCGCAGGCACTGACAGACGATCTCATCGCGCTGGTTGAGGGTGACGTGCCGGAAGGTAACGATGCCGGCGTCGGGGCGGGAGTTCGAACGGCGCAGCTCCGTCACCTCGGTTTCCACCCTGAGCGTATCGCCGATGAAGACCGGTTTCGGCATCGTCATCTTGTCGTAGCCGAGATTGGCGACGAGCGTGCCGAGCGTGGTGTCGCCGACCGAAAGGCCGACGGTGAGCGCAAAGGTGAAGGTGCCGTTGACGACGATCCGGCCGAATTCGGTGCCGGCCGCATATTCGGCATCGAGATGCAGCGGCTGCGGATTGTGGGAGAGCGTCGAAAACAGCAGATTGTCGGTCTCGGTGACCGTGCGGCGGATTTCGTGAGCGATGCGGTCGCCGACCGTCCATTCGTCGAAATAGCGGCCGGCCATCACTCCTCTCCCTTCATGACGCTGGCGACCAGCTGATTTTCCGAGACGCGGACACCCGGGGAAACCTGCAATTTCCCGACGATGCCGTCGAAGGGCGCCCGCAGCGAATGTTCCATCTTCATGGCTTCGACCGTCAGCAGGCGATCCCCTTTGGCGACCGGGTCGCCTTCGGCGACATCCACCGAGATGACGAGGCCTGGCATGGGCGAAAGGATGGCGCCGTCGCCCACACCGTGATTTGCCTCGATTTCGCTCGCCTTCGGCAGACCGATCGACCAGGCATTGCCGGCATCGAAAAGCACCGTCGCCTCGTCCATCTCGATCGTCTTTGCTTCGAGGTTGGGGCGCGTCCGCCCCCAATAGAGATGACCGTCGATGCGCACGCGCACGCGGCTGTCGCCTGGCCCAGCGATGCGGAAGCCGGAAAGTGCGGACCAGGGATCGCCATCCATGCTCTTCGAAAGTGCCGTGGCTGCTCTGTCGATGACGGTTTCATCCGGCTCGCTCGCCACAAGGCTTTCGCCGTGGCGGTCGAGGAAGCCGGTATCGATCCGCGCGGCGCGAAAATCCGGGTCGGTGGCGATGCGGGCGAGAAGGCCGGCATTCGATCTGACCGGCCAGACCTCGATGCCGGCGCAAGCGGCTGCGAGCTTCGACAGCGCTGCCTCGCGGTTCGGCCCGTGTGCGATGATCTTGGCAATCATCGGATCGTAAAAGGCGGTGATCTCATCGCCCGCATCGATGCCGCTATCGACGCGGACAGACGTCGGGAGTTTGAGATGTTCGAGCCGGCCGGTCGAGGGCAGGTAGCCGGCGGCGGGATTTTCGGCATAGAGCCGGGCTTCGAAGGCCCAGCCGTTGACGGCGATCTCGCCCTGGCTTTTCGGCAGGGGCTCGCCGCTGGCGACCTTCAACTGCCAGAGCACCAGATCCTCGCCTGTTATCGACTCGGTAACGGGATGTTCCACCTGCAGCCGCGTGTTCATTTCCATGAACCAGATGCGGTCGGCATGCAGGCCGGAAGAGTCGTCGGCGATGAATTCGATGGTGCCGGCGCCGACGTAGTTGACTGCTTTTGCGGCCTTTACCGCGGCATCGCAGATCGCTGCCCGGGTGGCGGCATCGAGGCCGGGGGCAGGCGCCTCCTCTATGACCTTCTGATGCCGGCGCTGCAGCGAACAATCGCGTTCGAAGAGATGAACGCAATTGCCTGATTTGTCGGCGAAGACCTGAACCTCGATATGACGCGGATTGGCGATATAACGTTCGATCAAAACGCGGTCGTCGCCGAAGGAGGCCGCTGCCTCGCGGCGGCAGGAGGCGAGGAGTTCGGCGAAATCCTGCGCGCGTTCGACGCGGCGCATACCCTTGCCGCCGCCGCCGGCGACCGCCTTGATGAGCACGGGATAACCGATGGCATCGGCTTCGGCTGCCAGCCTTGCATCGCTCTGGTCCGGGCCGAGATAGCCGGGGGTGACGGGCACGCCGGCCGCCTGCATCAATTCCTTGGCGGCGTCCTTGAGCCCCATGGCGCGGATCGCCGCCGGGGGCGCGCCGACCCAGATGATGCCGGCTTTCTCAACCGCTTCGGCGAATTCGGCATTTTCCGACAGGAAACCGTAACCGGGATGGATGGCGGCAGCGCCGGTTTTTCGGGCGGCCTCCAGGATTCTTGCCTCAGAGAGATAGCTTTCGCGGGCCGGCGGCGGGCCGATGGCGATCGCCTCGTCCGCTTCTCTGACGAAGGGCAGGCCGGCGTCGGCCTTGGAATAGACGGCGATCGTGCGGATGCCGAGCATCTTTGCCGTGCGGATGATGCGGCGGGCGATTTCGCCTCGGTTGGCAATGAGAAGACTGTCCATCATCGCCGCCTCACATCCTGAACAGGCCGAAGCGCGGCCCTTTCGGGATCGGCGCATTCAGGCAGGCGGAAAAGGCAAGGCCCAGCACATCGCGTGTCTGGCGCGGGTCGATGATGCCGTCGTCCCAAAGCCGGGCCGTCGCATAATAGGGATTGCCCTCGGCCTCGTAGCCGGCCCGGATCGGCGCCTTGAAGGCCTCTTCCTCGTCGGCCGGCCAGTCCTCGCCGCGCGCCTCCATCGCGTCGCGGCGGATGGTGGCAAGCACGGAGGCTGCCTGTTCACCGCCCATGACGCTGATGCGGCTGTTCGGCCAGGTGAAGAGGAAACGCGGGCGATAGGCGCGGCCGCACATGCCGTAATTGCCGGCGCCGAAGCTGCCGCCGATAATGACGGTGACTTTCGGGACGGTCGCGGTTGCAACCGCCGTCACCAGCTTTGCCCCATCCTTGGCGATGCCGCCGGCCTCATAGCGGCCGCCGACCATGAAGCCGGAGATATTCTGCAGAAAGAGCAGCGGCACGCGGCGCTGGCAGGCAAGCTCGATGAAATGCGCCCCCTTCAGCGCGCTCTCGGAAAAAAGCACGCCGTTATTGGCGATCACGGCGACCGGCATGCCCCATATGCGGGCAAAGCCGCAGACGAGCGTCGTGCCGTAGAGCGGCTTGAACTCATGCAGTTCCGAGCCGTCGACGATCCGGCCGATCACCTCGCGCACGTCATAGGGCGAGCGCACATCATCCGGAACGAGGCCGATGAGATCCCCGGGATCGAGTTTCGGCGGGCGCGGCGGCTGGACGTCGATATCGACGGATTTGACGCTGTTGAGGCTGGCTGCGATATCGCGCACCAGGAGCAGCGCATGTTCGTCGTTCTCGGCGACATGATCGACGACGCCGGAGCGGCGGCCATGGGTTTCGGCGCCGCCGAGCTCTTCGGCCGAGATGATTTCGCCTGTGGCGGCTTTGACCAGCGGCGGGCCGGCGAGGAAGATCGTGCCCTGATTGCGCACGATGACCGTTTCGTCGGACATGGCCGGTACATAGGCGCCGCCGGCGGTGCAGCTTCCCATCACGCAGGCGATCTGTGGGATTCCCTCGGCCGACATTTGCGCCTGGTTGTAGAAGATTGCACCGAAATGGTCGCGGTCGGGAAAGACCTCGGCCTGATGCGGAAGATTGGCGCCGCCGCTATCGACCAGATAGAGGCAGGGCAGCCGGTTCTGCAGGGCGATCTCCTGCGCCCGCAGATGTTTCTTCACCGTCAGCGGGTAATAGGCGCCGCCCTTCACCGTCGCGTCATTGGCGACGATCATCACCTCGCGGCCGCAAACGCGGCCAATGCCGGCGATGATGCCGGCGCCCGGCGCCTCGTCGCCATACATGCCGTTGGCGGCCAGCGTGCCGATCTCCAGGAAGGGGCTGCCGGCATCGAGGAGCAGCTGGATGCGGTCGCGCGGCAGGAGTTTGCCCTTGCTTGTGTGGCGCTCGCGTGCCGATTGCGATCCACCCTCCCGCGCTTTCGCCGAACGGGCGTGGAGCTCGTCGATCAGGATTCTGTTTTTGACGGCATTGGCCTTGAAGCTGTCGCTGTCGCGGTCGATCGCAGTCGAAATCACCGTCATGGCGTTATGAGCTCCCGGCCGATCAGGTAGCGGCGGATCTCGTTAGTGCCGGCGCCGATGTCGTAGAGCTTGGCATCGCGCAGGAAGCGCTCGACCGGCCATTCCGTGGTATAGCCGGCGCCGCCGAGCGCTTGGATCGCCTCCAGCGAAACCTTGACGGCATTCTCGCTGGCAAAGAGGATCGCGGCGGCCGCATCGGTGCGTGTCGCCCGGCCGGCGTCGCAGGCGCGGGCGACGGAATAGACGTAGGCGCGGGCCGAATTCAGCGCGACATACATGTCGGCGATCTTGGCCTGCATCAGCTGGAAATCGCCGATCGGTTTTCCGAACTGCTTGCGATCGCGCACATAGGGCAGCACGACATCGAGGCAGGCCTGCATGATACCGAGCGGGCCGCCGGCAAGTACGGCGCGTTCGTAATCGAGGCCCGACATCAGGATCTTCACGCCTTCCCCCTCTCGGCCCATCAGCGCCTCGGCCGGCACCTCGCAATCCTCAAACACCAGTTCGGCCGTATCGCTGCCGCGCATGCCGAGCTTGGAGAGCTTTTTCGAGACGCTGAAGCCAGGCAGGCCTTTTTCGATGATGAAGGCGGAAATGCCTTTCGGACCAGCCGCCGGATCGGTTTTGGCATAGACGACGAGCACGTCGGCATGCGGCGCATTGGTGATCCAGAATTTGGTGCCGTTCAGGATATAGCGGTCGCCCTTTTTCTCGGCCCGTAGGCGCATCGAGACGACATCGGAACCGGCGCCGGCCTCCGACATCGCAAGCGAGCCGACATGTTCGCCTGAGATCAGCTTCGGCAGATGGCGGTGTTTCTGTTCCGGCGAGGCCCAGCGGCGGATCTGGTTGACGCAGAGATTGGAATGGGCGCCGTAACTCAGGCCCACTGAGGCCGAGGCGCGGGAGACTTCCTCCATGGCGACAACGTGTTCGAGGTAACCGAGACCGGCACCACCAAATTCCTCCTCGACGGTGATTCCATGCAGGCCGAGCGCGCCCATTTCAGGCCAGAGCTGGCGCGGAAATGTGTTGCTTTCGTCGATCTCCGCAGCCAGCGGAGCTATATGATCGGCCGCAAACCGCGCCGTCGTTTCACGGATCGCGTCCGCGGTGTCGCCGAGCGAAAAATCAAACATGGCACTCCTCCCGTTGGAATATGTAGCGCGGGTTGCGGAAGGTTCAAAGTGTCTCTGATTTGGATGCGGGTGAGAGCCTTCCCATCGAAGCTGTGCTGTTTTCTTGAAAATATGGGAAATATGGAATATATGGAATTAAAGCCGGAGGTTTATCATGCGACAATTCACGACAGGGGATCTCAACAAGCAGGTCGGCGATGTCACCGATGCTGCGAGCCGGGAGCCGATTGTTCTTACCCGGCACAACAAGCCGCGTTTCGTGCTGATGAGCTATGAACATTACCAGCGGATGCGCAGTGGCATTGACCCGCGTCGCGCCCATCAGCTCTCGGAGATGCCGGACGAACATGCCGAGTTGTTCGGCGAAGCGATCGAGCGGCTGGCGAAGGGTGAAGGCTACGACGATGAGCCATGAATTTCGCCCGGGGGAAGTAATATCCTATCCCTATCTCTGGGCATGGCAGCAGCAGCGTGGCGAGACCGAAGGGCGTAAACAGCGACCAGTTTGTGTCGTTGTCGCAATCCGCAGTGCGGGTGATGGAAATACGCACCTTGTGCTTCTGCCGGTCACCACACAGCCACCGCAGGCGGGGAGGGTTGCCCTTGAAATCCCCGACATCGAACGCCGGCGTGCCGGTCTTGGTGATCTTAAGCAGAGCTGGATCGTCATAGACGAATACAATTACGATATTGTCGAGCAGTCCTGGTACATCGAGCCTCATCAGGAGGCTCTTGGCCGCTTCAGCAAATCCTTCGTGATGAAGATTGCCGCTATGTTCGCGAAAGCGCGAAGCCAGTCGGGCCGCGTCAAGCGGTTCGACTGACATAGGTTTGATTTTCCGCTTCCTCCCGCCGGAAAGCCTCCGGACTCTTGCCCATCCATTTCCGGAAAGCCCGGAAGAAGGCGCTGGGTTCGGAATAACCGAGCTGCACGGCGATCTCACCGATGGTCTTTGATGTGTTCAGCAGCAGGTCGATGGCGAGATCCCGGCGGATATCGTCCTTGATCGCGGCATAGCTTTGCCCCTCGTCGTGCAGCCGGTGGCGGAGCGTCGAGGGCGGCATGCGCATATCGGCGGCGAGCTCGGCGAAGCTTCGCCACGTGGCGGGCGTGGCCTGGCTCAAGCGCCGGCGGACGGCTGCGGCGATGCCGGCATCGTAACGGTAGCGCACCAGGATATTGGCGGGTGCGGCGCGCAGGAATTGTTTGAGCGCCCGGGCGCTACGCGCCACCGGCAGGTCGAGCATGGTACTGTCGAAGCCGAGCCGACTGATTGGCTGGGAGAAGCGCACCGGCGCACCGAAGAACAGCCGGTAATCGGCGCCTTGTTCGGGCTCGGCGCAGCGGAAATCGACGAGGCGGATCGGGATGCGCCGGCCGACCAACCAGCAAGTGATGCCATGCAGGATGATCCAATAGGTGCGGTAGGCGAAGGCCGAACGCGGGCCGCCAGCATCCCGAAGTTCGATCTCGGCAAGGCCGTCGCGAACGACGAGCCGCCCGCGGGGGTCGTCGAGCACGACATCGAGGAAGCGCAGCGCCCGGCGCAGCGCGTGACCGAGCGTCGGCGCGTGCAGAACGCAATGGCAGAGTAGCGTGAAGCTGCCGCTACGCATCGGGCGTGCGCCCATGCCGAAGAATTCGTCGTCGAGCTCGGCAGCGATTGCGAGCCAGAGCGCGCCATAGGTCTCGGCCGAAACCGGCTCGTCGACGGTCGTTGGCAGGCCGAGGCGGGCCAGGATCGGAGCCGTCGGCTTGCCCAGCCGCCGCAGGCTGTCGAGCGCCTCTTCGACGAAGCCCGGCGCGATCATGCGTCGCTCGATCTCGGCCATATCAATCCCCGCGCTATGGCAAAACTGCTCGAAACAATGAAGCAGTTCTGTCATCGCTTGCAATAGGTGGAGCGAATAAAATCATGCCTGTCGGTTGCGCCTGGAGGAGGGCGCGGCCGGCAGGGAGGAACAGGTTCATGCTGATCCGTGGAGCAAGTTTCATCGTCACCGGCGGCAGTTCCGGCTTGGGTGCGGCGACGGCACGTGCGCTCGTCGAGGCCGGCGGGCGTGTGACGATCGCCGATCTCAATATGCAGGCGGGCGAAGAGATCGCCCGGCAATTCGGCAGCGATGCCCGCTTCGTCAAGGCGGATGTCAGTGATGGCGAGGAAGGGGCGGCAGTGGTTGCCGCTGCGGTGGAAGCCTTCGGCGGTTTGCGCGGATTGGTGAATTGCGCGGGCGTGGCGCCGGCCGAAAAGGTGATCGGCCGCGATGGGCCGCACCGGCTGGAGAGTTTCGCACGCACCATCGGCATCAATCTCATCGGCACATTCAACATGATCCGGCTTGCCGCCGAAGCCATCCGGAATGCGGAGCCGGATGCGGAAGGCGAACGCGGCGTCATCGTCAATACGGCTTCGGTCGCCGCCTTCGACGGCCAGATCGGCCAGGCGGCCTATGCCGCCTCCAAGGGCGGAGTGGCGGCGATGACCCTGCCTGTTGCCCGCGAGCTTGCCCGCCACGGCATTCGCGTCGTCTCGATCGCGCCCGGCATTTTCGAGACGCCGATGATGGCTGATATGCCGGCCGAGGTTCAGGCAGCACTCGGCAAGAGCGTGCCCTTTCCGCCGCGGCTCGGCCGGCCGGCGGAGTTTGCCGGGCTGGTGCGCCATATCTTTGAAAACAACATGATGAACGGCGAGGTCATCCGCCTCGACGGCGCATTGCGGATGGGCGCGCGTTGAGCGCCGCCCAAGGAGGAAAGATGGTTTTGCAGGATCCTATCGTCATCACCGGTGCGGCGCGCACCCCGATCGGCAGCTTTCAGGGAGAGTTGAAGGAGGCGACGGCGCCGGAGCTCGGAGCAGCGGCGATCCGCGCAGCACTTGAGCGCAGCCGCGTCGAAGCCGAGGCGATCGAGGAGGTCGTCTTCGGCTGCGTGCTGGCTGCGGGGCAGGGGCAGGCGCCGGCGCGTCAGGCGGCCATCCATGCCGGTCTGCCCTTTGCGACGGCGGCGAGCACCGTCAACAAGATGTGCGGCTCCGGCATGAAGGCTGTCATGATGGCGCATGACCTGATTGCCGCCGGCAGCGCTTCTGCGACGGTCGCAGGCGGCATGGAAAGCATGACGAACGCGCCCTATCTCCTTGATCGAGCCCGCGCTGGCTACAGGCTCGGCCATGGGCGGGTCGTGGATCATATGTTCCTCGACGGGCTGGAGGATGCTTATGACAAGGGGCGCTTGATGGGCAGCTTCGCGGAGGATTGCGCCGAGGCCTATCAGTTCACGCGCGAGGCGCAGGATACCTACGCCATCGCTTCGCTGACGCGGGCGCAGAAGGCGATCGCCGATGGCTGTTTCGAAAGCGAGATCGTGCCTGTCACGGTGAAATCGGGCAAGGCCGAGCAGGTGGCGAGCCGCGACGAACAGCCGGGGAAGGCCAGGCTCGACAAGATCCCGACGCTGAAACCGGCTTTCCGCGACGACGGCACGGTGACTGCGGCCAATTCCAGCTCGATCTCCGATGGCGCGGCAGCCCTGGTGCTGATGCGCCGCTCCGAGGCGGAGCGGCGCGGCCTGACGCCGCTCGCCACGATCCTCGGCCACGCCACGCATTCGCAGGCACCCAATCTTTTCGCCACCGCGCCGATCGGCGCGCTGCAGAAGCTCTCCGCCCGGACCGGCCTGGCGCTTTCCGACGTCGATCTCTTCGAAATCAACGAGGCATTCGCCGTCGTCGCCATGGCGGCGATGCGCGATCTCGACCTGCCGCATGAAAAGGTCAACGTGCATGGCGGCGCCTGCGCGCTCGGCCATCCGATCGGCGCATCGGGGGCCCGGATTTTGGTGACGCTGCTTTCGGCGCTGCAGCGATACGGACTGAAGCGCGGCATGGCCGCGCTCTGCATCGGCGGCGGCGAGGCGACGGCTGTCGCCATCGAGCGGCACTAGGGGAGGAAGGTGAGATGATCCTGTCCGAACTTCAGCAGCAGATCACAGATCTCGCCCGCGACTTTGCCCGTGACCGGCTGGCGCCGGGAGCGGCCAAACGCGACCGGGAGCATCTCTTCCCGCGCGAGGAACTGAAGGAGATGGGCGAACTCGGCCTGCTCGGCATGCTGGTGCCGGAGGCCTATGGCGGGTCGGATACCGGCGTTATCGCCTATGCCGCAGCACTCGAGGAGATTGCCGCGGGCGACGGGCCGTGCTCGACGATCATGAGCGTGCACAGCTCCGTCGGCTGCGTGCCGATCCTGAAATTCGGCACCGAGGAACAGCGGCAGCGCTTCCTGCCGAAACTGGCAAGCGGCGAATGGATCGGCGGCTTTGCGCTGACCGAGCCGCAGGCCGGTTCAGACGCCTCGAACCTGAAAACCCGGGCGCGGCGAGACGGCGATCATTACGTGATCGATGGCGCCAAACAGTTCATCACCTCGGGAAAGAACGGCAATGTCATCATCGTCTTTGCCGTCACCGATCCCGATGCCGGCAAGAAGGGTATCACCGCCTTCATCGTGCCGACGGATACACCGGGCTACGAGGTGATCCGCGTCGAGGAAAAGCTCGGCCTGCATTCCACCGACACCTGCCAGATCGCTTTCAACGCGATGCGTATCCCCGTCGACCTGAGGCTCGGAGCGGAAGGCGAAGGTTATCGCATCGCGCTCGCCAATCTCGAGGGCGGGCGGATCGGCATCGCCGCGCAGGCGGTCGGCATGGCACGGGCCGCCTTCGAGGCGGCGCGCGATTACGCTAGGGAACGCACGGCTTTCGGCAAGCCGATTTTCGAGCATCAGGCCGTCGCCTTCCGCCTTGCCGATATGGCGGTGCGGATCGAGGCGGCGCGCCAACTGGTCTTTCACGCCGCTGCCTTGAGGGAGGCCGAACTGCCCTGCCTGTCGGAGGCCTCGATGGCGAAACTCTTTGCCTCCGAAATGGCCGAGCGCGTCTGCTCCGACGCGATCCAGATCCATGGCGGCTATGGCTACATGGCTGATTACCCGGTCGAGCGCATCTATCGCGATGTGCGCATTTGCCAGATCTATGAGGGAACGAGCGACGTGCAGCGCATGGTGATCGCCCGCAATCTATAAGAATGACATCCGGCCCGCTTCCGGGGAGAGGGGCGTGGCCGGCAAAGGGAGGAAAGAAAAAACATGGTGGATTCCGCTCGTTTGAGCCTGCACGTCCCCGAACCCGCCGTCCGTCCGGGCGGCCAGCCCGATTTTTCCAACGTCAAGATCGCCAAGGCCGGTTCCGTGCCGCGGCCAGAGGTGGATGTCGCCTCGGAAGATATCCGCGATCTCGCCTATTCGATCATCCGCGTCTTGAACCGCGACGGCGAGGCGGTCGGCCCCTGGGCAGGATCGCTCTCCGACGAGGAGCTGCTGACCGGGCTTCGCAATATGATGAAGCTGCGCGCCTTCGATGCCCGCATGCTGATGGCACAACGCCAGGGCAAGACTTCCTTTTACATGCAGCATCTCGGCGAAGAAGCCGTCAGCTGCGCCTTCCGCAAGGCGCTCATCAAGGGAGACATGAATTTCCCGACTTATCGCCAGGCGGGCCTCTTGATTGCCGACGACTATCCCATGGTCGAGATGATGAACCAGATCTATTCGAACGAGAGCGACCCCTTACGCGGCCGGCAGCTACCGATCATGTATTCGTCCAAGGAGCACGGCTTCTTTACCATCTCCGGCAATCTCGCCACCCAATATGTCCAGGCCGTCGGCTGGGCGATGGCTTCGGCGATCAAGAACGACAGCCGCATCGCTGCCGCCTGGATCGGCGACGGATCGACGGCGGAATCCGATTTCCATTCGGCGCTCGTCTTCGCCTCGACCTATAAGGCGCCTGTCATTCTCAACATCGTCAACAATCAATGGGCGATTTCGACCTTTCAAGGCATCGCCCGCGGCGGTTCCGGCACCTTTGCCGCCCGCGGCCTCGGCTTCGGCATTCCGGCGCTCAGGGTCGACGGAAACGACTATCTCGCCGTCCATGCTGTCGCCCGCTGGGCGGCCGAGCGGGCGCGGCGCAATCTCGGACCGACGCTGATCGAATATGTCACCTATCGCGTCGGGGCCCATTCGACCTCCGATGATCCGAGCGCCTATCGGCCGAAGACGGAATCTGAGGCCTGGCCGCTCGGCGATCCCGTGCTGCGGCTGAAGAAACATCTGATCGTCAAGGGCGCATGGTCGGAGGAGCGGCATGTACAGGCGGAAGCCGAAATCATGGACGAAGTGATCGAGGCGCAGCGTCAGGCTGAAGCGCATGGCACGTTGCATGCCGGCGGCAGGCCTTCGGTGCGCGATATTTTCGAGGGCGTCTATGCCGAGATGCCGCCGCATATCCGCCGCCAGCGGCAGAAGGCGGGGTACTGACATGACCAGGATGACGATGATCGAGGCGGTGCGTAGCGCCATGGATGTCTCGATGGCGAAGGACGACAATGTCGTGGTTTTCGGCGAGGATGTCGGCTATTTCGGTGGCGTTTTCCGCAGCACGCAAGGGCTGCAGGCAAAATACGGCAGAACCCGCTGCTTCGATACGCCGATCAGCGAATCCGGCATCGTCGGCACGGCGATCGGCATGGCGGCCTATGGGCTGAAGCCCTGCGTCGAAATCCAGTTCGCCGATTATATGTATCCGGCCTATGACCAGCTGACGCAGGAGGCGGCGCGCATCCGCTACCGTTCCAACGGCGATTTCACCTGCCCGATCGTTGTGCGTATGCCCGCAGGCGGCGGCATCTTCGGCGGCCAGACGCACAGCCAGAGCCCGGAAGCGCTCTTCACCCATGTCTGCGGGCTGAAGGTGATCGTGCCGTCGAACCCTTATGACGCCAAAGGCCTGCTGATCGCGGCGATCGAGGATCCGGATCCCGTGATGTTCCTGGAGCCGAAGCGGCTCTATAACGGCCCCTTTGACGGCCATCACGAGCGGCCCGTCACACCCTGGTCGAAACATGATCTCGGCGAGGTGCCCGACGGTCATTACACGATCCCGATCGGCAAGGCGGAAGTACGGCGCGCGGGATCGGCGGTGACCGTGGTTGCCTACGGCACGATGGTGCATGTGGCGCTTGCCGCCGCCGACGATGCCGGCATCGACGCCGAAGTGATCGATTTGAGAAGCCTGCTGCCGCTCGACCTCGATACGATCGTCAAATCGGTTTCGAAGACCGGGCGCTGCGTCGTCGTCCATGAGGCAACGCTGACCTCGGGCTTCGGCGCGGAGGTGGCAGCCCTGGTGCAGGAACATTGCTTCTATCATCTCGAAGCCCCGGTTGTGCGCGTCGCCGGCTGGGATACACCCTATCCGCATGCGCAGGAGTGGGATTATTTCCCTGGTCCCGGCCGTGTCGGGCGGGCGCTTGCCGAAGTCATGGAGGCCTGAGCCATGGGCGAATTCATCATCAAGATGCCCGATGTCGGGGAAGGCGTCGCCGAGGCCGAGCTTGTCGAATGGCATGTGAAGGCGGGAGATCCGGTCCGCGAGGACATGGTGATCGCCGCCGTCATGACCGACAAGGCGACGGTGGAAATTCCCTCTCCCGTCAATGGCACCGTCATCTGGCTTGCCGGCGAGGTCGGAGACCGTATTGCGGTCAAGGCGCCGCTGGTGCGGATCGAGACGGCGGGCGATGCCGGCGAGGCCCAGCCCGTGCGGATCTCGCAGGCGCCGGTTGCCGAGACGGCGAAAGTCGGGACTGTGAAGCCTGCCCCGGCCGCGCCGGCTCCTGCGGCTGCACCGGCTGAAAAGCCTCTGGCCGCTCCCTCCGTGCGGCTCTTCGCCAGAGAAAGCGGCGTCGATCTCAGGCAGGTGCAGGCGAGCGGACCGGCCGGGCGCATTCTGCGCGAGGATATCGAGCAGTTCCTCGCCCAGGGGACTGCTCCCGCGGCGGCCAAGAACGGCTTTGCCAGGAAGACGGCGACCGAGGAGATCAAGCTGACCGGCCTGCGCCGCCGCATTGCCGAGAAAATGGTGCTCTCCACCTCGCGCATCCCCCACATCACCTATGTGGAGGAAGTCGATATGACTGCGCTCGAGGAATTGCGCGCCACCATGAACGGCGACCGCAGGGAAGGTCATCCGAAGCTGACGGTTCTGCCCTTCCTGATGCGGGCGCTGGTCAAGGCGATATCCGAGCAGCCCGAGGTCAACGCCACGTTCGACGACGATGCCGGCATTATCACACGTTATAGCGCCGTCCATATCGGCATCGCGACGCAGACGCCGGCCGGTCTGACCGTGCCGGTGGTGCGGCATGCGGAAGCCCGCGGCATCTGGGATTGCGCCGCCGAGATGAACCGGCTGGCGGAAGCGGCGCGCTCGGGCACGGCGACGCGCGACGAGCTTTTGGGCTCGACGATCACCATCAGCTCGCTCGGCGCGCTCGGCGGCATCGTCTCGACGCCGGTCATCAATCATCCTGAAGTGGCGATCATCGGCGTCAACAAGATTGCGACGCGCCCCGTCTGGGACGGCGCGCAATTCGTGCCGCGCAAGATGATGAACCTCTCCTCCAGCTTCGATCATCGCATCATCGACGGCTGGGATGCGGCGACCTTCGTGCAGCGCGTCCGCACGCTGCTCGAAACCCCGGCGCTCATTTTCATCGAAGGCTGAGCCATGAAAGAAATTGTCTGCAAGCTCCTCGTCATCGGCGCCGGTCCGGGCGGTTATGTCTGTGCCATCCGCGCCGGCCAGCTCGGCATCGATACCGTCATCGTCGAGGCCGGCAAGCCGGGCGGCACCTGCCTGACGGTCGGCTGCATACCCTCCAAGGCGTTGATCCATGCGGCCGAGGAATTCGACGCGACGCAAAAGATGCTCGCCGGCAAGAACCCGATGGGCATCCGCGTCGAAGGCGCCTCGATCGATCTTGGCAGGACGATTGCCTGGAAGGACGGCATTGTCGGCCGGCTCACAGGCGGCGTCTCGGGGTTACTGCAGAAGTCTCGGGTCAAGATCGTCCACGGTCGGGCTCACTTCCGCGATGGCAAGACGGTGGAGGTGGAGACGGAGACCGGCCAGCAGATCATCCGCGCCGAGACCGTGGTGATCGCCACCGGCTCCGATCCGGTGGAGCTTGCCAACCTGCCGTTCGGCGGCCGGGTCATTTCCTCGACGGAGGCGCTGTCGCTGACGGAGCTGCCGAAGAAACTCGTCGTGGTCGGCGGCGGCTATATCGGGCTGGAGCTCGGAACGGCTTTTGCCAAGATGGGCTCGGCGGTGACGGTCGTCGAGGCGACACCACAGGTGCTGCCGCTCTATGATGCCGAGCTGGTGCGGCCCGTCCTGCGCAGGCTGAGCGAAATGGGTATCCGCGTGTTGACGGGTGCGAAGGCGATCGGTCTTACCGATAATGGCGAGGCACTGCTCGCCGAAACCTCCGATGGCCGGCGAGAGACCCTGCCGGCGGAGCGCATTCTCGTCACCGTCGGCCGCCGCCCGCGGACGGCCGGTTCCGGTCTCGAAGAGCTCGATCTCGATCGCGCCGGCCCTTATCTGAGGATCGACGACCGCTGCCGCACCTCAATGCGCGGGATCTATGCGATCGGCGACGTCACCGGCGAGCCGATGCTGGCTCATCGGGCCATGGCGCAAGGGGAGATGGTGGCCGAGATCATCGCGGGCAAGAAGCGCGCCTGGGACAAGCGCTGCATTCCGGCCATCTGTTTCACCGATCCGGAGATCGTCAGCGCCGGCCTTTCGCCGGCGGAGGCGCGGGCGCAAGGCTATGAAATCCGCACCGGCCAGTTTCCGTTCAGCGCCAACGGACGGGCGATGACGATGGTCTCGGAGGAGGGCTTCGTGCGTGTCGTTGCCCGCGCCGACACCAACCTCGTTCTCGGCATCCAGGCAGTGGGGGCAGGTGTCTCCGAACTCTCGGCGGCTTTTGCGCTGGCGATCGAAATGGGCGCGCGCCTGGAAGATATCGCCGGCACGATCCACGCGCATCCGACCCGCAGCGAAGCGGTGATGGAGGCGGCGCTGAAAGCCATGGGAAGCGCTCTGCATATTTAAGCCGAGCTGGCAAAGACCACGGGGCGGCGGCGTTCCGACAGACTGCCAGCTTCTTATCATCGATGAGCTACGCCAGTGCCGTTCGATCACTTCGGCTTAACGGCCATCAGATTGCCGAGCTCCATCGGGAAGGGAAACAAAATCGTCGAAGTCTTCTCGCTGGCGATCGAAGGAGGCATAAATGGTTAATTTCGATGAGGGTTCGAAAGACCCTTACTGGCGATCCGTGCGACCTGCGACTGCTTTCGGCCCCATTGCAGGCTTTCGGTCATGCTTTGATTTTGGTGCCGACAAGAAGCAATCGGGGCAGTGCAGCAACGGACGATTAATTCCTGAAGCGCGGCGCGATTATTGACACCATCAAAAAAGCGAAGAGCGCACGAACGCCGCCCAAAAGCGTGCGGGAGAAGCCAAATACCATGACGCAGTTTCCTGCGGCTGCCCTAATGCAAACTGCGGCGCATTTCACATCTTGAGATCAGAACGTCAACTTCCGTCGCGCGACGAAGCTCAAGAAGCACTGGTCGCCCAGCGGCGGCAGAGAAAGTTGGCTCGGAATTAGTCGGCCTCAACAGCCAGAGTATTCGGTCCGCCTATTTAACCAATATTCGTCTTGCAGGTTTTCCCGCATATACTGGTCGAAAAGACTGAATGGCACATTGGCCGGACTTAGAGTGGGATCATCCGCCCCTGCCCCTTTAATGGCGTGCACCCAAAATGATTGATGGAACGCCCATGCTATGAGGCTGAGCCATTCGTCCTCACAGCCCAACTTTTCTTCGAGAGGCCAATACACCCTGTTGAGGGCTTCGCGCTTGTCACCAGTGTGAGGTATTATTTCAGGCCAAAGCGCTCTGGCCCGCTCAAATAGTTCATGCGGGCTCATCAAGCCTCCAAAGTGTAACGGTTTCCATATCAGGTAAACTCGCCCTAAATATCGGTGTTTCTACACTCCCCGCGTAATGTTTGGAAAGTCCATTTTTGGCGCTTTGCGGAGGAAGCGCAATGATGGCTACCTCGCAACATTGTCACTAACCCGATCAATGTCAGCGGCATTGTGGAACGCTTTTTCTGTTTCGACTCAGAGGCTTAAATCGCTCTTGGTGGTCTTTGCTACCTAATGCCGCTCATTTCAGCGGTTCAGACACTATGGTCAGTGTCCTAAAAGCAGCCATCGAGCTGAACGCCATAAAACTCAAAAACGACAGCAACGCCGCAGGATTATCTCACCGACGTCCTCACGAAGATCGCCAACGGTCACAGCCAGATCGACTGGACGGAGCGTTTCCCCTCGATCGTCGCGGCGGCCAAGAGCTTGTCCGTCTCGACCGCGATTTGCATGGTGAGGCCGTCGTGCTCGACACGCAAGGCCGGTCCGATTTCGGCATGCTTCAGCAGCTCTCGGCGGGCGAGGCGGCGCAAGACAGTCTCGCGAAGCAATCCTGATGACGTTTGACCTCCGCTATTTCGACGGTCACGACATCACCGGCACCGACCTCGCCTCTCGCCGGCATCTCCTCGATGGGCTCGTGCCGCCTGGCGGCGAGGAGGCGATCACGCTCTCGGAAGAAATCGAAGTGGATGGCGAACACTTCTGCGCATTGCGTGCGAGCATGGGCGCCAAAGATCGCAACAGGACCTATCGCAGCGGCCGACGTCTGAAGCTCAAATGCCTACAGCGCGACGGCTTCCTCATCGTCGGCTATGAGAAGGCGACGGCGTCGCTCGGGGGGCATCGGGAGGCTGCTGCTTGCCGCCCGTAAAGGGAATGAGCTCGTCTATGTCGGCGAAGTCGGAACCGGTTTCAATGAGAGTTCTGCGAGCGAGCTCCGGCAGCAGATGGGCAAGCTAGTCATCGGTAGGTCTGCCGTTGCTGGTTGCGCCATCGGAACAGCTCACCGCTGCGCAGGAACTTCGTCGATCTCAGAAGGTTTAGCCGTTTCATAGCCATGAGACGGAGGTTTGAGATGTCCAAAAGTCCACGAAGCCGCAATCAAGATCGAGCCCGCGTCGCGGCTGGCCAAGATCACGAGGTCCGCTATGAAGCGAAGAAGGAGGGCGTCTCCAAACAGGAGGTCAAAGAGACTGTGAAGGAAGTTGGAAACAGCCGTAAGAAGGTTGAGGACGCCTTGGATCGCAAGGGCTAAGGTGTCCCAGATTAGCCGGGCTTGGAAGTAATTGATGCCGACCCGATGTGGGCTGGGGCATAGAATCCCATCGGCTGCTACTTCAGAAGTGCCGCGCAGAAAGACATCCGGGAAATGGCATTTCACATAATTGGAGGCACGGCGATCAGCGGGGAGAACGCGGCATGGCTTTCCGCCGCATTGTCATCGCGCACGCCGGCGACCTTCGCTCATGATTATCTGCCATTTATCGTCGGTGCCGGCATCGGGTTGCTGAGGTCATCTATTCTCAATGTCCTCCCTTTGGGCTTTCTGGAATTGCGCAATTGCTTTTCTTCGGACTCGCGCCCGCACTTTGTGGTGCAGTGGTTGAGCGCCTTGGTCTGCAGCGTTCTAGCAAACGCTAAAATAGCTATCCCGAAGAACCTCCGTGTGACTTATTCCAATTTTCAGAGTCATTGGGGTTTAACTTTGTTCCCTCTTGGAAGATTATTCTGTTTTTGAAGTGTCGAATTCGCGAGCAATACGGCGTAAAATGCCTCATCCCTTCCGTATTTTTGGAACCATATTCTTTTTGTGCAGCTTCATTCGAAGACCATTGACCTGTTCAACCCAAACTGGCAACTTGGACAATCGTAGGGGCTGGGTTGATTTCCACAAATGGGCAATATTCTACATGCGTCTTCGGCGAACGCTTTTGATCGCTCTCTAAACGGCGGAAAATCGAACATCCATCCGATTATCAGGCTATTTCCAGAGCACGATATGCCGGCAGTGTGTGAAGCCATGCTTTAGAACCTTGCGGCGACTGTTTTTCGCTGCCGATGCTTTTCGAACCGGAATCCATTGGGGCACCCCGAAATCCTTTTTCCTATCCTCTTGGTACGGCGTGTACTGGGTCCGAGGAACATGCTGTCGGCCAATTCGCTGTGATTATGGGCGCAGTCTCTTCGAAATTGATCGGCCCACGAACCCGCGTTTGCTGGCGGTCCTCGGGAAAGGCGCAAGGTCGACGAATTGGTCTGTCCGCAATAGATGGCCCGCTCAAAGGAAGAACGATGTATTCGTATGCAGATTACTCAAATTATACCTGGGTTGTATTAATAGTTATCATTTTCTTTGTCGCGTTTTCGATCTTGATAAAAGAAGAAGTGCAAGAAATAATATTCTACAAAAGGAATAATTGGAATTTTGATATAGATAGCAGCATTGGTTCTGGCGTCTACAGAGGTGATTCTACTGACCCAAAAGATATTGCCTCAAATAAATCGAGAGTTTTATATGGGCGGCCCATTCTCATTGTCACGTCCTTAATTTTATGGATCGCGCCATTAATAGCATTGCTCAAATAACGTCAAATGAATTGCATAACCAGGGGGGCAAAATGGAAATATATGGTTCGCTCAGGTCAGGGGAGCTTCGGGGCTCGGGCTGGTCGATCAAGGGGCAACTGCAGGTCGGCTACAACGGGCGCTGGGGCCCTGTGTCGATCACCGCTTCCTGGCCTAGTTTGAGCAGCCCCTGGCCTAGTTCGGTTCAAGTTACCGCGGGCTATTTCGCTGTGCTTGGCCTGTTCAACCCGGAGTCCGGCGGCATCAAAGGGGTTGGGGCTGGGTTGGCTGCGACAGCACCCCAGCTGAGAAATAGCTATCTGAGAAATAGCTATGGGACGGGGTTTCTTGGGCCGGTTTTGGGTGAGGAGGGGTTAACTTTGACCGCGCGAGGATCGGGTGGAGGCCTGACTCGTTCTAACGGGACAAATATTAGGGTCCCGTCCTATGGTGTTGCTGCATCAATAACAATTATTGACAACGACCCCGTCAATGAACCTTATTTTTACGGCCCTGCTGCAAGCCCCACCCAGGTGTGGAGCCCTGAAGTACTTCATACGCGCCCCAACCCTCAGTGGGCCTACGATGCGAGATCACTCCAGCAGAAATTTGCCGATACACTCGTTGATTGGACAGGATGGGACACTCCCAAGGAGCAGATGCGTCCCGAGGATTGGGGTGGTTTTCGGGCTGCGGCGGCGCTGACGGCGGATGCAAAGTCCCAACTATCGCTTGACGCACGGGACGAGCGGGCGGCGGCCGTACGTGCGGCTGACCAGCGGGCTGGCCTGTCACTCGAAGCCCGAGACGAACGCGCCAGGACCGAAGTCAGTGTACCGGCGCATCGCGTTTCCGAGCCGCCTAACATTCAGCAGCAGCGCGGTGGGTCGCAACGGTCATACCGGCAGAGCGAGAACGATAGCATGTCGCGGCTGAGGGACTTCGAAAAACAGACGCAATCCCCGACTTCCCGGACAAGCGGCGGCCTTTCGCCAACAGAGCGCGACGAACGCAATGCTGCATCGAGGGCGCAGCATTCGCCGAACCCTAAGAGCATCAGTACGAGTAGGGGGCCGACTTACGCTGCCGATCATTCAACTCCAAAGACATCTTCTCAGCCAGCGCTACGGGACAACCAGTACACCAAGGGCTACGGGGGCGGTTGGGGACAAAGAAGTCCGGTTCTTCTTGATTTGACCGGCAGCGGCTTGAGCGTCGAGACCTTATCGACCTCTTCCAAGTTCGTTGATCTGGACGGCGACGGCTACCAGCATCGCACCGCTTGGGCGGGAACCGGCACCGGCGTTCTCGTCATCGACGCAAATAGCGACGGCAAGATCAGCCAATCGAACGAATTCGCCTTTACCGAATGGGATTCTTCGGCAACTGGTGACCTCGAGGCGCTGAAGCATGTCTTCGACACTAACGGCAACGGCAAGCTCGATGCCGGCGATGCCCAGTGGTCGAAGTTCCGGGTGGAGGTCAATGGCCAGCTTGTAACGCTCGACAGCCTCGGCATCACCTCTATCGACCTGACGCCGAAGGGCAGCGGCCAGACCTTCGAAGACGGCTCCGCCATCACCGGTACAACGACCTTCATCCGCGCCGACGGCACGACGGGAACGGTCGGCGACGCCAAGCTGGCGAACGACGATGCCGCCTATATCGTCAAGACCAGCAGCCTAACGAAGGCCGACAGTTCGGTCGAAAAGTCGATCCTTGCCTACAACAAGGATGGCAGCCTGGCCTTCCGCAACATCGTCACCACCAGCGCCGATGGCAGAAGCGTGCAGACGCAGTTCGACGACGACGGCAACGGCACGTTCGACCGCTCGCAGACCAATGTGCTGGCCATCGACGCTTCAGGTTTGCAGACGAAGATTGTCTCGAACTTCAATGCCGACGGATCGCTGAAGGATCGCACCACGACGATCACCAGCGCTGATCATCTGACGGTGACGACAACGGTCGATCTGGACGGCGACGGCATCATCGACCAGCGGCAGATTTATATCAAGAATGCCGACGGTTCGACCACGACGACTACGCAGCAACTTAGCGTCAACGGCACGGTTCTATTTGGGACAGCTGTCAGTGGTTCCGCGGACGACCTGACGAAGACAACCAGCCTCGACCGCGACGGCAACGGCGCCTACGACGACATTGTCACCGAGACCACGACGATCGCGGCCGATGGCGCCCGCAACAAAACGACCGTCGATCGCAGCGCGAACGGCACCGTCCTCTCGACTATTGATACAACGACGAGCGCCGACGGGCGCACAATTTCCGTGGAGACCGACACAGATGGCAACGGACTCGCGGAAACGCGAACTGTCACTATATCGACTGTGGCTGCATCCGGGGACGTGACGTTGCAGACCGCGACCTACAATACGGACGCCTCATCCACCTTGCGCTCAACAACGACGACGGTCACTACCGCTAATGGACTGTCGAAGACAATAACCGGCGACATGAATGGCGATAGCGTTATCGACTTCACCGACACCGATGTCACCGCGTTCGATGCCAGCGGCAACCGCACCCAGACGGTCCAGCGTCGCAGCGGCAACAATACAATCCTGTCTCAGACCGTGACGACAACCAGCGCCGACGGCAAGTCGATCACCATTGCCGGTGATGCCAATGGCGATGGCAAGAACGATAGCCTGACCACCATCCTGGTCGGCACCGATGGAAAGACAACCAGTACGGTCAGCACGCTCAACACCGACGGTTCGACGGTCGGCAAGACCGCAACCATTTCAACGGCGGATGGCCTGTCGAAGACCACAAGCACTGACGCCAATGGCGATAGCGTCAACGAACTCGTGGTCGAGGATGTCATCACCACTGAGGCCAACGGCAGCCGCACGGAAACGGTGACGTCGAAGAATGCCAACGGCGCGACGATCGCCACGACCATCACCAACACATCGACCGACAGCCTGACCCAGATCGTCAAGACCGATGCTGATGGTAATGGTGTGTTCGAGGAGACGGCGACCGATGTCATCGTGCTCGATGGCACTGGGAAGCGCACCGAAACGGTTAGCAGCACCAGCGCAAACGGAACACTTAACGCACAGACCATCACCGAAGTCAGCGCCGATCGCCGCACGACCACGGTCTCGACCGATGCCGATGGTGACGGCAAGATCGACACCCGCCAGGTCAAGGTCACCGCGTCGGACGGCTCGATCACGACGACGGAAACAGCTTTCACCCCGAATGATACCGTAACCGGCACGACCAGCAGCATCGTCACCGTGAGCGGCAACGGCCTGACGACGACCACAGCCGTCGACCTTAACCGCGATAGCCTCGCTGACCGAATCACGACCGACCAGACGGTGCTGAATGCCGACGGCAGTGAAACCCAGACGATCTCACTGACGAGCAGCAATGCCACGCTCCTCGACACGAAAACCATCGTCACCAGCGGCAATGACATGTCGATCACCACGAGCGAGGATCTCAATGGTGATGGAGTCGTTGACACCAGGACGACGGACATCACGACCTTCGACACCAACGGCAAGCAGTCTCAGACGACGTCGGATTATCGGGGAACGACGCTCGTCGGAACGACCAAGGTCACCACCAACCTCAACGGTCTTGATGGGTCGACCGAGTATGATCTGGATGGCAACGGAGCGGTCAACAGGACCTCGTCGTGGACGACAACGCCGCTCGATCCGGGCGGATCGACGACCAAGACTGAAACAGTCAGGGCAGCCGACGCCAACGCCACACTGCTCTCGCAGACGATCACCACCGTCAGCGCCGACAAGAAAACCACCACGGTGAGCTCGAAGATCGATGGCGATGCGGTTGTCGATCGCATGGAAACGATCACGATCGACAACGCCGGAACGAAGAAGGACGAAGTCAAGCAATATAATACGGCGGGCGCTCTCGAAAGCCAGGCCATCGTCACCACTTCCGATGACGGGTTGTCGAAAACCTCGAGCTCGGACCTTGACGGTAACGGCGTCTTCGAACTCGTCACCACCGATGTGACGGCCCTGAACGCCGACGGCAGCCGCACCCAGACGATCTCGAAGTCGGGGATCGGCAATGCGCTGATCTCCCGCACGACGGCAACCGTCAGCGCCAGCGGCCTGAGCAAGACGATAAACTGGGCCGATGCCACCGGCACTGTGGTTCGCTCCATGAGTGATGTCACCGTTCTCAACGCCGATGGCGGCACGACGGAGACCCTCTCCTACCGCAAAGCTGACGGAGCGCTCGAAAGCACGACCGTCACGACGGTCGCAGCGCACGGTCTCTCGTCCACCGTCACAGTCGACGTCGACGGCAATAACACCATCGACAAGAAGACGGTTACGACCAAGCAGGCTGACGGCTCGACCGTCCAGACGTTCAACGACTACGGCGCCAACGCAGTGCTTAAAGATTCCAAGAAGGTCACGACGTCTGCCGACGGACTGACACAAACCACTGAATACGACAGCGACGGCAATGGAACGGTCGAGAAGAAGACGACCGTCGCCACGGCTCTGAACGCCAATGGCAGCAAGACGACCAGGACGGACAATATCGTCGCCGGCGTAACCAAGAGCATCACGTTGACCGATGTGTCCGGCGATGGTCTGACTACGACCACCAAGTGGGACACCATCGGCACCGGTGGCGGTACGACCTTCGACAAAAGCCAGACCGATGTCACTGTGTTGAACGCCGATGGCTCAAAGACACAGACGATCAGCAATTTTACCGGCACGACGCTGACCAGCCGCTCTATAGTCACCACAAGCGCCAACGGACTTTCGATCACCACTCAGTTCGATCCGACAGGCAGCGGCGCCTACCAGACGACAACCGATGTCACGGTATTGAATGCTGATGGCACGAAAACCAGACGGATAGACCCCCCCGAGTCGGGCCCTACTCAGATCATTATGACTACAAGTGCGAACGGCCTGATAACTACATTCCTCGAACAAAGCGAGGATTTTCCCGGCCCCCCCGGCTCGATGTTTGTCCATCCGATCAGCAGAAACCAGGCCGCCACGACGACGACGACTATTCTGGCTGACGGTGCCATCCGCGAGATTGTCAATACGACGGAAAAAGGCGGAAATCGGATCGGCAAGGTCGTAACGTTGACCAGCGCCGACAAGCTCACTGTTACTGTCGATCGTGACGGCAATGGCGATGGCATCCTCGAGCAGCGTCAGCAGACTGTCACCGCCAATTCCGGCATCCAGACATCGGTCACGACCAACTTCAAGGCCGACGGAAAAACGGTCAGGGACAAGTCGACCGTGGTCGTGTCCGCCAATGGTCGTCAGAAGATGACCACTTGGGACTTTGACGGCAATGGCACGAACGACCGTCAGCGGGTAACGAATTTCACCGCCAATGCCGATGGAAGCAGCGCGACTATCATCTCGGACACGAATCTTCCGGCTGGCACTTTGGCTGCGAAGACAACGATTCTGACCTCTGCAGACGGAAGGGTGAAAACGACGTCGGTGGACACCAATGGCGACAACGCGAACGACCAGGTTGAAACCGCCACCATCGATCCAACCGGCGCCTCGGTCGCGGTGGTCACCAACAATGCAACAGCACGAGCTGTTTCCAACCTGACGCCGGGCGTCGTCTATTGGAAGCAGGCCATCGCCGCCAAGATCGAGACCACGACTTCGGCTGACGGTCGCACAGAGACCGCCAAATACGACTATGATGGCAATGGTGTCTACGAGACAATCATGCAGTCGACCACCGAGGTCAGCGGCTCCGTGATGACGAGAGTCACAGAAACAAATGCGAGTGGAGCGGTCACGGCCACGGGGACGATCTCCACCAGCGCCGATGGCCTAATGACTACGCTGTCCAAAGACAATGACAACAATGGCACTACTGATCATGCTGAGACAGCGGTCACCCATGCCGACGGATCGGTTACGCTGACCAAGATTGACTGGAACGCCTCTCGCGCCGTGACGCAAACTGTTGTCGAGGAGGTGCGGTCAACCGGTACGCTTGCCTATCGAAAAACGACAGATGAAACCGGCAGCGGTTTGAATTGGACCTACAGTGAGGAAAACTATGATGGCTGGGGTCGGCGTACGTCATCAAATGTCGTCTATGATAATAACACACGACTTGCGTACCAATACGATGCAACGAACACCAATTCCTGGTGGCAGAAGCAATATTCTTATACTGGGACGACGCTCGTTTGGCTGCGGGAATTTTGGGATAACGGTTGGCTGACGCACCGATCCTATGACTACGATCCTGGCAATAACTACTACCAATTTGCCTACGACTATGATGCGAGCGATACGTTAGTTCAAACGACAAAGTATTTCGACAATGGCAATTACGATGTCACCAGAGATGGTAAGACCTATCACTATAATTCGAGCGGTCAACTGATTGGCCCTGTACTTTTGGATCTCAACGGTGACGGCCACGTTGATCTTCGTCCGATCGATCTGACAAACATTATCGCCTCGCCGACGTTCGACTGGGACGGAGACGGTGTTCGCGATACGACGGCCTGGGCTGGTTCTTCCGATGGTTTCCTTGCCATCGATCTTGCAGCCGACGGAGCCGCAGGCCCAGACGGGGTTATCAATCAGGCAAAGGAGCTGGCTTTCTCACTTTGGGCTGAACAGGGCGAGACTGCGGGGACTATTTCGGACCTCGCTGGCGTCCGTCTTGTCTTCGATACGAACCATGACAACGTCTTGAATGTCGACGACGAGCGCTGGAATGAGTTTCGTATTTGGCGGGACGCTAATCAGAATGGTCTCACCGACCAAGGCGAACTCCTGACGATGACGGACGCCGGCATCAAGCTCATCAACCTGATGCCGACCACCGATGGATCTCAGGCATTCGCTGACGGTTCGACGATCACAGGCACCAGCTCCTACCAGAGGGTCGATGGCAAAGAGTATCTGGTCGGTGACGCAATGCTTTCGTTCCGGCCGAGTTAGACGTTCAATGTCGTATAAGAAGGTCTCCTGTTTTTTGTCGGCGCTGCAAAGCGCCGGCATGCCCGCCCTTCACTGATCCCACATCATGATGGACATCCAAACAGCTCCCGACTCTGACGCCGCGGTGTCGGCGATGACGGACGAGCTAAATGCCATACCGGAGGCAGCGATCGCCGACAGCGGCCTGGCGGCCCTCTCCGCCGTGGCCGGTTATTTCAGGATCGCATCCCGCCCGGAGACTTTGAGCCGAGAGCTTGCGCTGACCGCGCCGGCGTCACGGGACGATCTTCTGCGCGCCGCAAAGATTGTCGGCCTGAAGGCGCGCATTGTCCGTGCACATCATGCCAAACGGCTGACGACCCTGCCAGCTCCCGCCCTTGTCTCGTTGAAGGACGGTACCTTCGCGATCTTCGGCGGCGTGGCCGCCGAGGGGCACTATCGTCTGATCAATCCCATCGATTTCTCAGCCCGCAATGTCGAGGTAGAAGAGCTTCTCGCCCTGACCTCGGGCGAGTTCATTCTTGTCCAGCGCCGCTTTGCCGGCCCCGGCGCCTCGCAGCAGAATTTCGGCTTCCGCTGGTTCCTGCCGGCGATCTGGCGGTATCGCCGGGCCTTTGGCCATGTGCTGATCGCCTCGCTCGTCATCCAGATCTTCGCGCTGGTGACGCCGCTGTTCTTCCAGGTCGTCGTCGACAAGGTGCTGGCCCATCGCAGCTATTCCACGCTGATCGTGCTCGTCATTGGCCTTGCCGCCGTCGGGCTCTTCGATGTCGTGCTGCAATATTTGAGAACATATGCGCTGTCGCACACCACCAACCGCATCGATGTCGAACTCGGCCGGCGCCTGTTTCGCCATCTCCTCAACCTGCCGCTTAGCTATTTTGAAACCCGCGCCACCGGCCAGACGGTCGCAAGAGTGCGCGAGCTCGAAACCATCCGCAATTTCTTGACCGGCCAGGGCCTGTTCTCCGGCCTCGATCTGATCTTCACCATCATCTTCATCTTCGTGCTGTTTACCTATTCGTCGAAGCTTGCTTGGATCGTCGTCGCCTCCATTCCCTTTTACCTGGCGATCGGGTTTCTCATCCGCCCCTTCCTCAAGGAGCGGATCGACGAGAAGTTCGAGCGCGGCGCCTTCAGCCAGCAATTGCTCGTCGAAACCGTGGTCGGCATTCAGACGCTGAAGGCCTCGGCCGTCGAGCCGGTGGTCTCCTCGCAATGGGAAGAGCGGCTGGCTGCCTATGTGCGCTCGTCATTCCTCGCAACCATGCTGGCGGCAAAAGGCCAGAACGCCATCCAGTACATCAACAAGATCACCTCGGCCGCCCTGCTTCTCTTTGGCGCGCAGGCGGTCATCGACGGCGAATTGACCGTCGGGGCGCTTGTCGCCTTCAACATGATCGCCGGCCAGGTCTCACAGCCGATCCTGCGCCTGTCGCAGCTCTGGCAGGATTTCCAGCAGGTGCAGGTCTCCGTCGCCAGGCTTTCGGATATTCTGAACGCCCCGCAGGAGCCGCGCCCGAGCGTCGCCGTCAGCCTGCCGCCGCCCAAAGGCGCGATCGGCTTCAAATCGGTGAACTTCCGCTATTCCCCGGATGGCCAGGATGTTCTGAAGGATATCAGCTTTTCGATCCGGCCCGGCGAAGTCATCGGCATTGTCGGTCCCTCCGGCTCCGGCAAATCGACGCTGACCAAGCTGGTGCAGCGTTTCTATATCCCGAACAGCGGCCAAGTCTTCGTCGACGGCCAGGATATCGCCCAGGTCGATCCGGCCTGGCTGCGGTCGAATATCGGCGTCGTGCTTCAGGAGAACATGCTGTTCAACCGGACGATCCATGACAATATCTGCATGGTCAATCCGGCCATGTCGCGGGCCGCCGCCATCCAGATGGCGCGACTCTCCGGCGCCGACGAGTTCATCGCCAAACTGCCGCGCGGCTACGACACGCTGATCGAAGAGCGCGGCGCCAATCTTTCCGGCGGCCAGCGGCAGCGGCTGGCCATTGCCCGTGCGCTTGCCACCAATCCGCCGATCCTGATCCTCGATGAAGCCACCAGCGCGCTCGACTATGAAAGCGAGCGCATCATTCTTGCCAATATGCGCGAGATCGTCCGCGGCCGCACCGTCATTATCATCGCCCATCGTCTGGCGACCGTGCGCCACTGCAACCGTATCATCGGCATGAAGGACGGCCGCATCGTCGAAGAGGGAACGCACGAGCAGCTGCTGGCCCGCCCGAACGGGCTTTATGCCCATCTCTGGCAATTGCAGACGGGGCCTGTTGAATCATGAACCAGAACGTCCAGCCTCCCCGGCTTCCGCCGAAGCCACAGAAGCGATTGCGGGTGGACAACGAGTTCCTGCCGGCAGCGCTGGAAATCCTCGAAACGCCGGCCTCGCCGATCCGCACCGCGCTCATCTGGTTCATTTGCCTGCTCACCGCCGGCGCGCTAGTCTGGAGCTATCTCGGTACCTTCGATATCGTCGCGACAGCGCAGGGCAAGATTCAGCCGACCGGTCGCGTCAAGGTAATCCAGTCGCTCGAGGTCGGAAAGACGATCGCTGTGCCCGTTTCGAACGGCGTCAAGGTGGAAGCCGGAGACATTCTTGTCGAGCTCGATCCGACGGAAGCCCGCGCCGAGGTCGACGCATTGTCGATCAGCCTTTCCACTCTGCGCGCCGAGGTGGCGAGGCGCAGTGCGGCCTTGGCGCAGGTCGCCGCCTGGCAGAAGGGCGATCTCTGGAGCGGAGCGCGCCGCATCGAGATTGCGCCGCAATTCGACAATTCGATACCGGCGGAAATCCGGACGCGCGAGACGCTGCTTTACAATTCAGATCTGGAGCAGTTGGCATCGACGCTCGACAGCCTTGCGGCCCAGCGCAACCAGCAATTCGCCGCACTGAAGCGGTATAGCGAGATGGTTGCCGCCCAGCAGGCGCTGGTCGCCACCCTGACAGATCGCGTCACCATGCGCTCCAATCTGGTCGATCTCAGCGCCGGTTCGAAATCCGGCGTCATCGATGCGGTCGAGATCAAGCAGAAGGAAGAGGCAAACCTGGCCGAGCAGATCGGTCAGCGGGCAGAGGCGGAGACGGCGATCGTCGCCGCAGCGAGCGAAGGGTTGAAGGCGATCAAGACCTTCGTTGCCGACAATGCCGAGAAGCAGGCACAGGCTTCGCGTGAGATCGATGAAAAAGAACAGCAGCTGGTGAAGGCGGCCAAGCGGCTGGAGTCATTGACGATCAAGAGCCCGATCAACGGCATCGTTCAGACATCGGCGATCACCACCGTCGGCCAGGTCGTGAGCGCAGGCGCGGAACTGATGCGGATCGTTCCGGATGATGCTTCGCTGGAGATCGAAGCCTATCTGCCGAACCGGGACATCGGCTTCGTCTCGCCGGGCCAGCCTGCCGTCATCAAGGTCGAGGCCTTTCCCTTCACCCGCTACGGCATCCTCAACGGCACGGTCACCCGTGTCGCGACCGACGCCATCCCCGAACCGGACGCACAGCAGCTCGAAGGCGAGCCGGCCAAGGAGCTGCAGAGCGTCATCCCGATCGGCAATGCCCAACGCGTTCAAAACCTGGTTTTCCCTGTGGTCATCAAGCCGGATGAGACAGGCATCAATATCGATGGAACGCGCGTCCCACTCTCCCCCGGCATGTCCGTCACCATCGAGGTCAAGACCGGCAGCCGGCGCATCCTTGAGTATCTCTACTCGCCACTGGCTGAAATCGCTTCGGAGGCGATGCAGGAGCGTTAGCTACCGTGAAATCGGGGCTTCCAGCTCGGCCTTGGTGGCGGATTTCGTTCCGGCGTTGGTCACACAGGCCCAAATAGGTGGTTCCTGAGCATATAGCTCAATTAAGCTGTGATTGCCGTTTTTGAGCCAGGCGCATAAGCTAGGCGCAGGGTCGGCGATATCAACACGCTGCTGCGCGACCTGACCCATCTCTATCTCGAGAAGGGGTTTGTCAGCTCCCGCGTCTACGTACCGGCGCAGGACATCGCTAAGGCGAAGATGCTGCGACTGGTCGCCATCGAAGGTACGCTTGCTGACATCTACATTAATGGCAAGCCGGCACCAGGTTCCGGTGTGATCGCCACGGCCTTTCCCGGTATGAAGGGTCAGATCACCAGTCTGCGTGATATCGAGCGTATCCATCCGGCCAGGGCCGCGGGATTTATGATTTCGGCTCGTCTGCCATGATGCGTTCGATCCTTTCCGGATCACATTGCTCGTCCACAAGGAACTGCCGGACGCCGCCGTCCCAGGTGCGCATATCGGCGAGGAATTCCTTTAAGCTTTCGATGCCCCGGTCGGTGAAGGTTGTTATGCCCTCTTCGCTGCCGTCATGGGCATGGATCATCTCGCCGTAATCGATGTTGTCTGAGTTGCTGGCGATTTCCTGGAGGAGTTCGAGTTCTCGCCTATCAGCGAAGCAACATGATCGATCGTGTAGACATGCGTCGGGCGGGCCATCAGGCTGCTCTCTGCCGGGCGCTGTCAACGGCGGACCAGTTCCAGGGCAACAGTTCCGGCAGCCGTGATACGGGCAGGTTGGGCATGCGGCGCCGGCGCCGTCATGGCGGGCGGCTCGGTCGACATGGATGTCGACGATCTCGACAATTCCGGCCTGATCGCGTCCAATGGCGGGCTTACCATCGCCGGCAAGACCATTCAGGGCAGCGGAACGTTCCTGTCGCGCGGCGACACGGTGCTCAACGCCACCAATGGTATCACGCTGGCCGCTCAGACCATGACGATCGGCGGCCAGAACATGGTCAACACCAATGCCGGTGTGACGGCATCGGGCGACGTGCAGCTTGCCGGCGGCAGCGGCGATCTGGCGCTGAAGGGCGTCAAGGTGAATGCCGGCGGCTCTGCCCAGCTCACCGGCACCAATGTCACGCTCGCAGCGGCCAAGGTCGACAACTCAGGTCAGCAGAATGCCACCGGCACCCAGGTCGCCAGCGGCGGAGCCCTGACGATCAAGGCAACCGACAATGTCAACGTCATCGGCAGCTCCGCCAAGGCGGGAACGACGCTCGATGTGGCGGCCGACAACGGTTCGGTGGCCGTGGTCTCGACCGATGTCGCCCGCAACAACCAATCCGGCTACACCAGGACGCTTTCCACCGACCAGCAGCAATCGCAGCTTTCCGCCGGCACGAATGCGACCATTAAGGCCGGCGACGACATCCTGCTTTCCGGCTCCTCCGTCGAGGCCAAGGGCAATGTCGCGCTTGCCGCCGGCGACGATATCAATATCACCGCCGCCCAGGAGCAATCGGCATCCACCTTCGGCAAGAAGTCCGCCTCGTCGATCACCCATGTCGGCTCGGAGATATCGGCTGGCGGCGATCTCTCGGTGAAAGCGGGCAACGGCGGCGGCGATCACGACCTCAACATTGTCGGCAGCAAGCTTGCCGCCGACGGCAAGGTCGCTCTCAAGGCCGACGGCGACGTGACGATCGCCGAAGCCACCGACACTGCCACCCTCGACACCAGGCTCAGCAGCAAGGGCGGTTTCCTCGGTACGAGCGAGAAGACGACCACGCATCTGGAAACGACGACGGCCGTCGGCTCCGCCATCACAGGCGGTGGCGGCGTCGGTATTGAATCCGGCAAGGACACGGTCATATCCGCCTCGAAGATCGAAGCCGGCAGTGAGAACGGTGCGGATCTGAACATCTGGATGCGTATACAGTGCTGATGTTCCCAACATTCCGTTACTTGCAGGCAAGTCAAGAGACGTAATTGCGAAAAGTCTTTCACAATCACGGAAGTCACTTGAGTTAAAATAAAAAATTTCCGGCTAAGGCGCCGACAGCGCTGTTGATAAAGTCCACTGTTTCTACTTAGACCCAAAAAAGGTCCGAAGCAGGGCTCGACTTTACAGAGAAATTTGCAATTACTGTTTGAAACAAATGGGGCGAGGTCAAAGTCCGGTTTATGGACTTATGATGGTTTTAGGCACTGCTGGGGATGATTTTAAATTCGTTGATATTCTGCGGCACTGGGTCGGTGAGACTGCAATGCCAGCAATCGATGCCGCTGTTGCGGCCCTTTCCAAGAGACAACAAGCTCCCAGGGATGCCAGTGAATCTTCGCGGTATACCCGGCACCAGCTGAGTCGTAGGTCATATCCTGGCGAGATCCTCGTTTGCCCAGGTTCGGCCATTCGGGGACAAATGGAAAGTTATGCAGTCTTCTAGACTGCCGTAGCGCGAAATAACTTTTACTACGTTTAATGGGCATGCAAGCAGCGCTCTGCCGTCCACCTAGACTGGATTTGAGAGAGTTTAAAATGCAAGCAAAAATATAAGAATTGCCGCAATGCCTCAAGCGTATAACATGGTGAGTTTTGCTCGTAACATTTTAACAGATTAAGGAAGTACCGGTTCGATGTTGTTCGGCAGGAAGAAGCGTGGGCACTCATGCATGCGGTGTGGTAAGGGCAAGAAGATCGATGGCGACGAGCTAATTTGTTCCTTTTGCATCGATGAGATTACCCTTCAATCCGCGTCCAGTCCGTCAGATTCAGGCGCGGATGATATTGAGCTTCCAGTACGAATTGCCCATAGAGCGTCGGCTTGAAAAAGTTAGGAACTGCATGTCTGGATTGCATGCTCTCTATCACGTGTTTGGGTCAATCGCATGTTTCCGGCCTTCGTCTTCGGACGCCGACAATGTCGGTTGGCGGTGGCCGGCCATTGTCAAAATAGCGATAAGATCGAATAAATAATTTTTTGGCCGAAGTGCGCTCGATGCTGCATTGCCATCAGCTGAACCACTCATGCGCTTAGTCGTCCGCCATACCGTCGTCCATAAAATGCAACATTGGGCGACGCAACCCAGGGCGCTCCGACGTTAGTCGTCGAGCGCCCTGTTGATTATCGCGGAACCTGTCGAGGGTGCGTTACTTTTCCATCGCAATGAGGGCGGCACATGCGGGGATCTACTTTAGAAGACAAGCTTATTGGAGCGTCCGGTCGACCAAGTGGGTTCGACTGTATGCGCATCGTGCTCGCGTTGATCGTTTTGTGTCTGCACAGTCTAACCACCGCCTACGGCACGGGTTTGGACTTTGCTTGGGATACCTGGCTCTACGGCCCCTGGTTGCGCTTAGTGCTGCCAATGTTCTTTGCTCTTAGCGGCTTCCTGGTAGCCGGAAGTTTTATGCGGTCAAAATCGATCCTTCACTTCCTTGGACTGCGCTTTCTCCGTATCTATCCGGCTTTGGCCGTTGAAGTTCTGCTCTCTGCTTTGATACTCGGCCCGATCGTGACCACGGTCGCATTTTCGCAGTATTTCGGAAGTGAGATGTTCTTCCGTTATCTGCTCAACATTACCGGTCATATCTACTACTATCTTCCCGGCGTTTTCGCCGATAACCCGTATCCTAACAAGGTCAACGGGCAGCTCTGGACGGTGCCGTTCGAGCTACTTTGCTATATTAGTTTGACTGCCGCAGTCCTCGTTGGCTTCACAAAGAAGCGGCAGGTCTTCATGCTGGCATGTTTGGTTATGTTGATCGCTTACCCTATTGCCCGGTTTTTCGTTCACGGCGGTGAACTCCCAGTCACAGCGACGAAAGTACCAGGGAACGTGCTCGTCGAGACTTTCCTATGGGGCGTGGTTTGCTATCAGTATCGCGATAGATTGCCGTTTGGAGTGATCCCGTTTGGCGTGGCACTCGGAATCAGCCTCGCTCTGTTGTCAGGCTTACCGATGGGCGAGTACTTTTGCGCCCCTTTCGTGGCCTACCTGACCGTTGTGCTCGGCCTGCTCAATCCGCGCCGCATCAACTTCCTGAAGGGAGCCGACTATTCGTATGGGCTCTTTCTCTATCATTTCGCAATCCAGCAGGCGATGGTTGATCTGTTGCCATCGCTGCGGACATGGTGGGCGGTGATCGCAACAAGCCTGCCAGCGTCGATTTTGGTTGCTGCGGCGTCCTGGCACCTTGTCGAAATGCCAGCTTTGAAGCTCAAGGGACGGTTACCCGTTCACCTGCCGATGCCCTTTATCAGAAACCGGCGCGCCGACGTTGCAAACGAGTTTGGTGAAAGCTAGAAGCAGAGGGGCTCCCCGCTTCAAGGCGGGAAGCCCTTTCTAGTCTTTTTCTTCTAAAGGTCTTGCTGAGCTCGACGAAGTCGGCCGTCGGATCAATGTCATTGAAATGGCGCGGTGTTTCCGATGAAGTTACGGCGGGGAGGCGACCGTATCGGCGGCGCCCGCGTTCGAACCCGTCCGCAATAAGCCCGACAAAATCATTATAAAGCCCTTTGAAGGCAAGGCCGAAGGCGAGGCCAAAACGATAAGACTTCGCAGCTTGTATCATCCCGTGCATCTGGGTCCGAGCCATGGCCCACCGAGCGACAGAGGGATTGATGCCTTCAACTTCCGAAACGGCGATATCAAGGGCTTCCAAAGAGCCTCGAGCCATCGCAAATCTGCTTATCGACATTGATGTAGCTGATTGCCGGTAGCCGATTAGGTATTCGGGAACACATACCACTTCGCCAACGGCCGCCAGCTTAATCTGCATCAGATAATCTTCACTGCCGCGGACGCGCTCATCATATCCTCCAACGGCAACCGCCGCGCTCCGACGAATAACGATGCCTGAACCAGTCCCAACAAAATTGTGCACTATCGATCTTTGCAGCGCAGTGCCATTTATGGCGATCGAAGGTTTCGTCTCAATGATGTTGCTATTCTCGTCTATTCGCCGAAGGAACGAATAAGCAAAGGCAGAGTTATCGCCGGCTCGGTCTAACTCTTTGACTAGCTTCCCCAAATAGGTCGGATGCCAAAGATCATCTGCGTCTAGAGGCGCTATATATTTTCCGGATGCCCGCTCGATTCCATAATTCCGCGCACCTGGGAGCTTCCGATTAGCAATCGTGTGCACGGCTATCCGGCGATCATGCTGTTGTAAGGACTCTGCAATTTGCCCCGACATATCAGTTGATCCGTCATTGACAATAATGATTTCAATATCAGTCAGCGTCTGCGCGCCGGCACTAGCTACTGTTTCGCGAAGCGTGCGTTCCCCGTTATAACAAGGAATAATGACCGAGACGATTGGCACAGGATCTCCGCTGGCATGGGACTTGCCAAAATTTTTATTACTAAAGGTTTTCCTGTTAATCGAGTTTGATCGGTCAAAAAACCTTAAACAGTGAAATTCGGTTGCCATCCGGTTCAGGGCTGCCAGGTTTTAAGTTGAAACCCCGACAACGGGGACGCACGGGAGGCCAATTAGGACGGCCCGTAAATCGACAGCATGGCCAGAGAGAGCGCATTCCAGTGAAGAGGCGATGGTTAGAGAACACGCGGGGTTCGGTCGGTTGGTGGAATGGCGACGGCGACGGAGCGGCCACACCGGCGATTGACCCCTTCGCCCCATGGATTGGCCCCGGCTTGGTTTTCCTTATGTATGCCGAAAGTCCCAAAAAACGCTCATACCAAAGGGCATCTTCCAACCCGCGACCGGAATTCTCGTAGAGGAGTTGTCGGCCACAATGACGATGTGTCTGTGTCGGAGCGGTGCGACAAGCAAAGCTAAGCGGGGCGTCGCGGTTGTCGGTCAATATTCCCGATCTCGATCCTTCAGTACGATGCGGATTGGGATCGGAGCCACTCCAAACCGACATTTATCATTGATCCCAAAATTGGACCATACGTTAATGTCTAAGGAGATAGCTCGCGCCGCTCAATCGACAGCCAAATGCCTGCTGAGGTATGCAATCCCCGACTGATATAATCGAGATGCTCGCGCCTCCATTGGGATATTTACCTAATACGTTTACGTTAATTATCGATTAAACGGATTCCCGTTTCAAACAATGTTAGTAGCCTCCCACCCGATAGAAATTAAATCTGGAGATGTGGATTTGGCTACGTCAAAAAGCAGTAATAACGCAAGAAAGGCCATACTGCTTCGAGGAGTTACACTCGTTCTTCCTGCATTGACAGCGTGCGCGGATGCGAGCCGTAGCTGAGTCAAATGCACAATTTGTCATTGACCCCAAAATTGGTCTTTGACGTTAACGCCGCATTAAGCAAATAGCTCATGGAGTTGTATCGATATCGAATACTTGGTGAAATATCTATGATGATTCAATCTGGGATTGAGTATATCCAGGGCTTTAGCAGCATTAATCATAGTACGATTACGCTAATTATCGTTTAAACAGGGTTGCTATTTAGGACAATGTTAGTAGCGTCCCGCGTGAGGGAAGTTAAATCCTGAGATGTGGATAAGCTAACTCAAATCATCAGTACACAAGTTAACAGGGAGTATAAAAGTGGCTACAATTAATCTTCAACCGGGCCAGGACGGCGATTTTTCTGATCAAGCAGGTCCAGTTAATGTCTACGGCACAGACGGAAGCGATAACATTGTCGGAACCGATGCCCATGACAATCTGCGCGGCGGGATCGGGAACGACATCTTGGTCGGCGGCGCTGGCGACGACTTCCTCGATGGTGGCGAAGGCAACGATAAGATGTATGGTGGCGTGGGTAACGACACTTATGTCGTGCAAAGCGCTCAGGACGTGGTGGTGGAACTCGCCGGCGAGGGTATTGACCACGTTAAGTCATACATCAGCTATACCCTGCGTCCCAATGTCGAAAACCTGACCTTAATGGGCGAAGATAACCTTAATGGCTCCGGCAATGAGCTTAACAACACCATCAAGGGCAACAGCGGAAACAACACCCTCTTCGGCGGCGACGGCGACGACAACTTATTGGGTCTGACGGGCAACGATATCATCCGCGGTGGCAATGGTAATGACTTCATGGACGGTGGCACCGGTGTTGACTTGGTGTCTTACAAAGACGCGATCAGTGGAGTGACGGTCGATCTTTCGATCAACACAAAGTCGCAGGACACAATCGGTGCTGGCCGCGACACGTTGAAAAACTTCGAGAATCTTGAAGGCTCGATTTTTGCGGACAAGCTGTCTGGCGATTCCGCGGACAACAAGATCGCAGGCTTGGACGGCAACGATGTGATCCGCGGCGGGGCCGGCAACGATGACATCACCGGTGGAGCAGGGGCAGATACTTTTGTGTTTGAGGCCGCGGGTGCTGCTAACGGCATCGACCGAATCCGCGATTTCCAATCCGGTATCGACTCGCTGCAATTCAACAAGGCCGATTACGACGTCAACGCTTTATTCACGTCGAGTGACAAGAGTGAAGCCGAAGGCGCGGGCGCGCAGTTCGTCTTTAACACGAAAACCTACGCACTTTACTACGATGCAGATGGTGAGGGCGGAAATGCTGCAATCCATATCGCAGATTTCACCCCAGTGACTGTACACGCAGAAGATATCCACATCGTTTGATGGTTGGTCTGAACGCGCCGGTAACAATCCGCGCGTTCAATCACAAGTAATTAAATAATGCCGTTCTTCGTTAACACCAAACCCACCTCTGCACGTTACTAGGACGCTCATGGAGAGGGCGGAAACGCCGTAGCCATATCGAACATTTCACCCAGTGGCCGTGCAAGCAGAAGATATCCCACATCGTCTGATGTTTGGTTCTGAGCGCGCCGCTCGTCAGCGGCGCGTTCGAAGAAGAATAACTTAATTAATCTCGCAGGCCGCATCCCGATGCTTTCAATTCTAATTTGTACCACCGGTGGAGGCGACCTGCAGGAGGTTGTCGACACATTTCGGCGAGAGACCGATGTGCCGCTGGAGATCGTCATCGTAGTCGACGATCCGAGCGCAGATGTGGCCAAACTCAACGCGTTGGCAGCCACGGACAAGCGGTTGAAGATACATGTCAATCCATCAAACCTCGGGTTGACGAAAAGCCTGAATGTCGGCCTTCGCATTGCGAGCGGCGATGTGATTGTCCGAAACGACGATGATGACATTCCAACCGAGCAGAGACTCGCCAAGATCTATGCGCATTTTCAGGCAACTTCAGCTGATTTCGTATACTCGTTTGCCGAGGGGAAATCTGAAGGCAATAGTTCGACTTGGGCAATCAAAGGTCCGATCGAGGGCCACGAAATAGTGGCCGCGCTCCGAAAAAGAAACTTCATTGTCGCATCGACGGTTGCATATCGCCGGAGCCGAGTGGTCGACATTGGCGGCTATTGTGAACCTTTCAGATATGCTCAGGACTACGAACTCTATCTTCGATCCGCCCGCCAGGGGCTGACGTTCTCCTGCATTCCGGAGCAACTCATCCAGCGCCGGTACTCGGCAGAATCTATCACCGTGGCCAAACGGAAAAGACAGGCTTTATTTTCATTCGCAGCACGATTGATGGACATATCGGAAGCCGGCTCTCTCTCAGACGCAGCACGGACCATCCTCAAGTACTCCTTCATTCTTCTAACTCCAAATTTTTTCAGGCGCCTTCGAAGGAGTATCGGTCTTGGCAAGTAAAAAGAAAATGCTTGTAGTCGGTGCTCGGGGGATCACCGGCCACGAAGGAGGAGTCGAGAAGTTTGCTGAGGAATTCTGCAAGCGTGCTTCAGAGATTATCGACGTAGAGGCTACCTGCCTAAAACACGACGACCGTGCCCACTCGTCGGTAAGAGTTCACGTAACCGGCACATTTGGTTTCGGAAAAACCGATAAGATATTATATTACATGAAGGCAGCTTGGCTGTGCTTAACTGGACGTTACGACTACGTCTTTTTGCTTGGTATAAATTCAGCCGCGCTCGGCTTGTTTACTCGCCTCAACCCCCGTCGACGCCCGCTGGTGACGGTGCGGAGCGGTTCCATAGATTACCTTCTCCCAAAATGGGGCCGTTTAGCCAAGCTTTACTTCCGTTTTTCGGAAAAGACGATGCGATTTGCTGATCACGTTATCGCGGTTTCGCCCAGTATTCAGCGTCACCTTAGTAGAAAAGCGATTGCTGCTACCCTTGTCCGGAATGGGATTACTAGAGACGAGGGCGCGGTTGAAACTCAGCGCGTTGGCGCTCTAGCCGTTGGCCGCATTACGAGCCAGAAGAACTATTCGGTGTTGGTCGAGGCTGCGAGCGTCTTGGGCTCAACACTCGTCACGATCGTCGGTGGGCCCGATAAGACGAATGAAATTGACGTTTTGTCTTCGGATATCGTGCGCCGCGGGCTGGTAAACCTCAGGATGGAGGGTGCTCTCAATCGGCAGGAGGTCTATGAACGACTGCGCAAAGCCGCGGTTTTCGTTAACTGCTCGATACACGAGGGTATGTCCAATTCGGTCCTCGAAGCAATACAATGCGGTGCGCCCGTTCTGCTTTCGGACATTGACGCCAATCGCGACCTCCAACTGCCAGATGTTCACTACTTCGATCCCAACAATGGCACCCAGCTCGCTGATTTGATCGAGCAAGCCCTGCTCGATCCCGAATCGTTCACGGTAAATCGGAATTTATTTCCCGATTGGGATGAGGTCGTTGAAACAATATTGGCGAAGATCGGCGTATCCAATGACAATGATATTCATCCCGTCCACAATCACGAGCCCAGCAAAGCGGCTGCCGCTTAAGCGTTGGATCGTGAGGGCAGGACCCAACAAGTGCAGTCAAAAATGAGTCACACTCGACCGTTCCCCCCGCGTGTTTTTACTCCCGCAGTTATCATGGCTGTGGTTCTGACAAGCTGCGTAAACCTTCTGGCGCTTATAGGTCCAATCTTCATGATTGAGGTCTACGACAGGGTGATACCAAGCAAGAACATGCCTACGCTCGTTGCACTGGGTGTTCTCGCTGCATTTCTCTATCTCTTCTCGGGCGTTTTGGACGTGGTACGCGGCCGTATTATGGCACGTGTTGCCGGCGTCTTAGATATTGACCTAGCATCCTCGGTCTTCCGCATCATTGCAACGATGCCTCGTGTTGCAGGTGTGCGGCCGGGTGCAACGAGGCCGGCCGCGGATTTGGATCAGATAAGGCAGTTCCTATCCGGAAGCGGCCTCCTGTCTTTGTTTGATCTTCCGTGGGCGCTTCTCTACCTTTTCGTATGTTTTCTTTTTCATCCGTATATCGGGGTTGCTGCTACTTCAGCACTTTTGGTCCTGGTCATGCTGACGGCAATAACGCATTTTGCCACGAAGCGAGAAGCGCGAAACCTTAGCGCTACGCTCGCCGCCCGAGGTCGGCTGGAGGAAGAGGTTCATCGAAATGTGGAAGCCATTGCGTCGATGGGGCTTTTCGATCGCGCGTATGAGCGATGGTTCGACCATCACGAGGCGCATGCGAAATCGGGCCGCAAGATAAACGATCTTGCCGGTATGGCTGCCAGCGCATCCAAGACGTTCAGATATGCCGTCCAGTCGGGTGTCCTCGCACTCGGAGCGTTTCTCGTCGTTGATGGCCAGTTGACTGGCGGGATGATCTTGGCGTCCTCGGTAATTGTATCCCGCGCGCTCGCACCAGTGGAGCAAGTTATCGGCCAATGGAAGTGTTTGATTGGCGCGATGCAAGCGTGGCGACGACTTAGTGAGAGTTCCAAACTAGCAACGGTCACCGAGCATAAAACGAACCTGGCCGCTCCACAGCTGAACTTGCAGGTTCGAAACGTTGCGATCGTGCCACCCGGGACCCAGAAGCTAGCTGTCAAAAACGCCTCGTTCGCGCTTGAGGCGGGAAGCATACTCGGCGTCATCGGTCCTAGCGGTTCAGGTAAGTCCTGTCTCGTGCGAGCAATTGCCGGGATCTGGTCGCCATTAAGGGGAGAGATTAGACTTGATGGTGCGGCCTTAGATCAATGGACGGACGCTGCACGTGGTTCGCACATCGGATATCTTCCTCAGACAGTCGAACTCTTTGAGGGGACCGTAGCGGAAAACATCAGCCGTTTCGATAAAAATGCGAATGACGACGATATATTGGATGCAGCCCATGCGGCGGGCGCACACGACATGATCGTTCACTTCGAGCATGGATATGAAACCGCGGTCGGAGAGGGCGGCAAAAATCTATCGGCCGGTCAACGGCAGCGTATTGCCCTTGCAAGGGCGCTTTTCAAGAAGCCATTCTTGGTGGTGCTGGACGAGCCGAATTCAAATCTGGACGTCGATGGAGAGCGTGCGCTCGCTAACGCACTGCAACGAGTGAAGGACAGAAATGGTATTGTTGTTGTTGTCGCGCATCGTTCTGACATCATGAACATCGTCGACCATGTACTCATGCTGCGAAACGGCGACGTCGCAATGTACGGGAAGCGGGATGCCATCATCAATCGAATATCCGAGGGGCCTCGGGCGTTGCCGGCAACAACGCTTAAGGTTGTCGATGGAGATCTCGGAGCATGAACGGGGAGACGCGAAAGGGACTGCAAAAATCGCTACGCAGTCATATGCTGTTTGGCGTATGTGCGGTGATCTCGATATTTGGCGGTTTTGCCGTCTGGGCCGGGAGTACAACACTCGCAACCGCAGTAGTCGCACCCGGAACGCTCGTCGTTGACGGAAACATCAAGCCGGTCCAACACCCTAGTGGGGGAATAGTAACCGAGATCCTGGTGCGCGAAGGACAGGTCGTGCAGAGCGACGAAGTGCTAATCAGGTTGGATGCAACTGCTGCCAAGATGAACTACGAGATCTTGAAGGCCGCAATTAATCAGCTCTACTCAAGGAAGGCCAGGCTTTTTGCCGAGGGGACAGGACTGCAAGATATTGTCGTCCCGTCGGAGCTAGCGTTGCGACTTGCGCCCGACAAGATCGACGGAGTGATGGAAGCGGAGCGTCGCATCTTTCAGAGCCGTCGAGACGCGCGCGAGGGACAGCGTCAACAACTCGGTGAACAAATCAACCAGTACCAAGAGCAGATCAAAGGCTTGGAAACCCAACAAGCCGCAAAGGCTCAAGAGATCAGTCTGATCGATAAAGAATTGGAAGGAACACGTCGTCTTTACAAGCAAGGTCTTGTTTCACTCAACAGATTGAATAGCCTTGATCGAAGCGAAGCGCGCATTCAGGGCGAGAATGGGCAACTGGTTGCCTCCGCAGCGAGTGCGAAAGCACGGATTTCGGAAATAAGGATCCAGCTATTGCAGATCGATCAGGATCTAAGGTCGCAGGTTGAAACAGAGGAAAGAGACGTTCAGAGCCGCCTGGATGAACTGACCGAAAAAGAAGTCACGGCCCGCGATCAACTGAATCGTGTCGAAATACGTGCGCCAACAGCGGGCACTATTCACGATCTCAATATCCACAGTGTTGGTGCTGTTGTCACACCGGCCGAAACGCTCCTTCAGATAGTCCCGTCCCAAAGTGAACTCGTGGTGAGCGTGAGGCTTGCGCCATCGATGATCGATCAGGTTGCCGTTGGTCAGTCAGCGTTCCTAAAATTTAGTGCGTTTGATCGAAATACAACGCCAGATTTGACCGGCCAGGTCGTAAGAGTGTCGGCGGATCTCGAGATGGATGCCAAAACGAATACTGCGTTTTACAAATGCGACATTGCCATCCCGACTGATGAAGTCGCAAAGCTGAAGGAACTGAAGCTCCTTCCCGGTATGCCCGTGGAGTCGTTCATCAGGGGGAACGATCGATCTGTCGCAAGTTACTTCACAAAACCAATACGTGATCACATGGCGCGTGTTTTTGTTGAGAGATAGCCAATCGGACTGTCCCTTATAGATTATTCATCCGGGTGTGCTTAGTGTCGGCACGATCCGAGGCAAATTTGCCGCAGATAAAGAGAAGACGAAGAGATATGCAATTTCTAGTGACTGGAACTGGGGGCTTCATCGGCTTTCATCTTGCGAGACGTCTGTTGGAGGAAGGTCATTCCGTGACGGGGTTTGATGGGATGACGCCGTACTACGATGTCTCTCTAAAGGAACGGCGGCACGCAATTCTATCGAGCTACAGTAGCTTCCACCCGGTCATCGCAATGCTCGAGGACCGTGAGCGACTGACAGAGGCATTCAACTCGGCTCGACCCGATGTTGTCGTGCACCTGGCCGCTCAAGCAGGCGTGAGATATAGCTTGGAGAATCCTGACGCATACATCGGATCAAATTTGGTGGGTTCGTGGAACATACTGGATTTGTGCCGGCAGTTTCGACCCAATCACGTTCTTCTGGCATCGACTTCGTCTATTTATGGCGCAAATAGCAAGATTCCATTTGGGGAGTCGGACAAGGCAGACGAGCCTTTGACCCTCTACGCAGCGACAAAAAAAGCTATGGAAGTGATGGCGCACAGCCAATCGCACCTTCATAAGATTCCCACCACCGCATTTCGGTTTTTCACAGTTTACGGCCCGTGGGGCCGGCCGGATATGGCGCTCTTCAAATTCGTAAGTGCCATACTCGACGGCAAGCCAATTGACGTTTATGGACATGGGCAAATGTCCCGAGATTTCACTTATATCGATGATCTAGTTGAAGCGATTGTCCGACTCATACCAGTGATTCCGCAGCCCTCGACGCCTGCAAACGCCGCGATTGACACTATATCAATGCACGCCCCGTTCCGCATTGTGAACATCGGGGGCGGGCAGCCGGTTGGTTTGGAAACATTTATCGAAACTGTAGAGCAGGCGCTGGATCAGAAAGCGTTGCGTAATATGCTACCTATGCAACAGGGCGATGTGCCTCGTACCTATGCAGCGCCCGAGCTTCTTCAGTTGTTGACGGGCTATACGCCCCAGACACCTGTGTCTGAGGGTGTTCGGCGCTTCGTCGAATGGTACTCGCAAGTCCACTGATTGAACGCCAAAACCGTGAAACCTGTTGAGTAACGTCTTGCTGAAACCGATAGTAGCGACCCTGTTTGCGATCAACATGATGCTTGCCGTTGTGCTGGTGAGACTATCGGTCGGTGGGCTGCCCGTAAGATTGCTGTTCGTCGCGGTGTTACTTGCCGTGGTGGGCGCGTGTGAGCCTGGACTTATCGTTCGCGCGGTTAAGGACCAAAGAAATCAGATATTTGTCATTACGTTTTTGACTTGTTGTGCACTGATATCCAGCGCTTTGGTGGGCGACGGCTTCACCTACTCCATCGGTCAAGTTTTCCAGATCCACATTCAAGCAATCATCGGCTTGATTGTCGGATATTGCGTGATAACTATCGTTGGCTATCAGTCAATGGTTTTAATTTTTTTGCTGCCGGTCGCGATTTCGTCAATTTTTGCCGTCTTGCAATTTGTCGGATTTTCGCCCGCTTGGTCCGCCTACGACGCACTGTCCGCTTTACAGCCACGGGATCTCGTAGATTTCGAGGGATTTGACCCACATTACCGAGCGTTGGGTTTGTCATATAGCCCGGTTCATCTCGGAACGCAGCTGAGTTTGGCCTTTGCCGTAATTTTCGCATACCGCGTTAGCCAAGTTGGGCGGAATGCTATCATGAGCGGGTTTGATCGAAGACTGATTGCGACGATCGCACTCATCGGTTTCGTTGCAATATGCTCTGGTAATCGGTCGCCGATGCTTGGCTTAGCTATATTTTTCTGCCTGTATTTGGCGTCTGCTAAGCCGATGCTCGGGCTGTTAGGTGGCCTTTTCATGGTGGCTGCAGTTCTCCTTGGAGATTCTATTGTTGAGGCCATGAATTCCTCCGGGCTTCGGACATTCAACACGGAAAACAGTTCGGGCGAGGGACGTCTGGTACTTAGCGTCTACGGTTCGATGTTATTCTTCTATAGGCCATTCGGATATGGGCTGTCATTCGACAGCATCGCTCACTATTCCGAGTACTGGGATTGGCTGAAAAACTATCCCAATTCTCAGGCGATCACGGTCCATGCGCTCCATAATTACTATTTGATGTTTATCAACAAGCATGGGGTGTTGGCGCTTTTTGTCGTTCCATACCTGCTGCGCGCCTGCTCGAAAAATTTGGTGGGCGTGCTCGCATTCGTCCCGTATATCGTGCACATATTTTACCACAACGATGGTCCGCTCCAGGCAGACTTCATGTTCTGGTACATAATTCCTCTCGTGGCTCAAAATCCCGCGTTCTACTCGCAGCAGGATCGAGAAATGACGCAAACAATCGCCGCTGGGAAACCCCCTCAGGTGACGGCTGTGCGGTGACGGTTGTGAGGTCACGTTTTTACGCACATTGGCTCGGTTTCCTCGTGGCACTCTCGGCATTAGCATACGGAGGTGTCGCCGAACTTCAGTTCCAATTTATCGCTGTCCTGACGTTCGTAACAGGCGCGGTGGCATTTGTTTTGATGCCCCGCGCCGCTGAGACAAAAACACTATGGCTTTTATTCATCATCGCTTGCGCGTTGGCAGCTGCCGCCTATTCGCAGTCCTTGGATATTTCGACTTTCATGACGTTCGGCGCGGCTTTCGAAAGCTTCGAGAGTATTCGGCAAAAGACGATTTCTGTGTCACCCGGGGCAACCGATATCGCGATATTGCGATTACTCGTCCCTATCGTCATTTTCTTTTTGTTTCGGGCCGTATCGACCGGCGACGATAGGGCGTTGCGCCTGCTGCGGCTGCTCGGTGCATGGGGCGGCGCAATCGTAGTTGGGGCGCTGATCCAGTTTTTTGTAGACCCTGATCATATCGTCTTGGCAGACAAGCTGCATTACAAGGAGAGCCTCACAGGCCCATTTGTGAATCGAAATAACGCAGCGGCCTACATAGGTCTCATTCTGCAGGTTCTCTTGGCGCTCATGCTTTATGGGCAGCGTGCAGCACCCAAGGGGAAGCCTACATGGAGATGGATGACGCCCGCGCTGTTCGCGATAGGTATATTTGCGCTACTTTTGACCAAGTCGAGGGCGGGCATAGCAGCCACTATACTTGGTTGCCTGCTGATGGCAGTATTGCTCCGCGCATATTCTTCCGGCGGTCCGGCGCGCGAGGAGCAACGAACGGTCACTCCTTCATTTCTCATGGGCGGCTTCATTCTTTCGTGTATCGTTTTGTTCGGTCAAGGAGCGATCATTCGCCTGACCACCGAAAAACTTGCCGATAGTCGGGTATGCACGTACGAATCGGTCTTGTCTGGTATCAGGGCTGGCACAAACTTTTGGGTAGGGACGGGCTTCGGCGCATTTCGCTCGGCGTTTCCGCCTTATCGGAGCGCAGATTGTGGAATAAACGGTATATGGGATAGGGCGCACAACACTTTTCTAGAGGGCACTTTCGGACTTGGCGCGATTTTCCTCGTTGCACTGGCGGGGGGGATGTGGATTCTGTGTCGCACCTATCTCGGCGGTATGAAGCTCCGCCGACGCTTCCGTCCGTTTGCAGCATTAGGTATAAGCGCGACTTTTACGCTACTTGCCCATTCCTTGGTCGATTTCCCTCTCCAAATACCGGGCGTTAACAACCTATTTGCCGCGGTCGCCGGAATAGCTTTTGGGATTTCCTGTCAAGACAAAGGCAATATTAGGATGCATGGTATCTCAGATAATACAACATTTAAACGATTCACATAGACTTGTCGTGACGACGTTGCCCCAGTGCAACATCTTCAAAATAAATCGCGAAGCGCTCGAAAACGACAAGCTGATCTGTTAAACGATTTCAAAATGTTAGGTTTGAGGAAATGCGATCTTGATGAAAAGTGGTCCTAAGGTTCTTCAGGCCGTCGCCCTTGCGTTGGCTCGGCTAGACGCTCGCTCCTGGGTTCTGGCTGCGATGATAAATCGCTGGACCAGAAAGCGACAGTTAAAGCTACGACAAAGGGCCGTAAGGTTGGGAGCGATCGCGCCCAGATCAACGTAGACAACACAACTCTCCTCCTTTTCGTCAAAGCGGGCTCTGCCTCCAGCAAAGACGGTTTCGGCGGAGGCGGTGGCGCCGCGCCAGATGTTCCCTTCGGTTTTGGGGCAACGTCAAGCACCGTGACGACACGCGATGCTATTCGCGACGTGCCGGAAATTAACGATACAGTAACTAACCTGGGCCGGGCGGTTGTTTAAAGCACTCCCACAAAATATGGTCCGCACGCGAAAATGAGGTGAGGGAATGAGCTATTTTAAACTACGGTGCGCAGCTGCTTTGGTGTTGTTGTTTGGTGCTGGTCAAGTACATGCAGCTGTTGACGCGGGAGCATCGTGTTTCATCGCTCCGGCAAAGGCGAGCCCGGAGCAGTTGGACTCGTTCTCCTCTCAACCTGCCGATCTGACCACAAAATATCCGACCGGCGGTGCGGCAATGTCCTTGGAGGTCAGGACCCTCGCTGGAAGTCGGTTTGATAATGTCGACCGCCTTGTCCAGCTTGCCGCCGGCGCCTCGCCGGGCCAGAAGTCAGCGATTGGCGCCGGTTTGGCTTGGACAGCAAGGGCGTGCGCCGTATCTCAACCGGAATACGCACTTCAAATCCAGGAGAAAATCGCGGCCAGCGGCCTGGAGGAGGTCATAACGGCATTTCTCGGTGCCGCCAATGACACCGCAACTGCCGCACTGGGTAACGGTGCCGCTCCTGCCGGGGCAGGAGATATCGGCAATACGGGAGCGGTCGGCAACAGTGGAAATGTCGGTGGCGACGTGGCGACCGCAACGACTGCACCGACACGGTTGGCGGCCAGAGCCGCCGGAAGATCAACGACCATCGTGACGAATGTGGTTAGTCCAAATTAATTGGTAGCGTTGGAGTTAGAATGCTGTCCCCATTTAAAAATGATGCCGCTGAACTCGGCAGTGAGTTTCGTACCCGACGCGATAACTTCGACGTTGACGCTATCCTCGCGATAATTCGTCGACGGTGGACCGTCGTCGCCATCGCGCTCGCAGTTGGGCTCGGGGTGGGAGCAGCTTTTCTACTAAGCGCTGTACCAATGTACACTGCGTCGGCCACACTGCTGATTGACAAAAGCAATAGCGGTCTCCTCAGCCAAATGAGCGAGACCGGAGCCACCGTCAACGACGATGCCGCTGTTTTGAGCGAAGTTGAAGTTCTTCGGTCCGATTCAGTGGCACTTTCCGTCGTCGACAAACTTAAGTTGCAGGACAACGCGATCTTCATGTCGCCGAGCCAATCACTACGCAGCGGCTTGGCTCAGCTCCTTGATTTGCGGCGGTTTTTTTCCAGTTCAGCAGAAGACCCGGATGCCATAGACGAGGCCCGCGAAAACGCAGCCGCAGCTGTAAAAACGAACATGTCGGTGAGCCGTGTTGGTCGAACCTACGTATTGAACATAGGGTATACCTCCAGATCGCCCGCCCTTTCTGCGAAAATTGTGAATGCCATTGCAGAGGGCTACCTGCTCGATAAACTGAACTCTAAGTATGACGCGACGCGCCGTGCCAGCGACTGGCTGGAGCAGCGAATCGACGAATTGAGACAGAAAGCGCTTGAGACGGATCTGGCGGTACAGAAATTCAAATCCGACAATGGACTTCTTGCAACCAGCGGCCAACTCATATCCGATCAACAGCTATCTGAGCTTAACAGAGCGCTCATTGATGCGCAGGCGGAGACTGCCAAGGCAAAAGCTCGATATGATCGTATCAAGATAATCATCGACGCTCATCGCACTGACGCGATCGTTACCGACGTTTTGGACAGTTCGATTTCGAACGATCTAAGAATGAAATATCTCGAAGCCTCCAAGACAGAGGCGGAAATCTCTGCACGTCTCGGGCCCAATCACACTCAAGCGGTTCGGCTGAGAGGGCAGATGGCCGAGTATGAGCGCCTGATGTTTGAAGAGTTGGGTCGCATATCTGAGAGCTATAAGAGCGATTACGATGTAGCCCTTTCGAAGGAAAAGTCGCTTTCCGACAGTGTCGGGCAAGCCAGCAAAGTGAGCGCAGCAGCCGGGGAAACGCAGGTTCAACTGCGTGAACTTGAACGGAAGGCCGATACTTTTCGTAACCTCTATCAGACGTTCCTTGCGCGGTATCAGGAAGCCACGCAGCAACAGTCGTTCCCGATAACCGAGGCGCGGATTATTGAGAAGGCTCAAAATCCGACTGTACCAAGCTATCCGCAAAAGCCGCTGGCGCTTGCGCTGTTCGGCATCCTGGGCATTGCCGCTGGCATGTCAGCTTCGGCATTTCTGGAGTTTCAGGACAAGTATTTCAGAACTGGAGATCAAGTCCGAAACTCGCTCGATATCGATTTCCTTGGATTCATGCCTACCGTTAAAGATGGCGCGGTAAATCATGTCATAACGCACCCGATGTCGATGTTCGCAGAGACCTTGAGAGCTGCGAAGATCGCTCTTGAATCCGATGAAACCTCTGGCTGCCGGGTTGTCGGGGTTGTCTCGGCATTGCCCGGGGAGGGCAAGTCCACCGCTGCTATCAACCTGGCCCACTTGCTGGCATCAGAGGGCAGCCGAACGTTGCTTCTTGATGCGGACTTCAGGCAACCAGGAACCTCCAGGCTTTTGGCGCCAAATGCAGAATCTGGCTTGCCCCAGATCTTGAATGGCTCCGCATCGGCCGCAAATATACTCATCCGTATTGAAGAAAGCGGTGTTGAATTTATACCAGCGTTGGTCAATAAACGCGTCTCAAACTCGGCGCAATTGCTGTCGTCGAAGGCGATGGCAGATTTTCTGGCAGCTGCTCGCGCTAAGTTCGACTACGTGATTATTGACCTCCCGCCTGCAGGACCGGTCATCGACGCTCGAGCTATGGCGTCCCTCATTGATAGTTTTATGCTGGTTATTGAGTGGGGGATGACGTCTCGTAAGGTCGTGCAAGCTGTGTTGGGCAGTGAGCCTGCAATACATTCCAGAACGATCGGTGCGGTTCTCAATAAGGTCGACACTAAGAAACTAAAGCTTTATCGATCGCATGGTTCGGTTGAATACTATCACTCAAAATACTCAGACTATTACTTGGAAGATAAGTAGCGCGTGAAATCCGTTTTAGGTGGGGCGCTTTCGATCGCCTGCGGGCTGTTGACGATATTCGCGGGAACCGAGTTCTATAAAACGCTTCGGTTCAGCGATCTGGTGTCGACGGCTGCTCGTATCGAGGGTGGTCATTCTGTAAGTCAGAAAGCAGCGCAACGCGCGGCCGCGCTTGCGATGGAACTCAAACAGTCTCACGGGTGCCGGGAAGACTTGGTAATGCCGGCGGTAACTATCATGCTTCACGCCGTCGATGAGGCGGCGCAGGAGCCAAGTCTTTCGGCTTGGGTCGATACGCTCACTCGCGCCGACCGATATATGAAATTCGCTCTTGGGTGCTCGCCGAAAGAGGGTAACTATTGGCTCCGTTTTGCGATGCTTCGCAGGCTGCAAGGTGAAAACACTGCCGAGCTCGCGGCCCTCATGTCGTTGTCATCCAAATACGCGCCTGTCGAGCCCGACGTGCTTAGTCTTCGGATGCGAGTATGGCTCAGCCTTCAACCGGTCACCCGTTCAGCCGCCGCCAGTGCCCTCGCATCGGATCTGGCGCACTTTCTGGAGCATGCGCCCGTTCAAGACATCAAGGACTTCGGCTTGGCCGTTGACATGGATATGCAGTCCAGGCTGATAGACGCCAGACGAAGATGACGCATTTCGAAAGCGTCTTTACGGTTTTTTGCCTTCGTCCGCCGGCATAATCTCGCGTTTTACGAAAAGCTTTTTGAGACGAGTGGGCAGCAAAAACAATAATTCGGCTAGCAGGCTCAGCGATTGTTTTCTGAAAAAAACAAGGATGATCGCAGCATAAATCAGAGCGCCTATTAGGGCTGCGACCATTGCCGCAGCAAGCGGCGGCATGTGCGACAGTAGCAACCCTGCCAGGGGGTAGACAACGGCAAACATCGCCAAGCTTGCGATACAATACGGCGATCCTCCTTTGACGACGGATGCCCCCGAAATCCCAAATGCCTTCTGGCTGGCCGCCAGATAGAACACACAAGTCAGGAAAGCGCTTATGACAACCGCCGCCGCCACTGTTGAAGGACTGCCGGTCGTCGCTGTCAATGCGAACAGAGCGGACGACACGATATCCAGGATGCCGAGCGTCCTCAATTTTGAGGTGCGGTCACGAGTTTTGAACAGCGTAATCGCGACCATCTTTAGAACGGCTGGCACGATCTGAAGCGACAGAAATGTTAAAACGATGTTACTCTCCGCCCACTTCTCGCCATAGAGAACATGCGTCAACTCGGGAGCAATAGCGCCGAATCCGATATAAATCGGGGTAAGGATCGCGAGCAGCGCCGATGTCACGCGTATATAGGGCTCGACCGTGTCCCGGTCGCGGAGCTTGGCAAAGGTAGTGACGAGGACGTTTGCGATTGAATCCAGCAAGAGCGAGTTGACTGCCTCGATCAATCGTCCACCGACCCGGTAAATTGCCAACGCGGCTGGACCAGCGAAGGCAGCAAGAAGAAACTCAGGCATGCGGCCCGACAGATAACTTAAAAGCCGGAATTGAAGAATTGGTGCCGAATAGGATACAATCCGTTTTGCGTGCTTGACATTGAATATCAATTGCGGCCGATACGGTTCCTCATGCCAAAGGATCACAGCTGATCCGAGGGCGCCGGCGATCCTGGAAATAATGAGCGACCATGCGCCGTATCCTAACAAGGCCATGACGATTGCCACAATGCCGGTCAAGAGCCCGTTGATGAAGTTCCGAAGAGCCGAGATCTTGAAGTTGAATTTCTTTCGGGCATTGGCGAGGTTAACGACACTCATTGCGTTCAGGACAATAATGGGTGCCATGGCGGCCAAGTACACCGACGTGTCTGCGCTGAAGAAATGGTCGACAAACGGCGCGATCACACCGCTTTGAATTGCCACGCATAGGGCAGCCAATATCAAAAGAAGCCAGAAAGCTGTGGCCGTGGTGTCGCCACCAGGGTCATCGTCACATCGGATGATGAAGTCGACAATTCCCTCCTTGAATACGATTGTGAAGACGTTGTTGATCAGGACTGCGAGCATCACCAGGCCGAACTGCTCCAGCGTTAAGTGACGGGCGAGTATGACGAAAACGACAAGTGTCGTTAATTGGTTAGCCGAATTGGCAAATGATAACCAGCCAATACCTGATAGGGATTTTGCCTTTATCGACATGTCAGTTGAAAACACTTTCGAATATTGCGGCTTCCTGCTCGATGTAACGGCGTATGCTGTAGCGTTCTTCAATTAAAGCACGCGCAGCGGAGCCGGTGTTTTTCCCTTCGGAAGCTCTTTGGAGGGCATCGGCGAGTTCGAGATCGGTCGTTCCGTCCGAAAGATACCCGGTCACGCCGTCTTTTATGAGATCGCTCGTGCCGGGAATGTTTGTCCCCACACAAATCAAGCCGGTTGACATTGCTTCCAGCAAAACCTTCGGCAAGCCCTCGTGCAAGCTTGGCAATACAAAATAGCGATAATTCTTCATCGTGCCAGCGAGCTCTGTGTTCGGTATACTGCCCAAGAGTCTCACTTTAGCGCCGAGCCCTTCAGCGAGTGCCGCGAGATCCCCCTTAAGCGGACCTTCGCCGAACATATCGATCTCAAATCCGCCGCATTGGGCGGCGCGTATCAGATTCGCGAGGTTCTTTTGCGGAGTCAGTCGGCCAACGTAGATAAATCGCCCATTTTGTTCGACCGCATTTCCCGGCGCAAAAAGCTCAGTATCGACATAGGTCGGCACAAGGTGAACTTTCGATGAGGACTCTGTGCGCCCGCGAATTTCCGCCGCGGCCTGTTCTGAAGTTACTACTACGGCATCAGCGAGCCGAAGTCCGATCCGCTCTACTAGGCGTGCGAGGAACGCCGCCGAACGCTGGCCATTCAGGCGAAACCGCCGGGAAAGGATGTACCCAAATCTAAGCAGGAGGGGCCGTCGCGTACACACTTTCGCAATTAGCGCTGCCCAACTGCCACTTATCTGATTGGTTTTGAGCGCGGCAGACGCCGCAATCCGACGGTAGTGATGCAATGGTCCGAAGATTGAATGCAAAAGAACTACCGGTTTGGTCGCCTTGCGTGAAGGCACGAGAACATCAAACTTTTCGTAAACCGAGTCCGCGGCCCGCAAATCACTTAAAAGCGTAAGGTCGGAGCGCGAGTAGCTGAAGATATTAATTTTATCGAACACGCCAGCCTTTATATATTCGCTGAGATGGAGAATTTCTCGATCGAGAATGCCAGCCTTTTTCCAAGCGGTTAACGATCCAGACAGCGAAAGAAAAAAAGTCAAAGTCGGCATGTAGGGACCAGCATCCTCGGTAAGGTTTGGGTGCGACAAATTCAATTGGGACAATAGACGTGCTCTAATATAAACAAGTGAATAAAACACTCCCCAACGATGCTTCTACACAACGTTTGCGAAAGATAATTTATATGAAAGCATTTTCGGCATTTTCGGCATTTTCGGCTATTTTGATCGCCACGGTAGTCGCCTTTTCGCCCCTCCGAGCAGAGGAGTTTGCGCCGAATTCTCAATGCGGTCTTCAACCGGGAGCTAAAATAGTGCGTGTAACAACGCTCGCTCCTAAAGGGAAGGGGAGTCTTGATGATGCAGCAAGAATGCCCGGAGCTAAAATAATTATCTTCGATGTCGGCGGCACAATCAGGCTTGAGTCTGATATCGACTTGCGGACCCCGTTCGTAACCTTGGCCGGCGAGACGGCGCCTGAGCCGGGAGTAACGCTTGTTGGTGGGACGCTTCGCGTACATAGCCATGACGTCTGTATTCGCCACGTCTCCGTACGACCTGGCCCGTCAAGCGATCCTGAGGTTTCAGGCGTCAGAGATGGTATCGCGATTGGCGGAAACCCTGCGAAATACGGTGGTGCGATTCAAAACGTGGTTGTGGAAAATGTCAGCGTGAGTTGGGCGATCGATGAGAACCTCAGCGTCTGGCACGCTGGCACCAACAATGTTCAGATCAGAAACTCAATTATATCTGAAGCTTTGCGAGCGGCGGGTCATCCCAAGGGAAATCATTCGATGGGTCTGCTGATTGGATCGGATGTGTTCGATATTGATATTTCCGGGGTATTGTTCGCACATAACAACGACCGAAACCCGAGAATTAGTCCTAGGTCGATTGTTTCGCTGTCAAACTCCGTCGTCTACGATCCGGGCAAAAGGAGTACTGAAGTATTTTTAGATTGCACAGCCGGGAAATATCCGGTTCGTCTCCGAGATAATGTTTTCATGCCCGGCCCAAGCACCTATAGGAAGCTTTCCCAGTACGAATTTGTAGATGATGCTTCCCGCGACTCGATTTATCCGGGTTCCGACTGCAAAACCGGATTTGATACGCTGACAATGGAGCGTGGAAATGAAGTAGAAATCACCGGGTCAGTTCTCCAGTACGCTGGCTCACGCCCGGCTCAGCGGAATGAAGTTGACGCCAGAATTGTAAATGAGGTTCGATCGGGTGGGGGCGCTATCTTGGACAGTCCCCCAGAAGGCGCACAAACTTTGGAACGGTCTTCGGGAGTGCGAGCTTTCGTTATGCCCGAGACCCCTTTCGCAAAGGCGCCAGACGGGCGATACGCGATCGCTGTTTCATTGTGCAATGCCCATCTCAAGCTGGGCGGTGCGCCTTATCGAGGGTGCGAGGCCCAAATGTAAATTCGGCCCCGGCAAGTTCCTCAGCTAGCTTTGTTTACGCTGCTCTTCTTGCCAACGGCGAAATAGCTGAAGCCCTGACGGTTGACTTCGGCGGCAGGGTAGATGTTGCGCAGATCGACGATGGTCGGTGCTTTGACCGCGGCATGCAAGCGCTGGAAGTCGAGGGCTCGGAACTCGTCCCATTCGGTGACGATGACGATCGCGTCGGCATCCTTCGCGGTTTCATAAGGGTCTTTGCCGTAGGCTACCGGTCCAAGCATGCCCTTGGAGGCTTCCATGCCTTCGGGGTCATAGGCGTGCACGGTTGCACCACCATCGAGAAGCGCCTGGATAATGGTGATCGAGGGGGCGTCGCGCATGTCGTCGGTATTCGGCTTGAAGGTCAGGCCGAGAATGGCGATCTTTTTGCCGCGAACGCTGCCGCCGCAAGCGGCGATCACTTTGCGGCCCATGGCGCGCTTGCGGTTATCGTTGATCGCAACCGTCGTCTCGATCAGGCGCATCGGGCTGCCATAATCCTGCGCCGTCTTGACGAGGGCGAGCGTATCCTTCGGGAAGCAGGAACCGCCATAGCCTGGCCCGGCGTGCAGGAACTTGTCGCCAATGCGCTTGTCCATGCCAATGCCCTTGGCAACCTTTTGCACGTCGGCGCCGATCTGCTCGCAGAGGTCGGCGATTTCGTTGATGAAGGTGATCTTCATCGCCAGGAGGGCGTTGGCGGCATACTTGATCAACTCGGAGGTGCGGCGCTCGCAGAAATATAGTGGCGCCTCGTTGAGATAGAGCGGACGGTAGACTTCGCGCATGACCTCGGTCGCGCGCGCGTCCTCCGAGCCGATGACGATGCGGTCGGGGCGCTTGAAGTCGGTGATCGCAGCGCCTTCGCGCAGGAACTCGGGGTTCGAGACGACAGCGATGTCCTTGCCCGGAAATTCTTCGCGGAAGATGCGCTCGATTTCGTCGCCGGTGCCGACCGGAACGGTGGACTTAGTAACGATGACCGTGAAGCCGGTAACTGCAGCGGCGATCTCGCGGGCGGCGGCATATACGTAGCTCAGGTCGGCGTGACCGTCGCCGCGGCGCGACGGCGATGAAGACTGCGTCGGCGGCGGCGACGGGAGCCGACAGATCCTTAGAGAAGTCGAGGCGGCCGGCCGCCCGATTATGTTCAATGATTGCATTGAGACCCGGCTCGAAGATCGGCACTTCGCCGCGCTCAAGGGAATCGATCTTGGCTTCGGACTTGTCCACGCGGGTGATGTGGTGGCCGAAATCCGCAAGGCAGGCGCCTGACACAAGGCCGACGTAACCGGCACCAATCATAGCAATACGCATTGATAGTCCTTCTGTTGATCCAAAATCTGGGCTGGTGCGGGAAAGCTGGAGCGGTCAAATGCGTTGCAACTTAGTTGATGCAGCCGTACTTGTCTGCGAACAACGACGTCGCCGGTCTCAGCGGTCTAACGGAGTTAGAAGCCGTTTCCGCCTCGCAGTTCACGGACAATCGTCCCAACGATGATCTTCATGTCGAGCCAAAAATCGAAATTTTCAATGTAGTGAAGGTCCGCATTTATTCTGGCGCGGGCTTTGGCGGGCCGATCGGTCGGTCCTCGAAGGCCACGCATCTGAGCGAGCCCGGTGAGGCCGGGACGCATTAAATGGCGCCGATGGTAGGCTGGGACGAGCTCTTCATAGAGCATCCCGCCAGCGAGCATGCCGATAGCGTGGCATCTTGGGCCTACGAGCGACATATCCCCACGAAGCACATTGAAAAGCTGAGGTAGTTCGTCCAAATTTGTTTTGCGCAAAATCCTGCCAAGAAACGTTATGCGCGGATCGTTCTCGACAGTCTGAATAACGCCACTCGGATCACATGCTTCTGACCGCATGGATCGAAATTTGTATACGGTGATCTTCTTACCGTCTTTACCCCACCTTGTTTGCGAAAACAGCGGGGAGCCCTGCGTCTCAAGCCTAATAAGCGCCGCGATGATGATTAGAATCGGCGCCAGTATTAGCAATGCCGTGAAAGATGCATAAATATCGAAGACCCTCTTGAGGAAGAAATCCCACCAAGTAGGACGAACTGCCGCTTGTCCAGAATCCAGAACATCAACGCTATCCGATGGCATATTTTCTTCATTGGCAAAATTTGAAAAAATATTATTTTCACTATCTTTCGTCGTTACCGTTGACATGTGCGCTCTTATGTCGAACTCGATTTGTGCTTTCTTTACTTTCATCCTCAGCCCAGGTCACCTCTAAAGTTAATCATTGGTTAATACCGAGGCGCTTTTTTTGGGCTTATTTTGTAAGGCGATTTGCCCTCAACACTCCCCAAAATCTCGACTGGTTTTGTAAAACTATCTAACCGCCAATGGGGAGCGCAGAAATGGGACGAGCGTCACCTGATTGCGTCTGCGCCACGGGTTCGCATACCATCGGCGTAGGATCGTGGGGAAACTCGGACAGAGCACGTGGTGAAAGAGCGCAACTGAGGCGGATTGTTCCCGGCGCTTAGGTGTCTTGGTTTGCGGGCAGGGAACAGCTCGGCTGATTTCGCCGGCGCGGACCATTTCCAATGATTTTTGAAGAGGCGCACCCTTGCCGGTCGTCGCAGCTCGCTGACCACAGGATCTATTGAAAATAGGCGAAAGTCATTGCGATGTTCGACTGGTGTTCGCCATGGTCATTACTGTGATTTATTTCAGCTGTTTCCGACACGGCTACTCTGGCTGAAACAAGTTGTGGCTCCTCCACATCGGCCTTCACTTTGGCCCAGTACTTAGGATTGTCTCCTGACTGGGCCATGACCCAGCGTAAATCCGTCTTACGCCAGTCCTTGATCGTGTTGAAGCGGTTGTCCAGAACTAGATCGCCTTCAGAGGTCTTAGCGATCAATACAGCGTGTCCTTCGCCGTTGTTCGTTATAGCAACAGCAATTTTCAAAGATCCTGAGGACCAACCCAATTGCAAGAGCTTCTTGCGCTTTGTTAGCGCGAAGTCCTCGCAATCGCCTGCGGCAACGTCCATGCTCCAGACGTCCGCTCCGGGCTTGTCATTGACCGGACGTACAGTGTGATTTACGGAATTGTTTACTGAGATGAGCTGCGACTTGCGGTTTTTGTCGAGTTCCATAATCGACGGACCGCCCGTGTTGACGCATTGATCCTTGTGCCGCATGCAGAAAACGACGCTTGCGAAAGGTGCAAGAGTCTTTGGCCCTTCGCCGATTCGTACTAAGTTGTTTCCGCTGGTGCGCGTCAGAGCGCTTAACCCCGTTGCATTGAGAGGGCTCGTTGCGGCAACAATCGCTGCGGCCGCTACGATTGAAGCCTTCGTGCCAATTGATATTTTTCTAAACTTGGCCATTGCCCGTCCTCTTTGATGGGCCCAGCATGCATATGCCCTCTGGAGATTCCGTGCGAGAAACCACTAAAATTTGAGCGAAATGTCTCTTTTTGGAGCCTCAAGGCCCCGCTTAGGCGCAGGCCACGCCAGAACGAAATTGCGCTCTGGCGCCAGCGACTATCCCTAAAGTGACGGTTTCGCGCCCCACCTTTGCAACGCGTCACTAATCGCCGATGTCGATATAGTTTCGCAGCTGCCGAACCGCTTTGGGGGATCACGCCACGTCGCTCATGCCGGCGGACGGTTAGAAATCGGCGAGCGCGAACACGATTCTATGGTCGACATTGTACCATCGTTGCGGAAGGTGCCCACAATCTGACTGTCGTACATCGGCCCGGCGCCCCGTTTCGAACGGAGCGCCGGACCTTGCCAACACAACTGCTGCTCGCTGAAGTCGCAATGGCTAAAACGCACATTGACAGTATCCAGTTACTAAACAATGAAATTTGTCTGCGCGTTTGAGAATACTGCTATGAGCTATAAAGCAGTTCTGGACAGCAGGAGAATGGATGTTTGAAGACCTGCGAGTCGGCGCCCGAAAAGCCAGATAAGAACTTGAGAATAGTAAGTCGAAGCACTGGCAAAATCGCTGAGCAGTCGGACGAGCCTTTAAATGTTATCTCGATAACCTTAATAAATTCGATGACGAATTGGCAAGGATCGACTAGCGTGCTCGAAACGGCGCTCGCTCAGCATATCGCCTATCGCATTGTGAAGTAAGCGAACGCAACCAGCCCTGCATGATTAGGGTCCAGCCTAAATACCAGCCACTGACACTGAAATAGAGGGGTCAACGGTTCTGGCACGGCCAGAGCTGGCTTTCGAGGCCTGAATTCGACGCCCCGTCTTTTCGGCCGCGGTCGCGGGCGCTCCAGATTAAGGCTGTCCGAAGCGTTTGGGAGCGGTTCAAAACCGCTGAGGCTGATCACGGCCCCATGAAAGTTCAGTGACGAGTCAGTCATGTAATGCCCACCGGCCGCGGCAATGCGCAGCCATCAGGTTATGGATTATTCCTTCGGCGGCCCGCCCCGCCGCTCCAACGCCGTCTTTCGGATGGTCTCCGCCATCTCCGGACTACTGCTCGACAATATCTGGAAATCCACGGCGTAGAGCGACAGCAGCGATACCTCGGTTGCTGCGCTGACCGTCGCTGAGCGAGGATCGCCACTGACCAGCGCCATCTCGCCAAAGAAGTTTCCGGCACCGAGTTCCACTGGATGGTCGGGTGTCGCCACGGTGACCCGCCCCTCGACAATGAAGAACATCTGATCGCCAACATCGCCTTTGCGGCAGATTACGACACCGGCGGGCACGATCCGCGGCCGCAGCGCCCGCACGATCTCGATCAGTGCCGCGGAGCCAAGCTTCTGGAACAGGGGTACGGCAGCCACCAATTTCCAGTTGCGAACGAAGTCTTGGCGGCGAACCTCTTCGTAGAAGCCGGTGGCGAGAATGCCGGCCCAAAGAGCAAAAATACCGATCCCGCTCATCATCACCAATCCGGCCAGAACCCGACCTGCCAGGCTCTGCGGGATCTCATCACCGTAGCCGGTCGTCGACAGCGTCACGACCGCCCACCACATCGCCTGCGGAATACTGCCGAACTTATCCGGCTGGGCGTCGCGCTCGATGACATAACCAGCCAGCGCAGCGCCAAAAAGAACGATGCCGAACACCGATGTCACGCCAAGCAGATTGCGCGATTCATTCGCGACCACCTTTGCCAGCAGCCTGAAGAACGTCGAGTCGCGCAAGGGCTTGAGAAGCCAAATGGCGCAATAGAGGTCTCGATCACGGGACCCAACGAACAAGAATGCAGCAGCCGGAACCAGAACCGCGAGCAAATCGATCACGAGGGCCGGCATCCCGCCCGACAAGCGGCGACGTCGTGCAAGAAATGTGCCGCTCAGTTGGAGAACATAGGCCAGCCAGATTGCCGCAAGTAGCAGCTCAAAGGCAAGTCTCTCCTGTCCAGTAAGGCCTTGCGTCGTCAGTGTAGCAACGACCAAGAGACCAATTGTAGCGAACAGCGCGTTGAGCGGCGTCGAAATCTTTGAGAACGGCACTGCCGACATTACATACTCCCAACCGCCCGGCATTCGTCGACAATAGATACCTTCGGGCGACACGCAAGGGAACGGGGACTGATGCAATGTGTCTTCGCCCCAAAGAATTTAGCAGCCGGAATCGCGTTACAACGTCTCACAGGGAATGTGGATCATCCAAATAGCGAAGGGATGCTCTTGCCCCGGCGATGTCGCGTTGTTCGTGGACGCCTGAACAAGGCGCTTGTTGTCACGTCAGGCAGTTGCGCCGGCCACGGCTTTCCACTGCACGATGCGGCCATGTGCTTAGGCTTTCGGGGTCAGCTCTTGCGTTTCGTGGGAACACCATAACTAGAAGCCAAAAGCTGGCGGCAGGCTGTTGAGGGTATGGACTGGCAGTGCGGTAATCGTTATTTCCGATGTATCAGCATTTACCAAACCCATCCGAGAATTCTCCAAGGGCCTCTTATATTGAAAAAAGTGCAACGCAGTTTTGCCGTCGAGTACAAAACCGGCAGGCAAAAACTCGATTCCAGGTCAAGCTCGATCTGGGGCAACATGGATCTAAAGTCAGTCGCACGCGACCTCGAGGAAGAGGCGCCGCCGTATCTGTCGGATAACTCTCAGAATGGCAGGTCCGAGAGCGAAATGTCTTTACCAAAAGCAGATCGGGTCGAGTCATTGTTGACACCGCCTCTCGGGCCGTCGACAACTGCATCAGATACACAGGAGATGAGCATGGCCGACGAGACTGATACGGCAGCCAAGATCGATGTACCGACCGTTGTCGAAACGCCTGCTGCGCCGAAGATGCAGCGCAAGCCCCGTGCCAAGAAAGCGGCGGCATCCGAGACGGCGTCAGCTGACGCTGCGGCAAAGCCAGCAGCTGCTCTGACCAGCGCTGGTGACGGCAGGAGGCGAGGGCGCAAGGCAAAGGCGATCGAAGCTGCCGCGAGCGCCAAACGTGCGCCTGCAGGCCGTGCTAGAAAAGCTGTGCAGATCGCCGCGGCCGCGCCGATGACGGCGATCGATGAGATGGAAGATCTCCTGCAGTTGGAAGAAGAAAATCAACGACTGCGCAAGCTTCTTGCCGAGAAACTTCGCGCTGAAAACGCCGATCTGCGCAAGCGGCTCAAGCTCGATTGATATAAGCAGCCGGTCAATCGCCGGCCGCATTTCTATGCTTATCGAGACATACAGTTTGGCAACGGTGGATGCTGTTGCCGGACTAAAAGTTTGCAGCCTGCTTGCGGGATAAAGCTCGAGGGTGGATTAATGGCGTCTCCCTGGAAAATTTCTGGCCCGACTGATCTCACCGGGACGCCAACAAAAGAGAGAAAACTTCTCGGCCACCGAGGCTAAGCCGGACGCGTCCGCTACTGCGAGTTTGGCTGACGTGGCTGCCAGCGAGAGCGCGAATGGCGCTGATCGGCCGGCTAGCGACGCGACACATCCTCGAACCGGTGCAGTTTCCCCACAACTTGTGCATTCCGAAAATGCCGAAAACGATGTCTTCGACAAGGTTGGCCGCGAAGGCACCAGAAACGAAGGGGCCGCTGGTCCTGCTTTGTCCGCTGGGCTTGTTATCGACGTCACTGCTGCTCAAGGTGTTGCGGACCTCAGGCCAGCTGTCGAGGTCGCCCCGCGAAAACAACGAAGTCGCGGCAAGAAAGTGGGAGCGATTTCACACGTCTCCCATGCAGACGAGATGAGCCTTGACGAAGAGATCCGGGTGCTCAGGGGTCAGCTGGCCGTAAAGCTAAAGCTGCAAAATGCGCAGTTAAGAAAAATGCTGGAGCGATTTGAACGGTGACACTGTCGTGTTGCACGGGGTTATATCGCCGGGAAGCCGAATCTTAGATCTGGACAGGGTGTCGCCGATGGCGCGCGAGCTTCCGCGGGAAGCGGACTATGTTATAATTTCCCCCGTGGATACCTTCCCATGTAGACGGCATCAAATGCCTTGCCCTTGGCCTCATGAACGGCGGCATAGCGAATTCCCGTCACTTTGGGCAGGGGTAAGAAATACTCCAAGGGGGCGGCACGTTTATGGTGGAATAGCGCCTGTTTTGGTTTTCGTCACCAGGCGGCGTAAGCCGCCTGGTTTCTCGGGTAACGGAAAGCGCCTGTGCTCAGCCGGCACCCTTGATGCTCGTGTTGCAAAGGCTCCAATAGCCGCCGCCCTTTTGGATCCACTTCAGATCGCCCAGCGTGCCGGCATCCTTGGCAGCGTGATAGGCGTCGACGCAGGTGTGCAGGCGGCCTTTGCCAGGCGTCTCGCTTGAATATTTCTTGTCCACCGCCTTCGGGAACTTCACGCTCTTCGGCGCCACGGTCGTTGCCTTTTCCGGCTCTTTATCGGTTGTTTTTGTGACGTCCGCCTCGTCTTCCTTATCGGCGGCAGCCGCATCCGCGCCACAGAATTTGGCGCGGAAGTCGTTCCACTTCATGCCTGTGGCGGAGCCGTCAGTTTTAGCCGCCTGATATTTTGTGCTGCATTCCTTCATCGTCAGCGCGTGTGCCGGCGTCGACATGATGAAAGCAGCAAGCAACGATCCGGCAGCGGAGAGAAGCAATTTGTGCGACATGTGATTAGCCTCGGTCGAAATGTTGACGTTTCGGTCTTCCCTTCCGCCTGAGGTACTACGTCGACGACGGAAGGGTTCTATTGGGGCTTCTGCACAATGAACCTTCGATGAACAGCCCTTACATGTGACCATTTGTCAGTATGGCCGAAGCAGAGCAACGAGTGGCGGAACTGAACGGGAACCGCATCCTCGGTATTGTAGTTAACTGCTTGGATCGTTGGATGGCGTATGCCCTGCCCCTCCACGGGGTTCGGGCCGCGCAGAGGTCAATGGTCTACTCCTTTTCCAACCCCTTCTGCGTGGCCCTTCAGACGCCCGAGGCGGTATTTCATCCCCCTAGATGTGCTCACCCGGAACGAAGGCGATCAGCAGAGGTGAAGGACGAGCAACATTCGAAAAGCGCAGCTCGGCAACTGGAGAGGATGCCGTGTTCTGACGCAATCACCGTCCGATGACATATGGCAGTCCTCTATTGACGCATTGAACCGGCAATAACGGATAGGCGACCGATATACATCCCGGGAAAGCACGCGAAAATGGAATGGCACCGCTCGCATCGATACTCAAACATAGCCAAGAATGGCGCAGGCGGCAAAGATGTGATCGATGAAAGAGTGCCGTCCTGACAGGTCCACAAGGGCGGACAGGCGAGGCGGGCAATAGCATCGCCCCCCGGCAGCGGCCGGGGAGCAAGCGTTGCGCTTGGCACGGGGCTATTTCAGCGCTTCAGCAGCTTCGTTGATTGCGGTGACGGCGCATGCCTCGTCGAGATTCGCCCCTGGATGTTGATTTCCACTGAGAGCTGACCCGGCGTTTCCACCGAGAATTGACCCGCCTTTAGGTATTGTTCGTGTTGTTGGTCGGGGTCAAGTTCCTGC